>AEVK01000109.1 GCA_000209515.2 gamma proteobacterium IMCC1989
TATTCACGCCTTATGTATCCCTTATTCACGTCAACACAATAAACAAGCTCGTTACCCACTTATATTTGGCGAAATAATGACCGACTAAAACCATTAGCAATGAGCGCTTTGATCTTAGGGTGTTTTTGGTTGCTTGGTATTTAACTCTTTGGTATTTAGTTCTTTGGTATTTAGTTCTCCGGCATTAGAGTCGCTAGTAAATAGTAATTCACCATTTTTCAACGTAATAGGCGTTAATGCTTCTGACGATACTGGTGGATCAATATTGCTGTTATTCAAAGAGGTTTCAACAGAACTTTCAACAAACCTTTCAACAACTGTGTTAATGGAAGCTCCACGAGAACCGCTTAACTCATTCACAGTACGATTATCCGACACACTTTTATTCGCTACTGGTCGGTTCTCTTCAAATTTACCAATCATCAGCACCACTCGACGATTTTTGGCTCGGCCAGCTTCGCTACTATTATCGGCTATAGGTTGAAATTCACCATAGCCGACGGCGGACAGCTGCGAAGGTGAAACACCACTAGCAGACAATAACTGTACGATAGCGGATGCCCGTGCGGCTGATAGCTGCCAATTACTCGGAAACTGCGCCGTATTGATCGCTAAATTATCTGTAAAGCCTTCGACACGAATAGGGTTAACGGTATCTTTCATAATCGTCGCAATTTGCGCGATAACTTCGTTTGCCTGTTCGCTTGGTTTTACATTTCCAATATCAAAAAGAATACGATTACTCAATGATATCTGTAACCACAACTCATTACTGCTGACTTCTATAGCTCCCTCTTCAATAAGCGGTAACAATTGTTGATAAAATGCCGTTTCTAATGTGGGTAATTCAATAACACTAGCGCTAGGAGATTCTGCTGCTTGTTTTGTTTCAGTCGTGTTTTGTTGCTCGCTAAAAAAACCATTGAGTGTTGATGTTAACTCTTCGTATTTACTTTCATTGATCTGTGAAACAGAATACATCACGACAAAAAAAGCAAATAACAAAGTAACAAAATCGGCATAGGATACTAACCAGCGTTCATGATTAATATGTAAATCTAATGATCGCCGCTTAAGCATAGCTGTTTTCTACCATGGTGATCATGGAATAAAACCATCTAATTTCAATTTTATCGAACGTGGATTTTCACCATCAGCTACATATACCGTCCCCTCTATCACTAACTCTTTTAAGTGTGATTGTTGGTTGATATACGTGGTTAATTTATTAGCGATGGGTAATAACAATAAATTCGCTAATGCGACACCGTAAATTGTTGCGATAAAAGCCACGGCAATCCCCGACCCTAGTAAAGATGGATCGTCTAGGTTTCGCATCACATAAATCAATCCCATCACCGCGCCAATAATCCCTACTGTGGGTGCGTAACCTCCCATACTGGCATAAAATCTTACTGCATCCTGATCACGCTGCTCGTCTAAAATAAGATCTGACTCTAATACACGGCGTAAGGTTTGTGGTGAACCTTCGTCAATAAGTAATTTTAATGCTTTTTGAATATAAGGATCTTTTTCTATCTCTACTTGACTCTCCAATCCTAAAAGGCCATTTTTTCTGGCGATAGTAGACCAGTTAGCTATTTTTGAAATCGTTTTTTTATAATCAATAGTCGGAGGAAATAAAACCCAACGTGATAACTTTAATGCTCTCGACAAAGATGACATAGGTGTTTGTAAAATAGCCGCACCAATAGTGCCACCAAAAACTATCAGCGCTGCTGGACCATTGAGCAACTGCTGCCACGCGCCACCCTCAAGAAAATTACCACCTAACAATGCCGCAAAGGCAATCATTATTCCGATCACACTGAAAAAGTCTAATTTCATATAATCTCATTAACAATCAATAAAGAAGAAAATCATAGATGTTCGCTAAAAAAGTTTAAGAACCCCTGTTAAAGGAATCCCTTTATAAACATAGTTCGGAAGTCGAGTTTTAGCAATCTCATCTTCAGTGTAGATAGGTTATATAGAAAGAAAGCAAGGGAGGGAGGAAGGAAGGGAGGAAAATAATTGTGATAATGAATTAGCGTTAATTAGAGGCTATTTAGATAGGAAGACATTTCTTTTAGGTCGAGCGATGCATTTGAAAGGTTCGCTTTATCAACAGCCATTGGCATACCATACACGACACAACTATTTTCGTTTTGCGTCCATATTGTAGATCTATTTTCGGTTAACAGTCGAGAGCCATCACAACCATCACTACCCATTCCGGTTAAAATAATACCTAGCACAGAATCAGTATAACTATTAGATAAAGAGGCAAAACTAATATCAACACAGGGCTTATAATTAATTTCGGCTTTAGAATCCATGACTTTAATACGGTTTTTATTTTTTTTATCGATAATCATTTGTTTGCCACCGGGAGCGAGTAACGCTCTTCCTGGCTGTATATAATCGCCGTCCTCGGCCTCCTTAACTTCTATATTACATTGTTTGTTGAGCCGTTGAGAAAATGCCAAGGTAAAGTTTTCCGGCATATGTTGAATAATAAGAATGGGAAAACGAAAACTCTCTGGAAGACTTCGCAACAATTCACTTAATGCTAACGGGCCTCCTGTTGAAGCACCAATAGCGATCATTTTAACTTTACGACTTAATTCTGCCAGCTCTGGTTTTCCACAAGTCTTTTTATTGAGAATAGAGCTACTTACTGGTGTTTTTGTAACGGGGTTAGTAGAGGGGTGAGTAGCGCGGTTGATCGTAGAACGGGTAACGCAGTCCGATTCCTTTTCTGTCGGAACGGTAGCACAGGTGATTCGGTTATCTTCATTAGGAGCACAATGAATAGATCGACTTTTACTTAATGCCAACAAAGTATCATACAAGCGTTTTTTAATTGCACTGCCCTTGCCGGATATTTCGGCAAAGTTTTTTGTCATAAACTCAGCTGCACCCGCTTCTAGTGCATCAATCGTAATTTTTGCACCGGAGAATGTCATCGATGACAACATAAGAATGGGCAAAGGATGAGTAGACATGATTTCACGAACAGCTGTAACGCCATCCATCATCGGCATTTCATAATCCATCGTGACAATATCGGGATTGAGGCTCTTGACTTTCTCTATCGCCTCCCGTCCATTATTTGCTACACCGATCACTTTAAATTGTTGATTTTCGTTAATTATTTCCGATAATACACGCTGGAAAAATTGTGAGTCATCAACGATTAATATAGTAATTGGCATTTAATATACGACGCAGTGTAATTAACAATTATTATGCTAAAAAGTGAGTTGGGCGCGAAAAATCCGCGCGCTCAAACTTCTTTAAGACAGTATAGATTATGCACTGCCTGCTGCATAACGCTGTAACATACTGGGCACATCTAAGATCAGTGCTATGGTGCCATCGCCAGTAATAGTTGCTCCTGCCATTCCGGGCGTACCGTTTAGCATTTTTCCTAGCGGTTTAATCACCACTTCTTCTTGACCAATCAGTTGATCAACAACAAATCCTACACGCTGAGTACCTACCGTCACAATGACTACATGTGCTTCTAATGGTTTTTCTTCATTGGCAGAGCCATTGACTAACCAATTTTTTAGATGGAATAAAGGTATCGCCTGATCTCGTATCGACACACATTCTTGGCCATCGACAATATTGATTTTCTGCAGATTCATATGGAATATTTCATTCACACTCACTAAAGGCAATGCAAATGCTTGAGCACCCAACATAATCATTAACGTAGGCATAATCGCTAAGGTTAATGGTACTTTAATGAGTATTTTTGTGCCTTTGCCCATCTCTGATTCTATTTCAATTGAACCATTGAGCTGCATGATTTTTGTTTTAACGACATCCATACCTACGCCTCGACCCGAGACATCTGATATTTCTGTTTTGGTTGAAAAACCGGGGGCAAAAATTAAATTAAACGCTTCGGTATCAGACAATCGCTGAGCTGCATCGTTGTCCATCAAACCTTTACCGACAGCAATATCACGTAGTTTGTCAGCGTCCATACCGCCGCCATCATCAGTGATAGACAACAGGATATGATCGCCCTCTTGTTGAGCAGCCAATATCACTCTACCGACTTTGTCTTTACCATTGCTGACTCGAACATCAGGTGCTTCGATACCGTGATCCACCGAGTTTCTCACCAAATGCACTAAAGGATCTGCTAGTGCTTCTACTAAGTTTTTATCTAAATCGGTTTCTTCACCGACTAGTTCTAAGTTAATTTCTTTTTTCAAGTTACGCGCTAGATCTCGTACCACACGCGGGAATCGACCAAACACTTTTTTGATAGGCTGCATACGTGTTTTCATAACAGACGTTTGCAAGTCAGCCGTGACAACATCAAGGTTTGCGACCGCTTTACCCAGTGCCTCGTCGGTACTTTTATCGCCTAAACGCACTAAACGATTGCGTACTAATACAAGCTCACCGACCATGTTCATAATATCGTCTAAGCGCTGGGTATCTACACGTACGGTCGTTTCTGCAGCAGGTGCTGGTGGAGCAGCCGCTTCTTTTGTTGATGCTTTTACTGGCGCTTTTGTTGGTGCTTTGGCTGCCGGTGCAGGCGTTGCTTTTTTTGCAACAACTGGAGCGGGTACGGGTTTTTCTGCGGCTGGACTGGCCTCTGCAGGTTTCGCTTCTGCAGGTTTTGTTTCAGTAGATGCGGGGGTAGCAACAGTATCCTTAGAAGGACCTTTGCCTTTACCGTGTAACTCATCTAGCAAAGCTTCAAACTCATCGTCATTAATAACGTTACTGTCACTAGCAGCTGCTTGAGCTTCAGCTTTAGCCGTAGATGGCGTTTCTGTAGTCGCTTTTGTTTCTGATTTTTCTGGAACCGAGGCTGCTTCGCCGTTAACGCTTGGCCCTTTGCCTTTACCGTGTAACTGATCTAGTAAATCTTCAAACTCATCATCTGTAATTTCGTTGCTATCGCTACCGGTATCTAAAACTACTGGGCTCTCTTCAGCTGGTGCTGGAGCTGCTGATGACACATCATCACCACTAACAGCATCTACTAACTGTTCAAATTCTCCGTCGGTGATATCATCGCCAGGTTGACCAGGCTCAGCACTTGCTTCTGTAGTAGTGTTTTCTTCTGTAGCAGGGCTATCTTCCACGGCAACTTCTTCAGCTGTCTCTGTTGCTTCTGTCTCTGCAGCGGCTGTATTATCTTCAGCAATATCTTCGCATGCCACCAATCGACCAAGCATGGCTATTAATTCGGGATCAGCCGCTTCTGGAGTCTGGCGTTGTTGGATAGCTTCAAATTGTAGATTAACAGCATCTAAGGCTTGTAGTACAACATCCATTAACTCAGATGTCACTTCACGCTGACCATTACGTAGAATATCGAATAAATTTTCTGTTACGTGGCAACACTCAACCATCGTATCGAGCTGTAAAAAACCAGCGCCACCTTTTACGGTATGAAACCCTCTAAAAATGGCATTCAGTAAATCTTTATCGTCAGGGCGTTGTTCTAAATCAACTAACTGTTCAGATAATTGTTCTAAAATTTCTCCCGCTTCAACTAAAAAGTCCTGGAGTATTTCTTCATCTTCGGCAAAACTCATTGAGCTCTCCTTAAAAACCTAAACTGGATAACAAGTCGTCAACTTCATCTTGACTGCCTACAACATCTTCTCGTTCCTCAGCTTTTATCTGAGGCCCTTCTCCTTTGATGTCAGCTTCTTTTTCGGCTTGCGCTTTCACTTCTTCTGGCTTAATTCCAACAACAGATTCAACTTGTGCGGCAATTTTAACAAGAGAGACGAGATTATCTTCCACCTCACTCATTAAACTAATAACCCGTTTTAGTACTTGCCCAGTTAAATCTTGAAAGCCTTGTTCGAGAATAATGCTTTGTAAATTCTCATTTAACTTTTTTGTACTGGTATCCGTCACATCAAAAAACTTATCTAGGCGTTCATAAAACCCTCTAAATTCATCGGGTGTCATTTCACGCTGGCGCAACCGTAACCATTCAGTTTTTAAGACGGCAGCTTCTTGACCTAAGCTTAATGAAATTGGTGCAGCCTCTTCTACCATATCCATGGTTTTTTCTGCTGCATTTTGAGTCAGTTCCATCACATAATTTAAGCGATTAGATGCATCGTTAAATTCGCATTCATCGGCATGTTCATTAGTGGCAGAGCACACACCTCCATCAACATTGAAATTTTTCATTGAGTCGTGTAAACCACGCGTCAACTTTCCTATGGACTGAAATATATGCTGATCACGACAATTCGTCACTTTTTCAATTAATGCAGATGCTTCTTCATATTGATCACCTTGCAACTTTTCTGTTAACGCCGCTGCACATTGGCGAAGCTCTTCAATCATATCTGGCGTTTGTGTACTTAACTGGGTTTCCATTGATTAACCTTCTGCTATTAAAACGGCGTTTTTCAATTAATACCTATAAACCCTTGCTATACACGATCAAAAATCTTTTCTATTTTTTCTTTAAGTGCTTGAGCGGTAAATGGCTTAACGACATAACCATTAACACCCGCTTGAGCCGCTTCGACAATTTGGTCTTTTTTCGCTTCTGCAGTAACCATTAAAGTCGGTAGGCTTGCTAACTTATCATCAGCCCTCACCTCTTTTAATAATTCTATACCCGTCATACCTGGCATATTCCAATCTGTTACCAGAAAATCGAAATCGCCTCCTTTGAGCATAGGCAAGGCGGTTAAACCATCATCCGCTTCTTGAGTATTGGTAAACCCCAAATCTCTCAATAAGTTTTTAATAATTCTTCGCATAGTTGAAAAATCATCTACGATGAGTATTTTCATATTCTTGTCCAATGTAACCTCCACACACTCGTTGAAACGTTGTCTATTTACAGTCTAGACGCTGTTTCTAATGTAGCCAGTGAAATACTCAAAATAAGCATGAGAATTACGCTGACTGCCAGTCTTTTAACTTCGATTTTAAACGTAGCGCCGCTTGGCTATGAATTTGACTCACTCTAGACTCAGTAACGCCTAAAATTTGACCAATTTCTTTTAAGTTAAGCTCTTCGTCGTAATAAAGAGAGAGAACTAATTTTTCTCGCTCAGGTAATTTATCTATCGCAGTAACCAATGATGATTTTAATGCTTGATGTTGCGCGCCATCATGGGGGTCGACAAAAGGGGAATTTTTCTCATTGCTAATAACCGATTCATCACTTTCAAAAGATTCATCGATACTAAATAAGCGACTAGAGCTTGCATCGCGAGACATTGCATAATATTCATCAATATCAACGCCCATGGCTTCTGCAATTTCACTATCTTTTGCATCACGACCTAAGCTAGCTTCTAATTGATGAATGGTATTACTGATTAATCGACTGTTACGATGAACTGAGCGAGGAACCCAATCGCCCTTTCGAATCTCATCGACGATAGCGCCACGAATACGAATGCCAGCGTAGGTTTCAAAACTGGCACCACGAGAACCATCATATTTTTTAGCGGCTTCTAAAAGTCCAATCATGCCGGACTGAATCAGATCATCCACTTGTACACTGGCGGGCATTTTTGCCACCATATGCTGTGCTATACGTTTCACTAAATCTGCATAATCTTCGACACAGATATCCGCTGATGCATTTACCTGCACCGCTTCATGAGCTTGTGTATACAGACCAAT
The DNA here is from genome assembly GCA_000209515.2 of gamma proteobacterium IMCC1989. GTDB lineage: Bacteria > Pseudomonadota > Gammaproteobacteria > Pseudomonadales > Cellvibrionaceae > Endobugula. Next base: position 7,654 of record AEVK01000109.1, read on the forward strand.
ACCCTCAGTCGCCATCATTACTACCAACCTTATTACCAACTTTTAGAGATTGAATGGTTGAGATATTATGTGTTTTGCACGTTTTTTTTCTAAACAATTGCTTCGATAATTGTTTCGATAAGCTTGTCAATAAGGCTTTGAGTAAACGCACGGTAAAATAGAACACTCTAGCGATATTATAAATGACTGGTCGCATTCGCTTGGCTTGCCATAGAAGATGCCAAAAGATTTTCAACAAAAAATTCTAAGTGACCCCGTGGTGAAGATGACACAGGCCAATCGTTGACTTTGTTCGCGAGTTGGCGATATGCCTGAGACGCTTTTGTTTGAGGAAACATTTCAATCACAGGTTTTTGTTTTTGTACTGCTTTACGCACATTTTCATCAAACGGAACTGCGCCTACATATTGCATAGTGACGTCTAAAAATCGCTCGCAAACACCGCTCAATTTGAGAAATAAATGGTGCCCTTCTTTTGGATTGCCAACCATATTAGCGACTACACGGAAGCGAACTAAACCATATTCTTTATTTAGTAATTTAATCAATGCGTAGGCATCTGTAATCGACGAAGGTTCGTCGCATACAACGACCAAGACTTCTTGTGCCGCTCTAACAAAACTGACGACGGTATCGGATATGCCTGCAGCAGTATCAATCACCAATACATCCAACTGATTACCTAAGTCACTAAACGCTTGTATCATTGCGCCATGCTGCTGAGCATTTAATGATGCCATATGCTGAACACCGGATGCGGCCGGCACGATGCGAATACCACCCGGCCCTCTAATCAAAATATCGCGTAAATCGCATTCACCGGAAAGTACATCGGCGATGGTTTTATCTGCTCGAATACCAAGAAGAATATCGATGTTGGCCAGTCCTAAATCGGCATCCATTAAGACGACTCTGCGATTAAGTGCGGCAAGCGCTAAACTCAAATTAACCGAGACATTACTTTTACCAACGCCCCCTTTACCACCCGTTACGGCAATGACTTGAACTGGATGACTCATGGATTATCTTGCTCCTATAATCATAATAATTCTAACGACATAATAGAATATTAAATAAAGTACAGTTTAAGTGTAGTTGCTTTCCTCAATATCACCTGCTGCTGATTGACTTAATATAAAATTTATTGATTGCTTAGATGTAAACTTTCCAACGCTTGATTTTTTTTCTGATTTTTCAATAAGTTAACCGCACGTGCAATAAACTCTGATGACTTAAGAATATCAATATCTTCCGGTACAGACTGCCCGTCGGTGATATATGCAAGTGGCAATGTGTACTCAATTAACATTCCCATAGCGTCGCTTAACGTGGCGCATTCGTCTAACTTCGTCATCACACAGTAATCTAGATTCGCTAAACGATAGCTATGCAAAGAAGCTTTCATCATCTGGTATTGATTATTAGCGGAGACCACTAATACATTCTGAACCGCGTCACACTGCTCTAGTGCTTGTAAATGTGGTTTAAGCAAGGGGTCAGCATGTCCCATTCCAGGTGTATCTATTAACACTAAGGGGTAATCTTGTAATTTTTCCAAGTATTGAGGCAGATACTGTAGTTCATCAATAATCTCTACACGAACGTTAAGTACTTTGGCTAAAGAAGTGAGCTGATTATGTGCAGCAATTCGTTGTATATCCGTTGTAACTAACACAACCCCTTCTGGCCCATTCTCCATCACATAGCGTGCCGCTAACTTAGCGATCGTCGTTGTTTTACCTACGCCTGTTGTACCCAAAAAAGCATAGGTGCCTCCTTGCGCAACGGGATCGGAGG
>AEVK01000108.1 GCA_000209515.2 gamma proteobacterium IMCC1989
ATATTTGGCCTGAAAATTGAGTTAAACCATTAATATTAGGTATGCGAGGTGAAGATACTGCGCCTGTTGCCATGATGCAAAATTGCGAAGAAAGATTTTTATTTGTGCTTGTAGTTATATGCCATTTGTTGTCAATAAATTTTGCAGATTCAACACGGGTATTGAGTCGAATATCCGACAGTAAATCAAACCGTTGGCTAACATGCTCTAAGTACTCCAGCATTTCTTGCTGCGAAGCATAGCGGTTTTTCCAATCCCATTCTTGTTGTAGTTTTTCTGAAAATTGATAAGAGTATTCAGTGCTTTCAATGTCACATCGTGCGCCGGGGTAACGATTCCAAAACCATGTACCACCAATACCATCTCCTGACTCTAGAACACAGAATGACAGGCCCATTTTTTTGAGTTTATATGCGGTATAAATTCCAGCAATCCCTGCACCAACAACAATAACGTCAAACGATTGCTTGTTATGCATTACATTTCTCTTTTATTTTTTTTATTGATAATGATGCGTGCTATTTTTTATTATTAATAATTTTTCTTGCCTATATTATTAAGCTAAAAAAAATTCTTTTAAAATACATTTCTTTGATTTCGTATCATTTGACAATATTTCATATTTTTTTGCAAATATAAAAGTGTGACGCAGTTCCGCTTTGCTTTTTTGTTGGAGGAGTATATTTTCTTTTTCGTCACTAATTTTTATCACTAATAAGAAAGCTAAAATACGCGCACAAAAATGGCGCGTTATATTTCTCTATGGTAACGGGAGAGCGGAGTGAAAAGTTAATGTAATAGAGAAAGAGATGAGCCTTTATCTGTGTTTTGTCACGTAAAGGCTCGTTTTTTTTGTCAAGAAATGATGAGGGAAGTGTGAAAAGTGTTGTGAATTATTGACAGGTTTAAGTTTTTTCTTGTGTTGTGTTTTTTTACATTGCTTTAAATCAAGTTGTACTCTTTCAACAACTCTTCTTTTATGATGGTGAGTCCGCGCTTTAGCTGATCCTCCGGTGCTGCATAATTAACCCGGATACATTCGTATTGATGAGCCCAGTCCTCATCCATTCCGATAAAAAAGTCCTCGCCGGGGATAACAATAACCTTTCGCGCTTTGAGCCGTTGATATAATGCTTTTGACGTAATAGGTAAGCCTTTAAACCATAACCATAAAAAGAAAGCGCCTTCGGGTTTGTGGATATGTATGGGTAGGTCACTAAAAATACTTTGCGCTAATGCTAGTGCGTCTGTCATACGCTTTTCGTAATAAGGGCGTATAACATCATCACGTAGACTTATAATTTCTTTAGATGTAACGAGCCTAGTCAGTAAGCTTGCTCCCATATTGCTAGGGGATAGGCAGAGTGTTCCGTTCATCGCAGACAAAACATCAATAATTTCTTCTTTAGCGATAACAATGCCCGTACGCAAACCCGGTAGCCCTAGCTTTGATAATGACATGCCTAAGACGATATTGTCGTGCCAATATAATTCGGCGTCGGTGTAAATGGCGCCGGGAAATGGCGCTCCATAAGCGTTATCGATAATGAGCGGTATATCATGCGCCTTAGCTAAGGCGTCTAGCTTAGCAAGCTCTTCGTTGGTGACGACATTGCCTGTAGGGTTGGTTGGGCGTGAAACAGAGATGGCTGCAATGTCATCACCGATCGTTAATTTATCGAAGTCAATATGATATTTAAATTGTTTGCCGTCTAAATGCTCGATGGTAGGTTGCTGTGAGGCAATCATGTTGTCTGATAAGCCAAGTTCTCTGTAGCCGATGTATTCTGGTGATAAGGGGAATAAAATTTTCTTTGTTGAGCCATCCTCCATTTCACCAGCGAGCATATTGAATAAATAGAAAAAGCTGTTTTGGCTGCCGTTGGTCAACATCACGTTTTTGCTGGTGATGCCCCATTGATACTCTTTATTTAAAAAATCGACCAAAGCGCTAATAAATTGGTTTTCGCCTTGTGGTGAGCTATAAAATCCTAATGCTTTATCGAATTGTTTATTGTCGATGATGTGTTGCATCTCGTTGCGGAAGGTATCCATGACTGCGGGGATAAGGGCTGGATTACCGCCTCCTAACATGCAAGTTTCAGGGTCATTATTTTTGACAGCTTCGCCTAAATCTTGCATTAGTTCGGTAATGCCTGATGTCTTTGTGAATTTTTGTCCAAATAAGGAAAGCGATTTCATGGGTGGGGCCTTTAATGTTTGCGGTATAAATAAATCTTCGGCAAGATTAACTGGAAGTTTTCTGCTTGGCAATTACAAAAAAGACTGTTTTTTGGCTGTAAACAGTCGATTGTGCGCGGCACTTGTGGGGTAACGCAGCGTTATTGACTGTTCTGCGACGTACAGTTGGTTAGTTTTTTGTTGAATGGGGTGCTAAAGTGCAGTCGTTTGCGCTATTCGGCAACCGTAGAATTGGCTTTACATTTCCAGCAAAAATCAAAAGCAGCATCGTTATGCTCATCGCATTGAGAGCATAGCCAATCTTCTTTAGCTGTATCGGTAGTGAGGCGATCTAATAGAACGCTTAATAGTGCAATTGCTTGTTGATAATCTTTTTCATCCAGCACCCATAACTCCATCCACGAATCTATAGGGGCTATATCGCCCATAGCGCCGGCGGCATATTCATTTTTAAGTAGTGTGTTGATTCGCCGACTTTCCAACATATTTTGTGCATTGTTCACTAGTAGACGGTTTTCGTGGGTGTACACTAATTTCATGAAATGCACTCTGTTGTTTGCTTTAACTTTAGATAAGACCGTTCAAGCCAATATAGTTCAAGCTGCGCAATGTATCTAATCCGCTGCTCAAAACGCAGCGGTATAGAAGAGGCTTGTAAAAGAGGGCTGTAACAGTGAACTACAACAGAGCGCTCTAATAGGGGCAGCAATAGAAGCAGGGATAGATACAGAGGTAGATACAGAGAGTTACAAAAAAGCAGTCGTTATTATTTGATCTCCAAGGAGGCATTTAACGATTGAATATCACTGAGTTGCAATATTCCAGCCGCTTGCTTAAGTAGTAAAGTGTTAACGATGTAGTCATAAAGAGTATCTAAGTGATTACGCTGCGCTTGGAATAAATTACTCTGCGCATTAACAACGTCGACTATATCCCGTGTGCCGGCATCGTAGCCTGCTTTGGTCGCAGATAAAGCGCTCTCGTTTGAGATGATTGCTTGTTTGCGCGCTTTCAGCTGGGCAATGCCGGTAGTTACCGATAAATAAAGTGATCTTGTACTTTGTATGGTTGAGCGCTGAGTGAATAGCCAGTCTTCTCTGGCTTGAATAGCGCTCTGTGCGGCTTGCCGTTGTAATGCAGATAGGTTGCCGCCGGTGTAAAGAGGCATGCTGAAGTTGAGGCTAAATGCAGCGCTATTAGTATCCGTGTTGGTGACTGTACCTAAGCTATCAGTATCACTATCGCTATCGGTGTAACTGATGCTACCGTTTAGTGTCGGTAAATGATTACTTTTTGCTGCTTTCTCCCCAAGTAAGCTCACCTCTGCAGCAAGCGCGCTGACGTTAAGTTCAAGATTATTGGCTAAGGCAAAATCTACCCAAGCTTGTTTGTTTTTGGGTTCTGGTTCTACCACCACAAAAGTATCTTTTAAGGGGGCGATATCGTTATGTAATTTCCCTGTTATCACGGTCAGTGCATCCAGTCGGATGCCGACACTGGCGTCACTGTTAATACGGCTGGCGACAGCATTATCAAATGCTGCTTGGGTTTCATGTACATCGTTAATGGAGATTAACCCTACCTCGTAACGCTGGCGGGTTTGCTCTAACAGCGTTGACTGTGCCTTTTCTTCCGCTATATCAGTCTGTAATTGATCCATTGCTCGCAAAGTATCAAAATAGGCTTGAGCGCTACGAATCATAAGTGATTGCTCGCTTACCTTGTATTGCGCTTCAGCCAGTTGGGTCTGTACTTTTCCTTGTTCGTAAGTATTCCATGCATTGGCATTGAGTAATTGCTGAACGAGCGATATTTGATAACTGGTATTGTCGGTTTCTGTATCACTAGAGCTGGTGTTGCCTAAGAGGCTAGTATCGGTATCGGCATCTGTTTTACTTAAGGATGCGGTGCCGGTTATCTGTGGTCGTAATGCGGAACGACTAATTGCAGCTGCTTCCTGACCGGCTAAATATTCAGCATGGTCAGATTTGAGTTGGTGATCGTTAATTTTGGCTAGATCGTAAATATCTATCAGTGTGTCGCGCTTTTCATTGCTCTCTGCATAAGCTTGGTGCTCGGATAGTGAATAAGATTGCGGCGTAGATTGTGCGTAAGAAAGAGGCGCTATATTGAATAGTGACAAACCGATTAAAACGGGCGTCAGTGGGTAGGATAAAAAGCGGAAAGAGATATTCATATTGGCAATATAGACCTTGATTGTTGAGGCTGTGGCGGCAGAGAGATTAATAAATGATGTCTTACCAATTTTGATGTCTGCACAGTATATCGTTTAATTTCTTAGTGTAGCTTTTTACATTAAGAAGGTCGATACTGGATGACAATAGGCTAATATAATAATGGTAACGCTGTCTGTTATCTCACCATGATGAGTTATGTCTAGTGTTGTATTTACAGTGTTATATTTACAAGACTGTTATTTATAGGGCTGTATTAATAAAGTTGTATGTGCGTTTACATGTAAGCTTATATTTTATGGTGGGCTGCGTTGATGAAGGAAAACAATAAATGACTATATCGCCACGTGAGGATGATCGGAGCCTGTTGGAAGTCGATGTTCTTGGCAGATCTGTTGTCTACCAAGGTTTTTTTGCTATTGAAAAAATACAATTAAAGCATCGATTATTTAACGGTGGTTGGTCTGCCCCGATAACACGTGAGCTATTTACCCGAGGTAATGCGGTAGCGGCGATTATTTATGACCCTGTCCATTCTTTGATCGGTCTGGTGGAGCAGTTTAGAGTGGGGCTATTAAGCTCAAAGGCAAGCCCTTGGTGTAAAGAAGTCGTCGCTGGAATGGCTGAAATAGGTGAGTCAGATGAGCAGGTGATTCGTCGAGAGCTGCAAGAAGAGGCAGGCATCATTCCTAGCGCTCTAAATGAAATTTGCGAGTATTATAGTAGTCCAGGCGGAACGAACGAGAAACTTCGTTTGTATTGTGCCGTAGCTGATTTGCGTCAAGCAGGAGGATTATTTGGTTTGCCAGAAGAAAACGAAGATATTAGGTTTGCGGTTTTTCCAGAGGCAGAGGTCTTGCCCAACCTATATAATGGTGATTATGCGAATGCAGCCACGCTGATTTGCCTCCAGTGGCTCGCAGCGAATAAGTCACGTTTGTCGATGTCTGGGTTTGCTGCTAGCGCATAAAGCGCCATGTTCAACAATAATGAGAAGGGTTATGTCGTTGTCTCTCAGTCACAAAAAAAAGCGTTATAAAGTTGATTTGCCTGCACAGCTAGTCGAGTGTGAGATGAATTATCATCGTTTACTGCGTTTATTTCATGGTTTAAAAGAAGCCGCTGTGGGCAATCGTCGGCATTATATTGTGGGTGATCACCTGCTATCTGAAAGTCATTTTCGTATTACTTTGTTAGAACAAACAAAATATACGACGGTAGTTCACATTGTGCAATTATTCTCCTTGCAAAACACAAAGCCATCCATTAAAAATGACCCCCTAGATAACAAAGAGCGTTTAGCCGCTGTAGCGCCAGCCAAAAGACCTACAAACATTACAGAAAATACCGAAGAGCAGATAAGGCAAGAGCATAATGGATCTACAGTGTATCAAGGTGATGTTCGCTTATATCACGATGCCAATGTTGCGGAAGTCGTAAAATGTCAACGATATCAGTCGTTTTCGCCGCGCTATGAATACCCCAATGTTGATATGCACCAAATTGATGAAAAAGCACAAATGAATCGCTTTCTGGGAGAACTGTTAACCCATTGTTTGTCTCATGGTCGTGTGGCCGACAAGTTGGTTTTCGCTTCTTAAGGTGTTCCTGATAAGCATCGAGTCAGATGCACTTGAGCGCACTAAAAAAATAATGAGAGCCAAGACAGTCGTTGGCTGTAGTAAATATTGCTCGTAAAAATACAATAACGATAAGATTTTATGAAAAAAACACCGATTCGAATTACACAGATTACCGATTGCCACCTTGGCGAATCCGAAGGTGATGCCCTGTTGTCCATGAATCCAGATGAAGGTTTACAAGATGTACTAACGTTAATGAATCAGCAGCGACCACAAAATGACTTGTTGCTGCTGACCGGAGACTTGGCCAATCATCCATCGCCTGCTGTCTATAATCGTTTGCACAGTACTATTAATGATCAGGTTAATTACCCTTTTGCTTGGTTAGCGGGCAATCATGATGATTCAGAAATGATGGCGGCCATTGATGGACCAGTCAATATGACTATCCATGACCTAGGAAGCTGGCTCATCGTGTTGCTTAATTCTCGTGTACCTAACGAGACCTATGGTGAGCTTAGCCAGCAACAATTAACTTTCCTGCAAGACACGCTTGCTCAATACGCGGATAAACACATTATGGTGAGCTTGCATCACCAGCCTGTGCCCATAGGCAGTGCGTGGATGGATCGTTACATCGTTCGTAATGCCGACGATTTTTGGCGTATTATCCAGCCTCATCAAAATGTGAAAATTGTTTTGTGGGGGCATATTCATCAAGCATTTTCTGAACAGTATAACGACGTAGCCTTGTTGGCCACGCCGTCAACTTGCATCCAATTTACACCCAATCAAGATGAGTTCGGAGTAGAAGATGTCATGCCCGGATATCGCTGGTTTGAACTTAATGACGATGGTAGCTTCACCACGGCGGTAGAGCGTGTAGCTAAAAAAGACTACGGTATCGACTTTGCTTCTGTTGGGTATTAGGAGGTGAGCGTATGTGCTTTAGGTCATTATTCCGAATAATAAACCCTATGTACCACAGTCAAAATAATCCAATTAAAATAATCAGTTAATTAAAAAGAGGAAGAAAAATGGAACACTTTACCGATGCATTTAAAAACTTCGCTAACTTTTCAGGGCGAGCGAGACGTACCCAATATTGGATGTTTTCATTATTCGTGGTGATGATCAGTATTGCTCTTGCTATTATTGAAGCAATTATCGGTACCGTATTTCTAGGTGCTTTGTTTTCTTTAGCGATACTGATACCTAGCATCAGTATCGCAGCCAGACGCCTACACGATACAGGTCGTAGCGGTTGGTGGCAGTTGATCTTGTTGGTGCCTTTGATCGGCTTTATCGTGTTGATCTTTTTCTTAGTTCAAGACAGCAAAGACGACAACGAATATGGCCCAAATCCTAAGGCAGCAGAGTCGGTTGTAGTATAGCCACGCTTCTCTCTGTTATAAATATGACCAAGCAAATACCGCTAGATAAGCGTTAGCGGTATTTGTTACCATCCTCTCCATGCCTACTCTGCTTTATATTCACGGTTTTCTGAGTTCTCCTTATTCTTTCAAGGCGCAATCTATGCAGCAATGGCTGCAACAGTATCGCCCTGATATAGAGTATGTTTGCCCTTTATTAACGCCTTATCCCAATCATTGCGCTACGGTGCTGGAAACTATTGTTGAGAAATCTCTTGAGAAAGAAAAGAATACTTACTTGATAGGAAGCTCTATGGGTGGTTTTTGGGCGACTTATTTGGCGGAGCGTTATGATTTGCCAGCCGTTTTAATTAATCCCGCGGTGGATGCCATTAATTTATTACCGGCCTATATTGATCAGCCTTTACAGAATTACCACACCGATGATGTTTATTGCCTAAAGTCGGATGACTTAACCGCGCTCTCGCGTTACGATACGGCGGTTATTCATCGTCATCGCAACTATTGGTTGTTTGCTCAGAAAGGCGATGAGACGCTAGATTACCGCTTGGCTGAAAGTAAGTACCAGCATTGCTCTCAAACCATAGAGCCTGATGGTGATCACAGCTTTCAGAATTTTGATCGATTTCATAGTGATGTTATTCGCTTTTTCGAAGATCATTATAAGTAGGTCTTGTTTATTTTCCCTAGCAAGATCAAGTAAGCATTTTTCACATATTGTTCATATAAAAACCGCTCGCACATAAGACGCGCTTTATAGATTATTTAGATAAACGAGATACTAAAACTCCATGGCAAATTATTCTTCCGAAGATATTGAAGTCCTTACGGGACTCGATCCAGTTAAAAAACGTCCCGGTATGTATACCGAAACCACGCGACCTAATCATCTTGCACAAGAAGTGATTGATAACAGTGTGGACGAAGCCTTGGCCGGGCATGCAAAAACCATCGAAGTAACGCTACATAAAAACCAAGCTATTACCGTCAGTGATGATGGGCGCGGTATGCCTGTTGATATGCATCCCGTGCAAAAAAAGCCCGGTGTTGAAGTGATACTTTCAACACTACACGCAGGCGGAAAGTTCTCTGATAAGAATTATGAATTCTCTGGCGGTTTACATGGCGTGGGAGTGAGTGTGGTTAACGCGCTCTCGCAGAAGCTTGTGGTATCCATTAAACGCGATGGAAAAGTCCACGATATTGAATTTTCTCATGGTGATAAAGTAAAAGATTTACACGTTACCGGTGAGTGCGGAAAACGTAACACCGGCACCACCGTATATTTTTTGCCAGCACCAGAGTATTTCGATTCACCTAAGTTTTCTGTTTCTCGTTTGCGCCATGTGTTGCGAGCGAAAGCGGTATTGTGTCCCGGTTTAAAAATTGTTTTTACTAACGAACAAACGGCAGAAACCGAAGAGTGGTATTACGAAGACGGACTAACGGACTACCTTGTTGATGCGACCCGCGGCTGGGAAGTATTACCCCGCGCACCGTTTACCGGCAGTTTTAGTGGCAGCACTGAAGCGGTTGATTGGGCCGTGCAATGGTTGCCCGAAGGTGGTGAAGTGATTCAAGAAAGTTATGTGAACTTGATTCCCACTGCGCAAGGCGGAACCCATGTGAATGGTCTGCGCACTGGTTTGCTTGATGCGATGCGCGAGTACTGTGAGTTTAGAAGTTTATTGCCTCGCGGTGTAAAGTTAGCCCCCGATGATATCTGGGTGAGTTGTTGTTTTGTATTAAGTTCTAAACTGAGTGACCCGCAATTTTCTGGTCAAACCAAAGAGCGTTTATCTTCACGAGAAGCCGCTGCGTTTGTTTCTGGTGTGGCGAAAGATGCCTTTAGTTTATGGCTAAACCAGCATACAGAAGACGGTGACAAGCTTGCAGATTTTTGTATTCATAACGCACAAAAACGAGTGCGTTCTAGTAAAAAAGTGGCCCGTAAAAAAATCACTCAAGGCCCTGCGCTGCCGGGTAAGTTAGCGGATTGCTCCAGTGCCGAACCCGAGCGCGGCGAATTGTTTTTAGTAGAAGGAGACTCGGCAGGCGGTTCTGCCAAGCAAGCCCGTAGTCGAGAGTTTCAAGCGATTATGCCCCTGCGCGGAAAGATATTAAATACGTGGGAAGTGGATAGCGCAGAAATTTTAGCGAGCCAAGAAGTACATGATATATCGGTCGCTATCGGTGTAGATCCCGGTGTAGATAATCTTGAAAAACTCCGCTATCACAAAGTCTGTATCCTAGCGGATGCCGATTCCGATGGTCTGCATATCGCGACATTATTATGTGCCTTATTTCTACGCCATTTTCCGGCACTGGTAAACAATGGTCATGTTTTTGTTGCTATGCCACCGCTATTTAGAATCGACGTAGGTAACGACGTTTACTACGCACTCGATGAATCCGAAAAACAAGGCATTCTAGATCGCATCGTTGCTGAAAAGAAAAAAGGTAAAGTAAATGTGCAGCGCTTTAAAGGCTTGGGTGAAATGAACCCAATGCAACTGCGCGAGACCACTATGGACCCAGACACCCGTCGCCTAGTGCAATTAACTATCGATGCCGAAGATGGCGCCCATCAAATGCTCGATATGCTACTCGCTAAAAAACGCGCAGCCGACAGAAAATCATGGTTAGAAAATAGCGGCAATTTGGCGGATGTAAGTTAACCAGAGGCTCCTTAAGGCATTAACTACTGGTAAACGCCTAAAAAAAACAAGCGCAAATTGCGGGCAGCGAACACACCCACTTCGTGAACAACGAATTGTTCCTCGCCTTAAAAGGCAATATCAACCACAACAATAAAAAAGTTGCCTTAAACGTTGCTTTAAATAGTTAATAATGAAAGGCCGACAAAGATCATTTAATAAGACGTTTAACGACATCCAGTAAAAGACTAATACCAAGAAAAACAACAGGAACACCACCATGACAAGCACTCAACAACGCGCCGCCCTACAACGCCAAATCTGGGCCATTGCCAACGATGTGCGCGGCTCAGTCGACGGCTGGGATTTTAAACAATATGTCCTCGGCACCCTGTTTTACCGCTTTATCAGCGAAAACTTTGCTCTCTATATTGAAGCCGGTGACGACAGTATTCATTACGCCGCGCTGAGCGATGAGGTGATCACGCCAGACATCAAAGACGATGCCATTAAAACTAAGGGTTACTTTATCTACCCCAGCCAGCTGTTTGCCACTGTAGCTAAAAACGCCAACAACAACGAAAGCCTGAACACCGACTTAGCCGCCATCTTTGCCGCTATCGAAGCCTCCGCAAGTGGCTACCCCTCTGAACCGGACATCAAAGGTCTGTTTGCCGATTTCGATACCACCAGTAACCGACTCGGTAATACCGTTAAAGACAAAAACCTGCGTTTAGCGGCGGTTTTGAAAGGCGTGGCAGGTTTGGATTTTGGTCATGATTTTTATGAAAAGCCCGATGCCGCTCAAATTGACTTGTTCGGCGATGCTTACGAGTTCCTCATTTCTAACTATGCTGCCAATGCCGGTAAATCCGGTGGTGAATTTTTTACCCCTCAGCACGTTTCAAAGCTGATTGCGCAGCTTGCCATGCACAAGCAAACCAGCGTCAATAAAATCTATGACCCGGCTGCCGGTTCCGGCTCGTTGTTACTACAAGCCAAAAAACACTTTGATAACCACATTATTGAAGATGGCTTTTGGGGGCAGGAGATTAACCACACCACCTACAACCTTGCCCGTATGAATATGTTTTTGCATAACATCAACTACGACAAGTTTAATATGCAGCTGGGCAATACCTTAACAGACCCGCACTTTCTGGATGACAAACCCTTCGATGCTATCGTTTCCAACCCGCCGTATTCGGTAAAGTGGATAGGCAGTGATGATCCAACCCTAATCAACGATGATCGCTTTGCACCAGCGGGTGTATTAGCACCCAAATCTAAAGCCGACTTTGCCTTTGTGCTGCATGCACTGAGTTACCTCTCCAGCAAAGGCCGCGCGGCGATTGTGTGCTTCCCTGGTATTTTTTACCGTGGCGGTGCCGAGCAGAAAATCCGTAAATACTTAGTGGATAACAACTATGTGGAAACGGTTATTTCACTCGCGCCCAATCTGTTTTTTGGCACCACCATTGCCGTGACTATTCTGGTTCTCTCCAAACACAAAACCGACACCACCACCCAATTTATTGATGCCAGTGGTTTATTTAAAAAAGACACTAATACCAACACGATGACCGGTGACCACATCGAGCAGATCATGCAGGTGTTCGATAGCAAAGCGAATGTGGAGCACTTCGCTAGGTCAGTACCTTATGAAGAAGTGGCCAACGACTACAACCTATCGGTGAGCAGCTATGTGGAAGCCAAAGACATGCGCGAAGTGGTGAATATTAGCGAGCTCAATGCCGAGCTTAAAACCACCGTCGCTAGAATCGATGCGCTTCGCAGTGATATTGAAGCCATTGTTGCGGAGATTGAATCATGAGCGTTTTAGACTTTATGGAGAAAATGTTGGATGGCGATCAAGCAGAATGGAGAGCATTAGAAGATATTGCTCATTTTCAAAATGCTAAACCCCATGAAAAATTAGTATCACCAGACGGCGATATTGCTTTACTAACATCAAAATTCATTTCTACTGAAGGTAGAAACGCTCGCTGGGTTAATAAATCAGATGTATTAACCCCTGCGCTACAGAATGATGTAGCCCTCGTTATGAGTGATTTACCTAACGGCCGGGCTTTGGCAAAAGCCTTTTTTGTTACAGAAAATGACCGCTACGCGGCAAACCAAAGGGTGTGTCTACTAAGAGTCAAAAATAGTATGTGTTATTCTCCAAAGCTCCTCTACTATATAATGAATCGTAATAGACAACTTCTTGCTTACGATAGCGGTTATGACCAAACTCACTTAAAAAAAGATTGGATTTTACAAGTTCAAATCCCCATCCCATGCCCAGATAACCCTGAGAAATCGCTGGCAATCCAAGCCGAAATCGTTCGCATTCTGGATACCTTCACCGAGCTGACCACCGAGCTGACCACCGA
>AEVK01000107.1 GCA_000209515.2 gamma proteobacterium IMCC1989
GTTATTGTTGGTGTTTGCCCGATCCATCATTGGGGCAATTGAAAAGCGGTGGGGTGAAAACATCATAGGGGTAGGTTTGAGGATGGTTTATATTAGTCTACATTTTACATGAATATACTGAGTTAGCGTGAGGTTTGCTTGTTTTATAATAAGCGTCCGAGTGGGCTATTTTGGTGTTTTGTTGCTACAATTAAGGAGAAATACAGCATATTAGCAAAAATGTAGATATATTATGAAGCGTAGACAAGTCATTACCGGTTTGTTGGCAGTCGGTGCAGCGGGGGTTTTTCCTCACTCTATGCATCGAATTATGTATCCAACTATGTATCCAGCTACGCGTTCTAACGAATTGGTTGGAGATCGGCACTCGGTCGATTCTGTAGCGCCACAAGATATTGATCCTCCTTTATTTGATCCTGTTAGTGATCATGAAAATAGAGCGGTGTTGATTCCCTCATCTACGGTGATGTTGCTTGGTACTTTATCTCAGCCTTTGCTGACACCTTCTTTGCTCCCTTCATCACAGGAAAGAAAAGATCTTAAATCTAGTCATCAACCGTTAGTTAATGCTAATGAGATGACTAACGTGGACGCTATGGCGCATACTGTGGAGGTGCAATCGCAACATGCTCCTAAGCATGTTACCTCTGATGCTAGGCAGGGCAATACTCCATCACGCTCTGTGTCAGCAGAACAGCTCCAAATCAATAAAGCCATTTATTTTGAGCAAGACTATGCCGACGATATCTTTGTGAATGCGAAAGATACTGTTTTATTGCATTCAGTCCATTTGCGCTTAAAAAAACTACAATCTCAAGTGGGTTATGGACATTTTAATATTCTAAATTTTGATGATGCCCTCACTTTTGCTAAGCGTTATTCTGCTGTGGGCGCGTTTACTACTTCGGAATTAGCATTTATAGAAGATATTTTTTCTCGTAATGCTACAGACTATGGTTTTTATGGTGAGAAGGTGATCGATTCTTTGACCACGAATATTAAAAAAGCACACACGTTTAAAGTGCCTCACACTGGGCATTATTTATTTAAAGAGCAATCTATTCAGTATTATGAGAAATTACGTAAACACGTAGGTGAGGGTATTATTCTAACCTCAGGTATTCGCTCTAATGTTAAGCAGTTGCATTTGTTCTTAGCAAAAGTGGTTCGTGTTAATGGTAATTTATCGCGTGCATCTCGTTCATTAGCGCCACCGGGATATTCTTATCATGGTATTGGTGATTTTGATGTGGGCCGTAAAGGTTGGGGTGGGAAAAACTTCACCGATGCTTTTTCTCAGACCGATGAGTTTAAGCGTATGCAAGACTTAGGTTATGTCACTATTCGTTATGATGAAGGCAATACCTTAGGTGTGCGTTTTGAGCCTTGGCATATAAAAGTGGTTTAATAATCTAAAACTCTTCCTAGTCTCTGCTTTCGAAATTTCACTTATTCGGTAAATCTGTTCCATATCTTTTTCCCTTCAGTTACTATTCTTATTTACTTTCTTTTCAAATCACCTATAAGCATGTTGTTATGATACAAACCACGGATATTGTTTTAAAGTTAAGCTGTAAAGATCAGCCAGGCATCGTTGCAGCGGTAGCTAATTTATTTGCGTTGCAGGGTTTTAATATTAGAGCCTCATCACAGTTTGAAGATGTGTCGGCTTCCCGCTTTTTTATGCGCACCGTTTTTGAATCTTGCGAAGGCGGAAAGCCTTTAGAGGATGTGAAAGTGTGCTTTCAGCCATTGGCTGAACGATATGGTATGAGTTGGGAATTGGTCGATACACAGAATAAACCTAAAGTGCTTATTGCGGTATCGCAGTGGGGGCATTGTCTTAGCCATTTATTAAATGCTTGGAAACGAGGCTCGTTAGCGGTTGATATTGTCGGTGTGGTGTCTAACCACGAAGTGATGCGCTCCTTATGTGATTGGTATGAAGTGCCGTTTTATTTTTTACCGATTACCGCTGAAACCAAACCGCAACAAGAAGCGCAATTGTTAACGTTAATGGATGACACGCTAGGTGCTGATTTTTTAGTATTAGCGCGATATATGCAAATCTTGTCTAATGGCATGTGTGAACAGTTAGCAGGACGTGCAATTAATATACATCATTCTTTTTTGCCCGGCTTTAAGGGCGCAAAACCCTATCACCAAGCATATGATCGAGGCGTAAAGCTCATAGGGGCAACTGCACACTATGTAACAACTGATTTAGATGAGGGGCCTATTATTGAGCAGTCGGTTGAGCGAGTAAGTCATGCTAATAGCCCAGAAGAGTTGGTGGAAATAGGGCAGGACATTGAAGCCATTGTGTTAAATCGTGCGGTACGTTGGCATGCAGAATACAGAGTGTTAATTAACGGTGAGAAGACGGTGGTATTTGATCGCTAATGTAGTTTTTATGATGATTAGTTTTGCATTTGTGTTACAAAACTAATCATCGTTTATACGTGTAAATATGTAAAAATTATTCGCTAAAACTAAATTCTAATTTTTTCTTCTCGTTATCGCAACGTACTAACGTTACTCTTATTGGTTGGTCTAGCTGGATTGGTGTTTCATTCCAAGAAAGCTCCATGCGTTGATTGTTAAACGATATTTTATCGAAAGGCGCATCAGGCTTTTTCTTATCCGCTCTTTTTGCAGCAACAAAGCCTTCAATACCACTATCATCTAAGCGTACACCAATACCTTGGTTGGTAAGTAAACTCACGGTTCCATTAAAACTCTCACCAACTTTGTTATTCATATAATCACAAATCAACCACTTTTCCATAAATATAGAGGCATTGCGGCTTTCTTTTATATTGTCTTGCATCTGTTGTAATTGTTGCGAGTTCAATGGTGCGGGCGCTTGCTTTGCTAGTATTTGATAAATAGCACGTTGGTTATGGAGGTCTTGATATCGGCGTATAGGCGATGTGACCGTAGCGTAATGCGCAAATCCTAAGCCAAAGTGCGGCTTGGCTTCTGTGCTTAGCTGACTAGCTTCGAGAAAGCGTTGTTGTATAGAGAGTAATGTTTTCGCGTCGTCATGCTGTTGTAAAGTTTTAATTGTTTTAATATAGCTATCGAGTTCTTCTGTTTTATTGATTTCAGTCTGTGTTTTTTCTGATAGTAATGTCTCAATATCTTGTCGACGCTCTTCTCGGTAGCCGCGATGATGAACAAACAACCCAGCCTTGTGTTCTGCTAAGAAATCGCCAGCGCAACGATTGGTGACGAGCATGGCTTCTTCGACAATACTGTGAGCGCAATTTCGTTCAATTTTCTCGATATTTTCTAGCTTACCTTTGTTGTTGAGATAGAGTGCAAAATCAGGTCGGTTTTCTATCACGATATGGTGAGCTTGTCGGTAACTATGAAGCGCTTTTGCACATGCTTGTAGCTGCTCTAATGTGGCTTTATATTCTGCTGGGTCAGATAAGGTAGGGTTAGCTTTATATTCTTGATCATTTAGTAATGCGGCAACTTGCACATAACTCAGTTTGGCATGTGACTTGACTATGGCTGGCACAAAAGAAAAGTGGTTTATTTTGCCATCGGAATCTATTTCGCATTGAAAAACGAGGCTCTTTCTTTCTTCACCAACTTTTAATGAAAAGCGCTCTATCGATAGTTCTTCAGGGAACATGGTTAATGGCTTGTCAGCAAAGTAGGTGGTTTGTGTGCGTTT
Organism: gamma proteobacterium IMCC1989; assembly: GCA_000209515.2. Classification (GTDB taxonomy): domain Bacteria; phylum Pseudomonadota; class Gammaproteobacteria; order Pseudomonadales; family Cellvibrionaceae; genus Endobugula. The sequence continues at coordinate 3,689 of AEVK01000107.1, forward strand.
TCTTGCAGCTTTATCTAATGTGCTATTCAAGTTGATGTCGGCACTAGGGCCTGCAATGGCCACTGATAGGAACCAACCATTGTCGGTGGGGGTGATGGCTAATGCATCATCCATGTCTCGTGTTGCGGCAGAGTCTATGGTGACAAACTCGACACCCCGTAGATCTGTCGTTTCTAATGAGTTCTGTTCTAAGGTTTGCAAAGGTTGTGCGATAAGTGCTTTAGCGGCTTCAGTCACGTCATCACTAAACTCGTTGTCTAGGCGGTGCTTGCAGACAGAATAAAGCTTCTCAATGTACGGTGTATTATCATCGCCAACATTTTGCGTGATTTTGGCTTGAGCTCGCCCATCTTTAAACGGGTGCTGAGTCACTTTGGCAGTAATGTAACAGCCTTCTGTGCATTTCATACGGAACTTGGGTGGAATAAAAATCCAACGGTCAAAATTGGTTAGATCAGTAGCGATAAAGTGGCCTTTGCCACGAACGCGATAACGACCTGATAAGAATGTCACCGATGATTCTAGTAACTTTTCTAGCTTTGCTTCGTATTGTTCCTTTTTATTTTTTGTGACCTCCACTTCTACGCGATCCCCTGGAAATACTCTCTCCATTTGATCTGGGTTGAGATAGGCGTCTCGCCCATCATCAAGTACAACAAAACCAAATCGCCCTGTAGTGGCTCGTATAGTGCCTTGAGCAATGTCTCTGCTAGAGCGAATGTTTTGTTTTAGTTGCGTAAGTTTGGAAAGCTGGTCATTAGAAAACATAAGATGATGGGGTGTCTTTAAGTGTGTAAATGAGGATATAAGATGGGCGACAGTTTACAGTGAAACAGGCTATATAAAAACCGATATCTATAGGGTTTTAGTGGCCTATTAGCGATATCTGCACTGTTCTGAGCGGGTTAACAGTGGGGAGATGCTTTTAATTGCTCGATACGGTTATTGGGATATTCAATTAAATAGCGTGTAGGCCAGTATTTCCCTGTCACCCATAAGCCATCTGTTGTCGAATCATAAGCGATACCATTCAGTATATTGCTGCTATTAGGTGTAACGGTTTGTTTGCGGAGCGATGACAGATCTATTCTGGCGAGTAAGCAGCCATTGGTGCTATCAATGGCGTAGATATCATCTTTATTCCAGTCGTTTGCCCAGATGACGCCGTTGACATATTCTAGTTCATTTAGCTGCAATGGTAGTGGAACGGTGATGCGTCGAGTCATTGAAAAATTGCTTGCATCCCGAAAGAATAAATTTGCACTGCCATTGCTCATAATGAGTTGTGAGCCGTCATGGGTCAATCCCCAACCTTCGCCACTATAAGCGAGTGTTGAAATGGTTTTCAGAGTGTTTTTATCGAGAATAAATAATGTTTCTTCTTTCCACGTTAATAGGTAGATCATATTGTTAAATAAGGTCAGGCCTTCAGCAAAATAACGACTGGGTAAGTTAATGGTGATGTTTTTTTGGTTATTATTTTTATCATTATAACGTTGTACAAATGAGCGGCCATAAATTCCACTGCTCTCATAAAACGTCTCACCATCTCTAATCCAACCCTGTATAAAACTATCTGGATTATGATTTTTACTTTGCTTGACGATTGGATCAATAAGCGGGATATTATTGCGATTAAGTAACGTTTTTTTTGGCTCTGCGGCTATTGGAAAAGTAACGACTAATAACAAGACGAGTACAGAAAGGGCGAATGGTTTATTTGACAACAATACGATTAACGTATTGATCGTTGGCCATTGTGGAAAAGTATTTTTCATCGAAGCCTACAAAGCATGATTAATCATGTGTTTTTACAATAGTAAAAAAGTGTGCAGGCAGTGTAAAATAGTTAGCGTCGTCTCGCTACTTTTTTAGAAATTCAGTTTAGAAGTGCAGTTTAGAAATACATTTTAGGGATACACATTAGGAATGTATCTTGGTAGTTGTTTATAGTAGTGGCTTATTAGTAGTTGCTTGTAGTGTGTTTAGTAACGCTGATTTCAAGTAATGCAGTTATTATATGCATTCAGGACACAAGCTACAGGCTAGGTTGTTCGTCGGGCTTGTTTTCTGATGGTTGAGTCATTGTTACTTGTACATCGATATCGTCTTCAGATGGCATAGGAATATCTGCCAGAGAAGGTTCTTCTGTACTATCTGCCATGATATCTGAATCTGCTACATCGGTATCACTATTTGTATCGTTTTCTGCAGTGTTAGTCTCTAACGCGTCGTCCTCTAATACACCACTGTCTACAGTAAGATGTTCGTTGTTATTGTTGTTGTCACCAGAGGTAGGAAATGTTTCGTTTTGTTTTTCTTCTGCAGCAATGGCGTGTTCCATATCTTCTTCACTATCGACTGCATCGGTAATGATATCAGCAGAGCTTATCTCTTGCCGTTCGTCTTCATGTTGCTTAACAAACACTAAGGCATAGTCCACTGCTGTCTGTACTTTATTTTCTGTTTCTTCTCGTTCAATAGGCGACATAAAGAAGCTCATATCCACATCGTGACGAATGTAACGGGGAGGTAAGTGATTAAGTGCTACGCACGATACATCAGCTAAAAAATCGGCATCATCAACTGCTCGTGTATCGGTTTTAAGAATACTCTCATTTACGAGACGTTCATAATAATTATGGACATTAGCGACTTCTGCATGAGTGGATGTAGTGCGAGGGCGTGACATCAACATAGTATTAACCTTTACCTAAGCGATAAGTGTATTGTTATATCTACAGAGGAGATCAAAAGCCCTCTATAAAATATTCATTTAGCGATATAGTTGAAAGTATGTATAAAAGTATAATTCAAAGTATAGTTGCGATTTTTGAATATGCTAATACTGATTGGATAACTTGTAATTAATCACTAGCGCCTAAAATAAGTAGCCCTTATATAGATCAAGGTGTTCGTATCATGTCTCGAATAGTAAAGCGTGCAGGGCTAAGCTTTTGGATGAGATATTGCGGAATAGGAGGCGGGCTACCTTGTATAAGATTTGCTAATATTTCGCTACACAAAGGCGTGTAAGCCAGTCCCCGTGAACCATGGCCAATATTGATATATAGTCTAGGATAGTAACTGCCCGCTATATTGATGGTCTGTCTGCCATTTTTACGTAATGCGCCGAAGCGTGTGTGTAATTCTGCATCAATAGGCACTGCACCAACAATGGGTAAATAATCGGGTGTCACGCAACGGAAGCTGGCTCGTCCATCTAGCTTCGCTGTCTTTTGTTTGATGTCGTCATTAGTGGGAATGTAGTCATATCTATCTATGATGTCGGGGGTTTGTTGTGCGATATTGTGGATATTGTGCTGATGATCAACAGGATCTAAAGCGGGGTTATCATTGTGTAAATTAAAACTCGCGCCTAAGCAATGCATACCTTGGCTAGCAGGGGCGATGTAGGCTTTGCCGCACACAACGGTATTTAGTTGCTCCGGTATATCCGTTGATGGGTAGTGACTAACTTGGCCGCGAATCTGTTTCACCGGTAATGTATTGGTTTGTGTAAACTGCGTCGCGTCGTAAGCGTTAGCAATGACCACAGCATCAAATATTTGTGTAGATGAGTTATCGTTTTCGGTTGAGCGTGTGTGTAATCTCCACTGTGTACCATGTTGCTGGAGTTCTGTGATTTCCGTATGCGATACAATGCTGATGTTAGGGTGTTGTATTAACCATTCGCACAACTTGGGAGGATTTATCCACCCTAGTTTAGGGAAATAAAGCGCGTGATAGTCGATTCGAGTATTTGCGATAAGGCTTGCTTCTTCAGCGGACACATGGCGTAGATTATCGGTGTCGTTGACCACTTCATTTGCTATTTTTCGATGCGCTTGCTGGATTTTTTCAGTTAGACTGAGCTGTAATACACCACAAGCGTTTCCTGCATCGATATTATTCTTATCCTCTTTATTATTTGTTGTCGGGTGCTTGCTATCGCGCCTCCAGTAATCGCTATAAAACGATTGGGCGTAGCGTAAACTGTAGCGATTCATTTCGCCTAAAGGGTCGCCACTGGCAGATAATTTTCCGTATACGATGCCTTGAGCATTCCCTGACGCTCCAGCAGCTAATGTGTCCGCTTTTTCAAACAGTGTTATCTGATAGCCTTTCTTTGCTAACGCATGAGCGGTATGAGAGCCTGCAAGTCCACCTCCAATAATGGCAATTTTTGTACCCGTCGGGACAGTTTGGTAATTATTTATCAGTGCCCACGTCGATAAGCGTTGTGTGGTTTTTATTTTTTGGGGAGAAGGTGTTATGCCCGCCTCGTTAGTTAGATTCTGGTGTGTTGGTGTGTTTTTTTGCGCGCTCTGTTGAGGATATTCTGCCGTTAACATTTCTCTTTTTTTACCATATCCCGGCACTTTTTTTAATGTAAAGCCTTCGCTTAATAAGCCTCGTTTTACAACACCTGCAGCAGTAAATGTTGCAATGGTAGTTTTGATATAACTGAGTTTTTTGATGGTAGCAAAGAGTTCAGGTGTCCACATATCAGGGTTTTTCGATGGTGCAAAACCATCTAAAAACCACGCGTCAACACCACGCCATTGTCTAGAGTCTGTTTCATAAGATGTTGATTTGGGGTTTTGTGTTTCGGCTGGCAATATGTCAGGGGTTTCAGTTTCTAATAATGTACGCGCTAGTAGCTGTTTTAAGCCTAAAGTAGCATCGCCAATAAGCAGCGATAAATAGATAGTTGGTGTGACCTGAAAACGATAATAGTCCGCTTGTTCTGTTGATCGAATGGTTTGATTAAGCGGGATGGTATTTGGGTAAACCTTCAGCAGAGAAGAGGTGTGTGTTTGTAATTCTGGCCATAAAGTAGCGGCTTGAGCAATGGTATGTTTTGTTAGGGGATATTTTTCGGTGCTCACAAAGTGTAGTTGCGCTGTTTTGGGTGCAGTCTGTTCCCAGAGAGCGCAGCAAGCAAGAAAATTTAGACCTGTTCCAAAGCCCGTTTCTGCAATAGTAAAAACTGAATTTTCTGATAAATTTGAAAAGCGTTGCTGCAAATTATTTTGTTGTAGAAAAACATAATTAGTTTCTGCTAGTCCATTTTCGGTGGAAAAGTAGATGTCATCGAAATGATTGGAAATAGGCTGGCCTTGGTCATTCCAATGAAGTGTATCTGTCATGACTATACCGTTTTTGGCTTCATTATGGTTGGGGGCGTTTATTATGTACTGATTTTACGTGTACTCATAAGCTTGATTAGGAGGGCAAGGTAAAATGTGTTTTTAGCTCATTACACCATGTACTGATACGCTCATCGGTCTGATCAAATTCATTTTCGTCATCCAGTGCTAGACCGAAAAAATACTGCTTATCTTCGGTTAGAGCCTGTGATTCGGTAAATTCATATCCTTTGTTCGGCCAATAACCAACAATGTTGGCTCCTTGAACTAACACCTTGTTATGTAGGTAGCCCATAGCATCTAAAAACCACTCGGGATAACCTACTTGGTCTCCTAAGCCATATAAGGCAACGGTTTTCCCTGAGAGGTCAACCGTATCTATATCGTCCCAATGGTCTTCCCAGTCTTCCTGTAGCTCGCCGTAATCCCAAGTGGGAATGCCTAAGATAAGTTGTTGATAATGTTGCATCTCGCTAACAGGAGTGTCCGCGATATTCATAACATCCATCGCGCCGTTATCGAACTGTCGCTGAATTTTCTCTGCAGCCATTTCGGTGTAACACGTGGAGCTACCGTAAAATAATCCTATGGGTGCTTTTTTCATACTGAATCATTCTCGTAAGGTGTTATTGAGCCATTATCGTATAGTCTATGCGTAATATTAGGTTGAATGTATAAACCCTTGCTGTCGCCATGATTCGTAAACAATAACGGCAACGGAATTCGATAAGTTCATACTACGGCTATTTTCTGTCATGGGAATACGCACTTGTTCCGTCATCAGGGTATGGTAAAGCACGTTATCAGGTAAGCCACGAGTTTCAGGGCCAAAAACAACATAATCATCATTCGCAAACTCGATGTCGTGATAGTGGCGTGCGCCTTTTGTGCTGATAGCAAATAATCTCTTAGGCGCTGTCTGCGAGATAAAATCATCCCAGTTCTCGTAAGTCCTCATGTCTTGCCATTCACCATAATCCAAGCCAGCACGGCGTAATTTCTTGTCATCTAAATCAAAGCCAGTAGGTTTAATAATGTGTAACAAGCAACCGGTATTAGCCGCTAGCCGAATGACGTTCCCTGTATTTGGCGGTATTTCTGGCTCAAATAGAACGATATTGCAAAGAGGCATGATGTGCTGTTCTCTTATTTTTGGGTTGATTAGAAAGGATAAATGATGATGGTGAAAAATCAAAGGAGGGGATTATAGACAATTTTGGGGTGTCAGAGAACGATTACTTCTGTGCCAACGATATATTTAGATGTAGTTGTTTTACCTAATATCCCTTTGAATAACTTAGGTATTGTAACGATTCTAGAGAAAATCTATTTCTTAGCTACACTTATAGTGAATATCTTAATTTATCGCTAATGTTCATACTTTGATGAATGCGTGAATTGGAGGGCTTAAGAGTCAATTTTTGGTGAGGCTCATAAGTGTTTTATGGAATCTTTCAATCAGTTTGAGTGGGGTTTTCGGTTAGGTAAACAAAACTGCTCCTGCGTTTTGACCAGCGAAAAACCATTCATGACTTTTTCAGAG
>AEVK01000106.1 GCA_000209515.2 gamma proteobacterium IMCC1989
AAAACCGCCGAACAACGCGTAGCGCATCGGCACGCGGCAATTGGGTACAGCAGCAAATAATAGCGTAAACGCCATCGTGGTCATCAACAAAGGGATAATTTGAAATAATAGCGGCGTGACGCCGAGTTGGTCGTATTCTTGAACCACTAACCGTAGCGACAATAAATAGGTGCTAACCAACAGACCTGCGCCGAGCAAAAAGGGGCCAAGACTCAGCACCGCCCAGTACAGCAAAAAGCTCGATAAACCTTTGCGAGCCTGTTTCACTCCCCATATCCCATTAAACGCTTTTTCAATATTGGTGAGCATCAAGTACGCTGTTACTACCAGCATCCCTACGCCAATACCGGTTAGGTTGCGTGCTTGGTTAGAAAAGTCTGAAAGATAACCTTTTACTTCTTCACCGGTTTCGGGCACAAAATTGTCAAAAATGACACCTTGTAATTGATCACCAACACCACTAAAAGCGGGTATCACCGAAAACATCGAATACGTCACCGTCAGTAACGGCACCAGCGCAAACAATGTCATGTAGGTTAACGCGGCTGCGTTTTTTTGGCAGCCCTTATCAATAAACTCTCGGCCTAGGTTGCGGGCGAAGTCAAAAACCTCTCGGGTAATATAACGCGACTTTTCTATCAAAGACTGTAAATTCATAAGGGTTGCTCTTTACGATGTGCGGCTAGTTTACCTTGAAACACCCATGTGCGAATACTTATGGACGAATTTACGCCGCGAAGTAGCGAGATATCCTGACCAAGCCACCATGGATGCCGCTGCGGACACCATCAAAATGGTATTTGGTAAAATGATTGATGCGGGAATAGTTGATGGCGTTGATGGCGATGCGATTCATCCTCACGCTGGGGTGACCATCAACTCTTTTGAAACCGCATAAAGAAGTGGCGTTATTGAAGAAGTAGCATTTTATCCTACTTCTTTTTCTAACTTCAGCCGGTGTTGGTATCAGCCACGAATGCTATCAGTTTTAATTCCCGCCGCCCAGATTGTTTGTCGGGGCTTAACATGAAGTGACTGTGTGGGGTATTCATTGCGTTGACTTTTCACTACAGCGTCATAAGGGGACGAGTGTACACAGAATATTGGACGAGTATTCACATATAAGCGGTAATAAGCTCTATTCCCCAATATTCGTCGCAGCTCATATCAAAACCAATAACGTAACTCATATCGCAGACCACATCGCAAATGTGGCGTATAAGGTAATGCGTAGAATGTCGGTTAGCTTATGTGGGTTGAATAAGTGATTGAAGAGTAGCTGTTCCCGTGCACAGCTTTGTTAGAAGTTACTTTACAGCTTTTTGAAAAGCCTCTTTTACTTCTTGCTTAGTATCTCCTGAAACGATGAATATTTTGTGATTGTCAGAAAGTTCATTATGTTCATCGATAAAGTGCTGCGCTCTCTTGGTAGCTCCCGACTTAGCTACTAAAACCCCACCTCTTTTTAAGCTTTCCGTTAAATATGCAAATTCTCGAGCGTTTCCAAGACCTATCATTCTTCTGTAAGCTTTAACTTCAACGACTAACTCCTTACCATTGATCTCTGCAATAAAGTCGACATTTCGACTTGAAGATAACTCACTGTCTTTTTTGAGTATTGATAACTCATCAAGTACTGTACCGACCATTTTTTCATATTCATATGCGGTATGGGCATACTGACTATGAGAGTTCATGACATGATTAGTTGAGTTTTCAGATGATGCAAAATCAACTTCTAACTCTTTATCATCCCTATTCTTAACAAAAATACTGATTGTTGCTAATAAAGCAAATATGACAGATAAGACACTGACAGCAATAGAAATCAACTCGTAGACATTATAAGGTTTAGGGGTTGGTGTTTCAGGTGTTTGATATTGTTTGCGTAACTCTTTTATTCTTTGGATTAATTCATTTCTTTTTTCTAAAGGAATAAATTTGTTTTTCAAAAATTCATTTTGTATTTGATTCAACAGCTCCATAGAAGTGAATTTATATACAATTGAATATGAAAGCTCCTTCCCTGAAATTACAGACTCCACATCCTGTAGCGTTATTGGCTGGTCATAAAATACTAATTCTTGAATGTCTGAAACAAGCTCGCGATGAACAGTGTTTTGCTTACCAATAGTCATGTCTTCAACATAATCAGGCACGTAAAAGAAACCTACGTATATTGTTGCAATTACACCTATGAAACTAAATAAATTCCAAAAGTTTGCAATTGACCAGTTAACTATATCTTTAAGTTTATTCCAGAGGAACATTGAGGATCCTTGTAGCTTCTAGCGCCCCAGTAAGAGGCTAAAAATAGTTGGTTAAAGTTAGCGGCGCAGGAGCAAAAGCAACTGTTTTTTGTCCTGCTTAATTGGCTTGTTATACCTCAGGTTCGGAGTGCTCTTCAGTTAATATTACACCTTTCGTGTACTCAGAATATGATTCTTGTAAATACTTAAGTCCATCTGTTTTATCAATATTAATATCAAGCTGATCTCGAACAAACTCTAAACGATGCTTGCATTCTTGTATTAATTCGCCCCAAGTTTTAACATAAATAGTTAAGTTGTCAATTTCATAAATTATACCTTTTCCAGTTTTATCTTGCTTTAATTCCATCTCTGCAAAAGGTTTTAAATCGTTTGATATGACCCAAAAGTTCCACTTGGTTTTTAGATGTTTGAATCTTTCATCAGCAATTGATGCAAATGCATATGATTTGATTTGTGAAATTTCATCTTCACCAATATTAACTTTTGGGGCTTTTAATTCAACCACCAAGTGTTCTCTTTCATCTGAATGGTTTTTACCGATACTTCTTGTCAACATTAAATCAATAATACCGACTCGGCCATCAATTCGTTTTACAGGCTTGTCCAGATGGATTGCCGACCCTTTTTTATCTAAATGTATCTTTAGCACTTCACTAAGAGACTGATCATTTACGGTTAGTGAAAATTCATCTCCAAAAACCCACGTGTTCTCGGCAAGTATCTTGTGTAATTGAGTTCTTTCTTTTAATACTTTTTTCTTTTCAGGGTTAAATAGAATTTCTTCAAGTCCAGCAATAAATCTTAATCTGTCAGATATGACTTTGGCGGTACTAATTATTGCAGATAAAGAAGCATCTTTAAGAAGCTCAGCTAATTCAGATTGCTTCCCTTTTGATAAGTTTAAAACCTCGGTCAAGATGATATGTAAGTCATCAGGATTTGAGCCAACTATCTGTTTGAGTAGACGGAACTGAAACTTTTTAAGTTTAATATCCGACTTTTCAAATTCAGGTATTTGCTCACTAATATTCAATGCTAAAATATCAAAAACCTGTCTTTCGGCCTTTTCTATTGGGCCATTTATTACATTAGAGTAAGGGTAAATGTTTTCATTTTTCCATGTTTGAATTTTATCTGCTGAGAGTTCAATGCGGCGCAACATGAAGTGATTCTTTAACGCTGATATTGCAGTGTCAATTGGCTTGGATAATGACGGCTCAAGATCCCCAAGACCTAATGTACCAACTGTATTTAGTTTGCTGATATGATCAGACTTCAAATATGCTGTATATGAAAAATCACTAGTTCCTTTGATCGATTTTTCATAAGGCCGCAGCGGAAAACCGTTACCATTACAAAGCTGCACTTCATTAGCAGTTGTGCAATTCCATTCTATAATTTGAAGCTCATAAGGGTAATCGATGTCATCAAATATGACATTCTCAAGTGGGAGGTTGATTTTGTTCTTTATCTGACTCTCAGGATCAACTAACTCTCCATCAACATAAAGTTTAATTGATGTGTATTGCGATAGATAAATAGCAAAAACGGATGAAAAATATTCAAGCAGCCGCTCTTTATTGATAGATGTAAATTCTTTGTGCGTTTCAAATATTGAAACTGTTGTACCTGTTGATTTGCTATCACTAATTTTAGGTGATGTAGGATAAAATATACCCTTATTATCTGCTTTTCCTTTCATAGTATATGAAAGCGTATTTTCACCATCAAAGAAAGACGTATTCCATTCTACCGATCTTCCTATAGCAAATGATTTAAATCTACCTTGCCCTTCTTTACCATGTAAAAATCGGCCTTTAGGGGATACGCCTTTTTGATCTTTCCAAGACCCGCCAAGAGAGCTAAATAATTTTTTTGAATCTTTATGAAGTATACCTAACCCATCATCTTTTACATGAACAGCTTGTAAGCCAAAATCAGTTCGATCTATTGATACTTGTACTAAATCCGCGTCAGCATCAAATGCATTCCAGATTAATTCAGTTAAAGCACTTAATACGGGGGCGCGTGAGACTTTGTCCAAATGATCCTTTTTTACTTCTACTTTAATTAAATCTTCCATTTAACACCTAAATCTGAATAAAACACTAAGAGGTATAACATTATATTAAACACCAATCTAACACACAAAAACACATCACCTCAACGCGTTACAACACGCGGCTCGAACATATATCCCCTATAAAATGAATAAGGTGACAAGCCACTTAATTTCAAATGAAACCACAGTAACCTTTATAGACTCTGTATTAGGCGAATGCTTAGTTAAGAGCGTCTTAATTCCGGCTGGCACAGATAAACGCCTTAGAGCAGTCGAGC
>AEVK01000105.1 GCA_000209515.2 gamma proteobacterium IMCC1989
TAAATGACCGATTGAGTACATTTTTAACGCAGCTTGGAAGCAAAATGGCTTTCGTGCAAAGGTCTCGAGCAAGTATTTTCTGGCAATAATTCATACTTGTAAATATGCAATGTTCCATTTAGTGATCTAGCTCAAGAAATTTAAGTAAATTAGGGAAGAAATCACATACTTTTTTCATTTCACTAGCGACTAATTGCATTATCACTTCCATTGACAACTCTTCTTCCGCTAATCCCGGCGCCCAATTCACAACTAAACTGAGTGAGGCATAATCAATTTCGAGTTCACGGGCGAGCGCTGCTTCCGGCATTGCTGTCATACCGACTATATCGCAGCCATCATTTTCTAAACGTTGAGTTTCTGCTGCGGTTTCTAAACGAGGCCCTTGCGTACATCCGTAAGTTCCATAATTAAGATGATCTATACCGGCCTGTTCAAAAAACGATAGCATTCGCTGACGCAGGGCTTCGCTGTAAGGGTAGGTAAAATCAATATGTTCGACGCCTTTCATCACGGTGTTTTTGCCATCAAAAAAAGTGTGCTCCCTGCCCCACGTATAATCAATAATTTGGTGCGGCACTACTAAGGTCTTTGGTGGCATATTATCGTTGATGCCACCCACGACATTGCATGCAATAATTTTGGTGATGCCTAATGATTTAAGCAACCAGAGGTTGGCGCGATAATTAACTCCATGTGGCGGGGATTGATGTTGATCTCCGTGGCGAGGTAAAAAAATCACATCGCTGTTGTTTACTTGAAAACGACAAACTCCTTCTGAGTGCGCACCAAAAGGCGTGTCTTGGGAGACCGTATTGGCCTCACCTAATGTGGTTAATTGTGTTAAGCCAGAGCCACCAATAATTGCGATAGACATAATAGTTTCTTATGGTTAAGTGAGTAAAAAAGTCATTACAAAGTAAATAACAAAACTTATAAATAGTAGAAAATCCGCAATTACGACAGCAACGTTTCTGGGACGGCATAAACACCGGGGGCGTTGCGATAATGCCCTTTATAGTCAAGACCGAAACCAAAAACGTAACGATCCTCCACAGATAAGGCTGCATAATCTACGATAAAGTGCTCAACTTTACGCTGGTGTTTTTTATCGAGCAGTACTGCTGTTTTTACCGATGATGCGCCTTGAGTGTGACAGAATTCTGCAATATATTTAAGTGTGACGCCTTCATCAAAGATATCGTCAACTAATAATACATGGCGGTTTTTGAGGGGTTTATTTGGGTAGGCCAACCAATCAATTTCGCCACCGGAAGTAGATTTTCCATAACGGCTCGCATGGCAGTAATCAACTTCTAATAAAAAGGAAAACTTAGGTAATAAATGACCTAGAGTAACTACTGCGCCATTCATCACACCGATAACCAGTGGGTTTTTATGACGATATTCTTCGCATATAGATAAGGCCATTACATCTAATGCGGTATCGATTTCTTGCAGTGTATACAATTCGTCTGCTTCTTCTAAAAACTCCATCGACCGTCGAACCTCTTTAAGTGTTTGCTTATTCGTTTTTAATTATTTTATCGCATGCTTTACTTAATGCATTTCGTTTTTTGCTTTTATTTTTATAGACCTGTTTGTCAGTTTATTGGGAAGCTATTTAGAAAGTTCTTTGAAAAACTTTTCGAGCTGCAGCCTTTTTATGAGGCTCCCGTCATTGCATTAAGTATGGCGCGGGTTTTCACGTAGCGTTCGCTCTTCTCTAAACTCTCTATACCCTCTATATCCTCTAAATCTTTGGGGCGTAATGCTGGGTTCGGCTGCATTGACAGAATGCGTTTACTCGATTGCTCGCTTTGTTTAGTACTTTCAACACTCTCATTACCCTCCCCTCCCGTATAAAGCTCTACTGCAGTTAATGCTTCTAGAGCGCCTTTGCGGTTATTGCAGACTAACACCATGTCGCAGCCTGCGCTTAGAGCGGCAATGGCTCGTTCACCGTAGTTACCGGCAACAGCAGCACCTTCCATCGTTAGGTCATCACTGAAAATAACACCATCAAAATGGAGTTCATTACGTAGTTGAGTTTGCAGCCAGTAAGGAGAAAAACCAACAGGAAGGGAATCAAGTTGCGGAAAAATAATATGTGCAGGCATCACCGCATTCAATGAAGGCAATAAAGCTTTGAATGGAATGAGATCTTTTGAATGAATCTCATCTAAAGTACGGTTATCTGTAGGGGAAACGGCATGACTATCTCCAGCAACACTACCATGACCGGGAAAATGCTTGCCTGTTGTCGCCATGCCAGCATCATTCATCCCTCGCATAAAGGCACCAGCTAATGCACTCACCTCATCTGGGTCACTAGAAAATGAGCGGTCGGCAATGACTTTACAAAAATTATCATCTACGTCTAATACTGGGGCGAAACTAAAATCTACCCCCACCGCAAGTAATTCTACGGCCATTAGCCAACCACAGTTTTCTACCAACGACAGCGCGGCATCCGCATTTTTATGGAATAAAGGTAAAAACCGCTGCATGGCAGGTAGCCGTGTAAAGCCCGCTTTGAACCGTTGTACTCGACCACCTTCTTGATCTACCGCGATCAATATATCCGGACGACACTGGCGGATGTCGGCACTAAGGGCGCTTATTTGAGCCGGTGATTGATAATTGCGAGAAAAGTAAATAACACCCCCTACCGAGGGGTGCTGCAACAATTGCCTATCATCTTCTGTAAGCGCGATCCCTTCTATGTCGATCATTACTGAGCCAAGAGCCATTTGTTCTTTCCTGAAATTATTCTGATGTTTTGCAAAGCCGAACAACATACGTCTAAGCCCCTTAGCTGTCAACAGAGCGATGGCTTAGCCATGAAACGCGGTAATTCATCACCTACTTTTTCTATCTAAGCGCATAAAAGTTTGCGCAACTGTATAAAACACTGTATAAAGTGAAAAACACATAAAGCACTGTACATAAAAACAGACCTAGAACTGATCTAGAACAGATAGCAAACTTACATCACTGGAGATGTCACATGCTCAAGCTCACCTCTCGACAAGAACAAGTATTAATGCTGATAAAGCAAAATATTGAAGAAACCGGCTACCCACCTACAAGGGCAGAAATTGCGAAGTCTTTAGGTTTTAAATCAGCGAACGCTGCCGAAGAACATTTGCGCGCGCTTGCTCGTAAAGGTGCTATCGAAATGGTGCCGGGTGCCTCTCGCGGTATTCGCTTACCTGCGGACGAAGCAAAAAATGATCCCGGTATTCCTATTGTAGGCCGCGTGGCTGCGGGTAGCCCTATTCTTGCAGAAGAACACGTACAGGACCATTGTGCGATGCCTCGTGAGTTTTTTCAGCCTAGTGCTGATTATTTTCTCGAGGTTCACGGTGAAAGTATGATTGATGTGGGTATTCATGATGGTGACTTATTAGCGGTGCATCAAACCCAACAAGTCACTAACGGGCAAATCGTAGTGGCTCGTATTGGTGATGAAGTGACGGTAAAGCGTTTTAAGAAAGGCCCCGATAGTCACATCGTAGAACTGATCGCCGAAAACCCAGATTTTGCGCCTATCATTGTTGACCTTACTCAAGAATCTTTTGCTATAGAAGGTTTAAGTGTGGGTGTTGTACGCCGGAATTGATCACAAAAAAATAGTAGTACGGTTGAGAATATCGACCCAATAAAGGTGATCGAACGAGTCTCACCAAATAAACAGCGAATAAAAACGAATAAATTGAAAGTGAACAAACTGAAACGAGAAGTAGTATGACTATTCAAATGACAGGTTTAACCCATACCGCCAACAGCATTAGCGTGAACGATATTTATTCCTATCATTCACCCAGTCAAATTGATAGCAGTCAGATTGATAACAAGCAGATTAATAATAGTCAGATTGATCACTGCTTGGCCAATGACATAAACCCTACTACTCACACAACAACTATTCACAAAACAACTACTCGTGCAATATCAGAAGTGATTATTCCTAGCTTTAACGATAGCAACACGGTTGTTTCAACGATTATTGCTTCTCTCACACAACAGAACTCTGACCGGTGGACAACGTGGATTACATCAACCGTACCCAATAAAGCACTTCTATCTTCTTTAGGCGCCTGCTTATCACGCTTACGTATTGTGTATATTCAACCTGAAGACGATGCGCGCTGGGTTATTTGGCAGGCATTGGCGCAAGGAAATAGCCATAATGTTATTGCTGAGCAAGCCTCTTTCTCATCGTCCGATATTCAGCGAATGGAGGTGGCGGCAAATCAAGGTGAGTGTAAGGGGATGTTGATTAGTTGCACACAGCACTAAAAAAAATATGCGCATGCCCTGCTTAGATGTAGTAGCTTAGTATGAACTTTTTCGATTCAACTTAGTTGCTATATTGAAGGCAACTACACTCGAAGTAGTAGATTCAAAGCAGCAGAATTCAAAGTAGTCACAGCTAGTGATGACAGTATTTATATCCGCAGAACTGGGGCTGTATTAGCTTTAATTTCACGATGTATCTCAACACCGTGTGCCATCAAGCTGCGACTCTACTCTCTTCTCCGCTATCCACTCTCTTTTCTCTGCTCTACTATGACCATTATTCGAAAAGCTAGAGAAGAGCACTCTCACCTTAGATTAAAAATCATCCAGCGAAAGTGCATTTACTTAGAGGTATTATTCTTTAGCCGGTGATTTTTTGGCTACGGCTTTCTTTTTAGGTGCTGCCTTTTTCTTTGCGGTGGCTTTTTTCTTGGGTGCCGCCTTCTTTTTAGGTGCCGCTTTCTTTTTAGGTGCGGCTTTACGCTTAACGGGTGCAGCGCTTACTACCCATTTGCCGCCTTCGTAAAATGCTTTCCAACCCGTAGCCTTGCCATCTACTTCTGACTGCACATACTGCTCTTTTGTTTTTCGACTGAAACGAATTAGCGTTGGATTGCCATCATCGTCTTCTGTAGGAGCAGAAAACAAGAAATTATATTTGTTATCGATTTCATCTTTATGCGGAATAATTTCTGCAACTAGTGGCGCTCGTGTTTCACGATTTTTCGGGAACTGACTTGCAGCCAAAAATAAACCACTAGCACCATCGCGCAGAATGTAAGTGTCGTCCACTTTCACGCATTCCAACTCTGGCATTGGCACCGGATCCATCTTAGGCGGCGCAGCTTCGCCATTGCGCAACAGTTTACGCGTATTTTTACATTCCTCATTTGTGCAGCCAAAATATTTGCCAAAACGTCCTGTTTTTAGCTGCATCTCGCTACCGCACTTATCACAATCTAAAACAGGTCCTTCGTAACCTTTTATTTTGAACGTGCCCGTTTCTACTTCATAACCCGAACAATCTGGATTATTACCACAGATATGTAGCTTGCGAGTTTCATCCAGTAAATAGCTATCCATGGCTGTATTACAGATAGAGCAACGGCGCTTATTACGTAATTGACGAACTTCTGCTTCTTCTGCAGCAGTCTCATCGCTCTCACTTGCTCCTGAACCACTTGCTACATTTGTATCGACACTGACTGCCTCGTCACCAGAGACTAGGTTCATGGTGGTTTTACACCGCTCTTTGGGTGGTAGCGCATAACCAGAGCAGCCCAAAAATACACCCGTGCTAGCCGTGCGAATCTGCATGGGGCGACTACACGTTGAGCAGCTAATATCGGTTTCCGTGGGTGAATTAAGACGCATACCGTTTTCAGCTTGCTGTGCCTGCTTTAATTTATCGACAAAACCGGTATAAAATTGATTCAGCAAGTCTCGCCACTCAATTTGACCATCCGCCACACTATCTAGCGACTCTTCCATCTTTGCAGTGAAGCCATAGTCTAATAAATCGTCGAAGTTTTCTACTAATCGATCCGTCACAATATCGCCCATTTTATCGGCAAAAAAGCGACGGCTCTCTACGTGGGCATACCCACGATCTTGAATGGTGGAAATAATAGATGCATAGGTAGATGGGCGACCAATTCCTTGCTTTTCTAATTCTTTCACTAAACTCGCTTCGGTATAACGTGCTGTTGGCTTAGTAAAATGCTGTTTAGGTTCTAGTGCTTTAAGAGATAACACATCACCGACCGCCACATCGGGTAATAGCACATCATCTTCTTTTTTACCTGCCGGTGGTTGGACTCGCATAAAACCATCAAAACGAATTACACGGCCACGAGTGCGCAACTCAAAATCCCCAGCCTGAATTACAACAGAAGTGCTGGTAAATTCAGCGCGTGTCATTTGGCAGGCAACAAACTGCTGCCATATCAGTGTATATAAACGTTCTGCATCGCGCTCCATACCACTAAGCTGTGTAGGTGACACGGATACATTCGAAGGGCGAATGGCTTCATGCGCCTCTTGAGCCCCCTCTTTGCTTGAATAGTTAATCGGTGCTTCAGGTAAATAACGTTTACCGTAGTTCTCTAGAATATAATCGCGACAAGACGCCACTGCTTCCTGACTTAAGTTAGTCGAGTCGGTACGCATATAGGTAATGTAGCCCGCTTCATATAGGCGCTGCGCCATCATCATGGTTTTTTTCACGCCAAAACCTAAACGGGTGCTGGCCGTTTGCTGCAATGTAGAGGTGATGAAGGGAGAGGAAGGTTTTGAGCTAGTGGGTTTATCATCACGTTTAACGACAGTAAACGTGGCGTTTTCTAATTCAGCAACAGAGGCCATGCAATCGTCACTGTTATTCGGCCGAAAAGCATTGCCTTTCTGCTTTTTCACTTCACAACGAACAGTAGACTTATCAGCGGTCAAAAGCGATGCAAAAACATCCCAATACTCTTCTGGAATAAAAGCACGAATTTCACGTTCACGCTCAACGACTAGGCGAACCGCAACCGATTGAACTCGACCAGCGGATAATCCACGAGCAACTTTTTCCCATAGTAATGGCGACACCATATAACCCACAACGCGATCAAGGAAACGGCGCGCTTGTTGCGCGTCAACTCGATGTTGATCAAGATAGCCGGGGGTCTCAAAGGCTTTTTGGATAGCGGTTTTAGTAATTTCATTAAATACTACTCGACGATAACGGCTTTCATCACCCCCTATCGCTTGCTGTAAATGCCAAGCAATGGCTTCTCCCTCTCTATCCAAATCCGTCGCGAGATAAATAGTATCAGCAGAGGCGGCAAGTTTTTTCAACTCATCAACGACCTTCTCCTTTCCCGGTAAGATTTCATAATGTGCAGCCCAATTATTGTCGGGATCAATACCCATACGCTTAATTAATTGCTCACGGCTCTTTTTCGCCTTGTGAATAACCTTATCTTCGGGAGACATTTTGCGCGTTAACGCCGCTTGCTTCGCTCTTGCTTTAGCATCAACGGGAGTTTTTGATGAACCACTTGTTGGCAAATCGCGGATATGACCAATACTCGACTTCACGATAAAATCGTTGCCTAGGTATTTGTTGATAGTTTTTGCTTTAGCCGGTGACTCGACGATAACAAGCGATTTACCCATGAGATATTGTCTCTGTATTAAAATATTTAATGTTTGTAATGACCTTTCCTTATATCTCGCCACTCAAAACATTGTACGTATTAAGGGGGTAATAGAGAGAAAAAGTGGTGCTGTAACATAACAGTCATTCATTTAAAGGATGGCATATATAAGTGTTGCGGTGCTTTGGGTCAAGTAAATGTTACGATTATTTTTCATTGAATGACCCTCCGCTCTCTTAAAAACCTTGATTTTCTTACGCTAAAAAGCCAGACAAAGCACTTCCCACAATCCCCATAACCTTTTGTTATATATAGATAAAAAGGCGATTAAAGTTTTTTTAGATAATGCCGATATAACAGTATAGGTCTCAATATAGCTCTCAGTATAGTTATGTTAATAATAACTTCTTCGGATAAGCGTGATTTATGACTGCTTTTACAAGCTTGCTGGTACTCATTACTATCGCCGCACTCTCTATGAGTCTGGTTGCTTATAGCAATCACCTTGTCGCTAAAGCAAAAAAAATTGCCTTTAGATTGGAGAAGATGAAAGTTCGTGTAGAAGAATTAGAAGACGTCGTCATTGTATTGGATGGCTTATGTGAGAAAAGGGTTATTCCCAAGTTAATTAATGACGAAATTATCAGCAACTATGAAACGATGATCGAAATTAACTCAAAAGCGACTTACTTAAAAGCGGGCTTAAATAATGCTGAAGCACGTGCTGCAGAGCTAAGCGATGAATCCAGCCCTCGGCATATTTCTCGAATATGCAAAAGCGATGCACAGATTGCGCGCTATCAAGCATATCTTAAAGAGTCTCTTGGGATATTGAGACGCCAGCATATGAACAATCAATTTTCGAACCAAGACCTGCAGTCTTTTGTAAATGAAATCAGCTGGTTACAATTACAAATTAAAGTTATATCAAATATAGTGCAAGGCCATAAAGCCTATGCCAAAGATGGCGTTCTCAAAGCTCACGGCTTCTATAAAAAAGCACAAAGCGAATTGCTTAAATCATCTCACCCCGACCCAAGACGCACTGAAATGATTGAGCAAATGGCTGATGTATTATTTGGGCGACGTAAATCGCTTGATGTACACTTAATGCCAGAAACTGATTTCAACCCCGATGAAGTTCCAATAAACGAGGTAATAGAAGAATTTAATATCGAACAGCAAGCGATGTTAAACGCACAAGCCGCTGAAACAAACCAGCCACAAGCTCCTTTATAGAACGAGATCTTACAGAAATAGATCTTAATTCTATTTACGTTTCTTGGCTTTCTGCCTTTTAGAACGATGCTGCCTGATCCTGTTTTAAGCACTGCCCTAAGCACTACTCCAAACCCTGCCCCACATTATCAAACCAGTAACGCTTGTTAACTTGCCGCCAGCGCTCTATATGCCAATGATGACTTTGTTCATCAATAGAAAACCTAACCGCACCCGATAACGCAGTATTGATTAGCTTAGTGTTAATAGCGTGATAACGCTCTGTGATCGTGGGGTGTGGGTGTCGATATTGGTTATTATGTCCCGCTGTCACCATTGCATAATCAGGGTGCAAGTGAGCCAGCAAGCTCTCTGACGATGATGTTTTACTACCATGGTGCGGTACCAACATAATATCCACCGATGTTGGCAACCGAAATTGGCTCAATGGCGATACTTCCAAGCGACTGTCACGAAGTAAGGCATACTCCGCCCTTTTTTCTATATCGCCGGTTAATAGAATCCGTTTACTCCCATAACTAATCAGTAACACACAAGATAAGTTATTACTGTTGAGCTGAGCTTTATCCAACTCATCAAGCGAAGGCCACAGGACGGCAAAATCAACGCCATCCCATTGCCAATGCTGCCCTTGGTAACATTGCTGAATATCTACATCAACGTTCAAACCAGTCTCTGCAGGTTCTCCAGAAACAACAGCACCATTGACACCCTCATTGACCTCAATCGCACTCAGTAAACCTGCCAAACCCCCAGCATGATCTCCGTCACTATGACTAATCATAACTTTATTCACTATAGAGCCGCCTACGGATCGAAGATAAGGCGCAATAATGTGCTCTCCCGCATTAAAACGTTGGCTAAACACACGCCCTGCATCGTATACCAGTCGATGATTTTTTGTTTCAACGACAACAGCCGTCCCTTGCCCTACATCTAAAAAGGTCGCTCTCAACACTGGCAGGTTATTAATGGGTAAAAAAATAGGGAGTAATAGCAGCAAGCCAAATCCACGGTACGGAATCCCCTTGGGGGATAGAAAGTAAGTTATTCCCAATGCGCCCAAAATAAGCGCTGTTAATGCAGGCTGTAGCATTGAGGGATGCCAAAAATCACCGGCTATTTGGTCACCATACAGTAAGCCATCAATCAAATGACTCACGGATAAGTCGATGACAGAAAACACCCATATAATAGCTGCATCGAGAATCAAAGACTGAAAGCAATATAGCCACAGCGCTTGCAAGCTCAGTAGTGCTAGCAAAATAAAAATACATGGCACGATGATGAAAGAAGCCCACGGGATAGCCAATAAGTTAATCAGCGGAGCGCTAATACTCGCTCCCTGCAGCCAAAACAGACTCGGTAATAACAGCCCCAAGGTCAACAACCATTGAGCCTTTATACCCTGTAAGGCATGTCGATATGGCAATAAAACGGTCATTGGCCGATAAGCTAAAAACCCATATAACAAGACCGCCACGGCCAAAAATGACAGCCAAAACCCAGCACTTTGAATGGACAGAGGGTCAAGAATAGCGATACCAGATAATGCAATCGTGAGCAGTAACCAAGGAGACACACGATACCCACATAACACACAGCACTGATACACCAATACCATGATCAATGCTCGTTGAGTCGGCAAACTCATCCCCGCAAGCAGGCTATACATCAGTGAAAACCCAATAGAGAAAACTACCGGCAATACACGTAACCTTACCGAAAATGGCTTAAAAACACTCAAAAAGCGCATAATACTGCGGCCAATAGTGGCGCCAATGACTGCTGCCAAACCAATATGCAAACCTGAAATGGCCAGTAAATGTACTGTTCCTGTGTTTTTAAAAGCACCCCATTGTTGAGATTTAATGCCTTGGCTGTCACCTACAGTGAGCGCATGAATAACCCCTATTGTTTTATCGCTTTTCACTCGCTTCGCTAAAGCAGACAAGCGCTCTTTGATATGCCATCGAAGACAATCAACTATCACCCGCGCACAGCTCTCTCCCAGTAATTTTTGGATTGATTGCTGGGTTAGTTGCTGGGTTGATTGTTGAGGGAATCTTTCTAATGATGCGTGGGGTGAACTCTTCGCATTCTTCACACTCACCACATACCCCGTAGCAGCAATATTGTTGCGTAATAAATAGGCTTGGTAATCCATTCCTGCCGGATTAACAAAACCTCTTGGGCGACGCAGCTTTACTGTAAATTGCCACTGCTGCCCTGTTGCTATAGGAATAACTGTTACCAGATCAGCCGATGAAAAAGGGACTCCTGTCATCTTCTTATGATGCTGGTAGCGCGAAAGCTGTAAGGTTTTCCCAACAAGATGGCGATGCAAAGATGGTTCGGTCGGTGAAGATTCCGCCAACGATGTCACCGAAAAAAGAAAACGCTCACGACGCTGATCTTTTATTGGCAAACCAACCACCGTTCCAATCACACTTATTGGTACGCTCTCCAATGCTGATGGCAGCTGTTTATCTACCAGCCTGTGCCCCTGATAAAAACCAACACATAAACCCAATAACGCACAAGCCACAATGATATAACGGCGATAAATACCGCAGACAGCAAGGAACAGTAATAACCATAGGCTGTAAAAAGAAGGTAAGGTAGGGGAATAACTCGTCGCGAAGACTGCGATAGAAAAAGCTAAAAAATAGCGCATACTTTCTTCCTTGAAAGCGATAAATAATCAATATACAAGGATCATAGCACTAGAAAAACGCTTATTCTAGCGCGGCTGATACAACCAAGGGCTTAAACGAAAGGCTTAAACAAAAGGATTAAACGAAAGACTAAAAGGTATATAATTCGCCAAGACAACCCTCCAGCATCGCCTCACATCAAAAACAACAGGCTGTATTATGTTGCACATTCGCTCTATCCCTGCGCTATCCGACAATTACTTTTGGCTGTTAACAGAGCATCCTCTAACAAAGCATTCTCTTGAAGCAGGTCGATCATCCGAGTCAGGCCAAGCAGCGATACAAGAGAACACTCATCACAGAACTCAGCAAAGCGCTCAACAAAAAATCCAGCAACCCTCACCCCAAGACGCTTATATTATTGACCCCGGTGATGGCGAAGCGGTTTTACATGTACTTCAACAATGCCATCTACGCTTAGTAGGTATACTCATTACTCATCGTCATTATGATCACGTTGATGGCATCCGTTTCTTAATCGATCAATGTGCTACCGCCACAAACCCCATTCCCGTATACGGCCCTAAAACGTCCGCTATTCCGCACGTGACTCATCCTGTATATGAAGGCGATGTGGTGTCGTTATTTGGCAGAGATGGGCTGACGGTGATGGAAACACCGGGGCACACGGAAGAGCATATTGTGTACTACTCACACACATCTAACGATGTACCTATTTTATTTTGCGGTGATACTTTATTTGCTTCGGGCTGCGGACGACTGATGGGAGGTAGTGCGGAACAATTACACAACAGCTTACAGCGGTTAGCGGCTCTACCGGATAATACGCAAGTCCATTGTGCCCACGAATACACATTATCGAACTTGCATTTTGCACAAACAGTAGAACCAAATAATCGTAATCTTGATCGACGTATAACAGAAACTATCGCGTGTCGCAGTCAAAACAAGCCCACAATCCCTTTTGAATTACGGCAAGAAAAACAAAACAACCCTTTCTTGCGTGTAGCAGAACCCGAAATACAAAATGCCGTTAAACAATATTGGAAAAAGGACACTGCCTTATCAAACGCCGAAACATTCGCTTTATTACGCCAGTGGAAAGACGAGGCTTAAACACGCATATTCCTTGTGATATTAGAAAGGCTTGATTAGACTAACAGGCTATCCGTAAAAATAATGAAGACAGTTACCCACTCTATGCGATTTTCTATACAAGCTTGTTACCTACGATTCACTGCTTTATCTTTAATGCCCCAATTAACCCGCTTACTCACATCTTCGATGAAACATACCAAACGTTATAGCGCGATTTTTACCGCCAGCGCTCTCATTAGTATTATTAGCGCATGCGATGGGACATTCCCTACCAAAGCATTAGAAAATAATGAACAGGAACAGCAAGCTCAGTCTACTGCTAGTGGAAACAAAAATAACGGTAGCTCTATCAACAATTCTGTCGATAACCCTGTCAATAGCCCTACTGATAACAACGATAACTTATGGTCTCATATTCGTCATGGCTACCAGCTCAATACGAAGCCCCAATCAAATACTATTCCTGCTATTGGTGAGCAACGTATTAATGAATTAATTACTCGCTATCGCAAACACCCTAAAGATATTTTCCAACAAACAGAACAAGCCCGCTTATATCTTCATCATATTGTGAGTGAGTTAGAAAAAAACAATATGCCTACCGAATTAGCCCTCATCCCGTTTGTTGAAAGCCGTTTTGATCCGTTCGCTTATTCGTCTGGTCGAGCATCTGGGCTTTGGCAATTTATACCCGGCACAGGTAAACGGTTTAATATGACACAAACTTGGTGGCACGATGAGCGCCGCGATGTGATTAAATCTACGCAAGCCGCTATTGATTATTTCAATTACTTACATCGCTTTTTTGATAACGATTGGCTGTTGGCTATCGCCGCTTATAATGCCGGAGAAGGCACTGTAAAGCGCGCAATAAAACGAAATAAAAAGGCAGGTAAAGCAACGGATTTTTGGTCTTTGCCACTACCCAAACAAACACAATTTTATGTCCCTAAACTTTTCGCGTGGGCGCGTATTATTGATACGCCAGAACGTTATGCGCTCACCTTAGCGCCTATTCAAAACGCACCTGTCTTTACGACAATTGATATTCAATCACAAATTGACTTAGCGACTTTTTCAGAAGTCAGCAATATGAACATCGACGACGTCTACGCACTGAACCCGGCTTACAATCGTTGGGCAACAGACCCTCAAGCGCCACATGAGTTACTAGTTCCGATAGAAAAAGCAGATAACATTCTCACATCCTTACAGTCTTACCCTATCGAGAAACGCATGCAGTGGCAACGTTATACCGTAAAGCCTAATGATGCACTAAGCCTTATTGCGAAGCGTTTTAATACCAACACCCGCAGCATCCAAAAAGCTAACAAGTTAGCTAGCTCTCGTATTAGAGTCGGCCAAACATTACTCATCCCAACTGCGTCTAAACAATCTGATTTTTATCAACAAAGTGCCGAACAGCGATTAACGGTGAGGCAAAACACCAGTAAGAAAAAAAATAAAAGCACAAAAGTGAAACATATTACCCAAGCTGGAGATACGCTATGGAGCATTGGGAAAAAATATCAAGTCAAACCATCTTCTATTGCCTATTGGAATAATATGTCCGAAAAGGATGTGCTAAAGAACAAACAAGCGCTAGTGATTTGGCAAGACAACGCGACTCAGGCACAGTTAACGTTGAACAACTCAGCGAATGATTCTGCAGAAAAAAGAAAAGTACTTTACACCGTAAAATCAGGAGACAACCTATCTTTTATTGCTCAACGCTATAGTGTCTCCACAAAGGATATTCGCGAATGGAATGATGAAACTTTAAAAAAATATCTTAAACCGGGACAAGTACTAAAACTCTTCGTAACGGTCGCAAATAGAACGCTATAAGCGCTGACTGCAACAATGTCAGCATAACTGAACATAACAATAGTGAATATAAGAAGAGAGGTTAAGAAAGAAAATTAAGCACGAAAGTTAAGAAAGAAGGTAAACAACATTAGTTACAATCTCTATCTATCAACTTTCTTAACTGCGATTTCAAAAGCGTCAACCAAAATATCACTGATTGTCGCGCCTTGAAAGAAACATGCGCGCTGTAATGCTTTCACCATAGCAGGCGAACCACATAAAAATATTTTATGGCCTTTCATCTCAGGATGCCGTTGTTTAACAATAGAAACCACATCGCCTTCTAACTGCCCCGCTTGTGCATTCTGTTTAACTACCGCGTGTACATGCACATTTTCAAATTGACTCGCGATATTTTGCAGCTCATGTTGATAATACAAACCGCTAGGCTCACTAGCGGCCGTGTATAAATGAATCACTTTTGTGTGATTGGAATATAAAGCTTCTTGTAAAACACCATACAAAGGCGCTAAGCCGGTGCCGGTAGCTACCAATAACAAAGGACTATCTTGATAGCTATTGGTATAAAAACAATCGCCAATAGGCAAAGAAAGCTTAACCGTATCGCCTACCTGTAAATCGTTACTCAACCAACGACTAACCTCACCTAATTCATGCTCTTTAATATGAAGCTCAAGCACTTTACGATCATCACAACGGCTCGCAATAGAATACGGTCTTGACGTATATTCATCTAAGTAAATATTAATATATTGTCCTGCAAACCACGTAAAATCGACTTCGATAAATACAGCAAAGATTTTACTCTGTGTATTGAGTATTTTTTTATCAACCACAAGACCCACAGCATGATCTGAACAAGCTTTAGCAGTAACAGATATATCATTCTCAGGATAACAACAGCAGGAAAGAAAATATCCCTGCATAGCTTGCTGCTCACGCAAGCCCTTTTGTGACTCGATGGGAACAGTATCACTTGTTTGTAATATACAGCTTTGGCACACGCCAGAACGACAACTGTAAGGAATACGAAAACCAGCCTTCTCCAAGCTTTCTAATACCGAAATACCTTGTTCGCTAAGAACCTTAGCTCCTTCATAGTTTATTACTGCCATTTTCTACCTTTGAAATCACCATGCTTTTGTAAGAATATACTAATAATCAATGGACACCCAAAAGTACAAGCTGAGTATGTTAAAATCAACGTATTAACGGTTAAATTCGGAAGAATTAACCTCTTACCACTGAATAATGTATTTAAAAAGAAGTGACTTACTATGATTTTACCGGTTATCTTATCTGGCGGTTCAGGTACACGCCTATGGCCTTATTCACGGTCACTTTATCCTAAACAATTTCTACCTTTAGTCTCCGAGCTCACCATGCTCCAAGAAACGGTGGATCGCTTAAAACAATTTAACCAAGACGCGCTGTCTATTTCTCCCCCCGTTGTTATATGTAACGAAGACCATCGTTTTATGGTGGCCGAGCAATTACGCGCTATAGACACATCTGCCAGCGATATTTTACTAGAACCCTTTGGCCGCAATACTGCACCCGCGATAGCATTAGCCGCCCTTGCCCATCCAGAAGCCATGCTATTAGTATTGCCTGCAGATCACGTAATTCAAAACATCCCTGAATTTGAACGCTCTGTAAGTATTGCCGTAGAGCAAGCGAACGCAGGAAAGCTGGTCACCTTTGGCATTGTACCTACAGCAGCAGAAACGGGTTATGGTTATGTTAAGACAGGAACAACTATTGGCAACCAAGGGGCTTGCGTGGTCGATCGGTTTGTTGAAAAACCCGATCAAACAACAGCCGAATCCTATATCAACTCAGGTGACTACCTTTGGAATAGCGGTATGTTCCTATTTAAAGCCTCACGCTATATCGAAGAACTCAAAAAATTCAACCCAGAAATGGTGGCTTGCTGTGAACAATCTATCGCTGCTGCCACCCGCGATCTCGATTTCACACGTATTCAAGCAGACACGTTTGAAGCCTGCCCTGATGACTCCATTGATTATGCGGTGATGGAAAAAACCAAAGATGCAGTGATTGTGCCGTTAGATGCTCAATGGAACGACGTAGGATCTTGGTCAGCATTATGGGAAGTGTCGGAGCAAGATAACGCCGGTAATGTCATTAAAAAAGGCAAAGGCGATATCATCGCGCTAGATAATAATAATTGTTACATCCAAGCAGAACACAAACTGATCGCCACTATTGGTTTAAAAGATGTAGTGGTAGTGGAAACTGACGATGCCATTATGGTGGCCGATAAAAGCCGCGTTCAAGACGTTAAAACGATTGTCAATCAACTGAAAAAAGATAAGCGAAGTGAGTGCAGCCTACATCGCAAAGTTTACCGCCCATGGGGCTATTATGACTCTATTGACTCTGGCGAACGCTTTCAGGTAAAACGTATCGTTGTTAATCCAGGCGCACAACTATCATTACAAATGCATCACCATCGCGCTGAACATTGGGTGGTAGTAGAAGGCACAGCAAAAGTACGCTGCGGTGAAAAAACCATGCTGCTGAGCGAAAATCAATCCACCTACATCCCTCTTGGTGAAGTACATCAATTATCGAATCCGGGGAAATTCCCTTTAGAAATTATTGAGGTGCAATCGGGTTCCTATTTAGGGGAGGATGACATCGTAAGATTAGAAGATGTATATGGACGTGAATAGTAAAAAACCTATAGACACATTTTATACATCACCTTCAATGAGCTTTGTATATTGCGGTAAACAGACAGAATGTAGATCATAATTTTTCACAATATAATCTCTAGCCTCTGCACTTATTTTTTCTCGCAACAAGTCGTTTTCCAATAAACCATTGGCTTTTTTTACTAAATCGTCTGCAGAAAAATAATCAAACAAAACACCATTTTCATTATCCTTAATAACTTCCTTCACTGGCTCAGTTCTGGATGCCAAAATGGGGGCCTCGCAAGCCATCGCTTCCATCATTGACCAAGACAATACAAAAGGGCTCGTCATATAAATATGCAAGCTAGTGATAGAAAACAAATCCAGTAAAGTAGCGTAAGGAATTTTTCCTACAAACAATACACGATCCATGACGAGCTGATCACCGACTTCATTTAACATAACTTCTCGCCAGCTCTTTCCGGAAGCATGAGCACCCGAATAACTTTTTTCATCACCACCAACAATCACAAAATAGGCGTTGGGCCGCTTTTTTTGTAATGCTGGCAATGCCTCCATATAGCGATGAAAGCCCCTTGAAGGCTCTAGGTTTCTAACAGAATAACTCACAATTTCATCATCGCTAGATAAACGTACCTTTCTATTATCAATCGTAGTGAGCTCTATACTTCCAGTCTCAGAGGGCTTAACAGTGGTCGTATCCACCCCATCATGTATAACATGAATACCCTGTCGATACACTCGAGGGAATGTGCTTAGTTGCCACTGTGTAGGCGAAACGCCTACATCAGCTGCACTAAGTGAAATAAGGCTAGCTGTATTTGACATACGATAATGAACTTTTTGATTCAAAGACGATGACAACATCGGATCGAAATCAATATTATTTTTGGTGGTATTAAAATAATATTCAAAAAAACAGATAAGCTTTGCTTGTGGGAAAATTTCTTTCAGATACATCGCTTCTCCCCAGCCGGGATGAGCCAGAATCACATCGGGAGACAAACCATTTTCTTTTTGTCTTAGTAACACCGTCTCTAACGCATCAGCCCTATCTACATGCCGAACGAAGTCTTTCACACGAGAACTGACACCGCTATTTTTTACAGGCGGCATATCATAACCTAACACCGTAATGTTTTTCGGTATCAGAGCAAACTGTCGCTTAACGCATTCTCGTTCACCAATCGCAAATACATCCCAGCTTGGCTCTTCCGCATAATGTCGAGCTAAATAACGATATTGACCAGGAAAATTTTGATGTACGAATAAAATTTGTTTTTTTCTACTCACGAAAAACCTTTACATAAAATAAATTGATAGTACATAAAATCGCAAGAAAACGTATTTTTCTTCCGCTGTAGTGCTTATATATTAAGAGCTATATATTCAACATGCTATCCCCACGCGTTATCAACCGCTAATTGAACACTCTCGCGTTCTTCTTGTGACAGCGTATTTAAATCACTAGGCACACCGGTTGTACTTACCGAAGCCATCGCTTGCACTAACAATGCAACTTGTGAATCTAACAGCAATTCTCCACCCGCGGAAAACTCATCTACCGTTCGATGTAAATCATACCAATTTCTAATCGCAACACTGTTGTCTGTTAACTCACCCGCATCATTATAAGTATTAATCAGCAAATCATTATTCGATTGGCTAAACCATAATTGATCTGCATTCACATCGGTGAAAACAGCTCTATCAGTATCGTAGTAACCGCCATGATTACTAATACGGTCATCATCAAAGTCACCACCAAATTCATAGATATCATCGCCCGTATTGCCATACATTAAGTCATTGTCTGCACCACCGACAAGGATATCATTACCATCGTCCCCTTTTAATGTGTCATTGCCAGATAAACCATATAATGCATCAGCGACATGACTTCCCACCAAGCTGTCATTATCATTGTTGCCATATTGCTGATGACGCTCACTGTTGACCGCTAAGATAAAATCATCACTCGCTTCACCGCCATTCGCATCATCCGCAGTAACACGCACATTAAGACTGCCTACATCTCCATACAAAGGTGTACTACTAAACGTTTGAGTAATAGCATTAAACGTTAACCAAGCAGGTAGAGGGTCGCAATTAGCCAAGATAGCGCATAAAAAACTTTGCGTCCAAAGCTTGCCTCCCCAAAAATATTTCCTTTTTATTAAACATTAAAACCAACCGCTAATACATCTAGGGTGGTGAAACCACGGTGTACTAAGACTTTATCCATCACCACCTGAAAAAACAGCGGTGTCACAAGAGCAAATAATTGTAGAAAAAATGACGCCACCACGACTTCGAAGAATAGCTTACTATATTTGATGAGTGATGGGATAAACCACGATATATCGAATTTTGCTTGTAAGGCTGCGCCTAAACCTTCGCGGCGAGTTAAGGCAATAATTTCACCTGCCCATCGGGTTTCAAAATCCTCTAGGGTAATTTTTTTACAACATCCAATATGACATACAACGGTGATTCAATAACATGTGATCTGCGTAGGTCTGCGATTCAACGATGGTCACTGCGCTAGGTAACTTGCCCAGTGCATTGATTTTCGCCTACTAGCAATGAAAACTTGTTCTATATTTCGAACATCTTACCGAAAATTTCATTACGTTGGTGTGAATAACGTCTCAAAAATGAAAAGTGCGACAATAACTATAAGTTATGGCTGATAATTATTGTCGCATCTAAGCGTTATCTCGGTATCGCGGAATAGAACTTATTATGATGGGATGATTGTATATCTATACAAATGATATTCCATCGTCATACTACGAATTAAGGCGTGGATTCCTGTCCGGCATATCGCTATTTCGTGACTGCGTGGATACCAGCCTTATCAGGCATGATGATTAGATCTTCTATAGCGTTGATATGGGTATTTGATTGTGGGATGTTCAAAAAGAAAGGACGCGATGCTTAAACTAAAAGGCTCTGAGCTTAGATAGCTCGATATTGAGTATATTGAAGCTATGATGTGTCTATAGTCACATTACATTATCTGGCGAGTTTCTGCATGAGCGATACTTCGCTATAGGAGAGACCGCTTTGTTTGACGATTTCGGATATGTCGAAACCTTGTGACAAGAGTTGGCGTGATTTTTCGTAGGCTTCATCGCTAGGTATTCCATCTATTTTTTTATCTGCGCTTTTGTTTTCACCCTGGCGTAAGTCTAAGCTGTTTTTTTCTAAGGAGTCATTTTTCACTAATGATAGTTTATTAATACTTTCGTTTTTTGGTGAGTTATTCGTTTTGTTTTTTTGGTCGGATGTTGCCATTGCCTGAGTAAAACTATTAGAAAAGTTGATTGCGGCTTTTTCAGTTGTATCTACGGGGTGATTATTCTGTGAGCTATTTTCTAGATCACTGCTTTTTAGGTAGCCGCGCCCTTCTTTAGATGACCCATTGGATAATTCTTTTTTGCGTCGATCTTCTTGTAGTTGCTTTTCTAAGTGAATTAATTTTTGCCCCATACCAATAGTCGTACTGTTAGATGCGATAAGGGCTTTTTGCAATTTCTCCAGTTGCTTGGTTAATGCTTTAGATTTTCTCCGACTGAACCATAGAATAGACAGTACACAGACAACAACGAATAACACAGCTACATAAAGCAGCTGTATCTCAGTGAGACTAATCCACCGAGACACCGATTGTATCAAGTCATGCGTACTACTCATTGATTCCATTATTACACGTCATCCATCTCTGCCCATTCGGAGTCAGTCAACAGTTTATCTAATTCGATAAGAATAAGGAGTTCGTCGTTTTTATGACAAACACCTTGAATAAACTTAGCACTTTCGTCGTTGCCTACATTTGGCGCATTCTCAACTTCTGATTGTCGCAAATAAACCACTTCGGCCACGCTGTCGACCAGTATACCGATCACATGGTTATCGGCTTCTATAATCACAACTCGTGTACTCTCGGTTAATTCGCCCGAGGTTAGGCCAAAACGGTGCCGTGTATCAATCACTGTTACTACGTTACCACGTAGGTTGATGATACCTAATACATAAGGTGGCGCACCGGGTACGGGGGCGATTTCAGAATAACGCAGTACTTCTTGTACCTGCATGACGTTGATACCATAAGTTTCACCCGCCAGACGAAACGTTACCCATTGAAGAACCGGATCATCACTCACTTTTTCTTGTGCGGTATTGCTCGCCATGTACTTATCCTCGATTAATGCTTTTTTGACTATTGACGCGAATAGAGTAAAGACTGCTATCCGTATTCGTTTATCTGTCTTTACTTACAACAATTCACTTTTACTATAAGTAACTATAGTTAAGCTTACTGAGCTTGCCACTTATTTAGCAAAATATTTAGTAATGATTTTGGAGAGCAATATTTAAAAGCAATGCGCTCAAACACATACCTTCTTGGATGATCAATCATTGGGTGCCTACCTATTTCTATCTTGAGTCTTTAATGAATGAGCCAAATAAGGGATATCGAGTAAAGCGCACATATGATCTTTTACGGTTCCCGCCATCCAAGGGCGCTCTGCCCGCCTTACTCGCCAACGAATATCGTCTGGATTGACTGGCACCGGCTGATGAATTTTGTCCACAGCCAAACCCCAACCAGAGCCATTAATCGCCACACTGTATTTTATTTCGCTAGCATCTTCTTTGTGATAACGCTCTGGCATCACAAACTGTGCAGTATTGATAATGCTGATATTACCCGTAATGGTTTTTTGTAAACCCATAAACCATTTGGCTTGCCCAAACAGCGGGGTTAAATCATTTTCTAAAGGGTAAATACCATCTAGAGCTTCTAACGGCAGCGCAAGCTTAACGCCGTTCACTTCAACTAATAGCACATCAAATGAATTTTCCGCCCAAGCTGGCCGTCCATTCTCTTGCCATTCATGCCCTAATGGTTCCCAACGATGAGGGGTGGTACTCATCATATCGATAGGGACGGCTAAGCCATCTGTATCTGTGCCTGTTTCTGTATCTGCCTCAACAGCGACATCTACTTTTACATCTACTGCTGTGATTTGATTAAGAGAGATATCTTGATCAGCTTTTATCTTAGGAACAGTAGGCGCTGCTACTGGTTTGGTTTTTACATCAATAGTCTCTACTGGTTTTGTGGACTGAGCAGTCTCTAATTGTTGCGGATCAACATCTACCTTAGGTGCAGACTGAATTAATTGCGATTCGACCGTCGGGGTTAGCGTTTTCAGTAAACGCTCTAACTTAGCTTTTTCTCTTTGGCGTAAATCAACATCGGCTAAAGGCTGGCTAGATGGCGAAGCCGACTGTTTATGCGCGGCCGGCTTGGGCATAAGGCCAGTATCACGCCTCGAAACATTGGTAGAAGTACTTGTAGAAGCATCATGACTGACAGGCGCTTGCAGCGGCTTCTTGGGCGCAGATATGGGCTTAACCGAATGAGTTGTTTGTGATACTGAATCAGAAACAGGTCGAGAGATAAGCTTAGCCGCAAGGGGCTTTTCTGGTTTGGCTTTAATTACCGCTGTAGACTTAACAATATCTTCGTCTAGCTCGGTTAATAGCTCGTCAAAATAACAGGCTAATTGCTGTTGTGGTTTTTTACGGGAAGTCATCGAGCAACCTGTGTACTAGACGGTCGGTGAAACTTTCCCCAACTGGAAGACGTTTCCTGCTTTTGATCTTCTAAAAGCCAATTATATAAGCTGTTATACGCCACTAAGCCGTTGCTTTTAGCGTCGTAAATATTTGGCGGTACACCCGCTAGGCTTGCATCTCTTAAACGTGTATCGATAGGGATTTTACTCGGCCATGTATCCATGCCGTGCTGATGCCGTATTTTACGTAGTGAAACAATCGATGCCTGTGTTCTACGGTCAAACATGGTGGGAACAATCACATAACGTAAGGCGCGCTGTTGTGACTGATCTAGCATTCGTAATGTATGTAACATCCGATCTAAGCCTTTCAGCGCAAGATGCTCAGTTTGTACCGGAATAATAAGACGATCACATGCGGCAAGTGCATTGATTAACAACACACCTAACACTGGTGGCGAATCAATAATCACTAGATCAAACTCATCTCTTACTTGTCTTACTGTATGACTAATCACTAAGCCAAGGCCGCCCTTGCCCACCGCTAAACGCTCTAAGGTCGCTAGTGCGGTTGAGGCGGGAAGTAAGGTGACATTATCAAACCCAGTTGGTAATAACAGCTGCATAATACTTTCAAGGCAGACGACTGACTTATCTTGAAATAAGGTAAAAACACTAATCGGCACATGATCGGGGTCACCACCAAAATAGCAGGTAAGTGAACCTTGTGGGTCGAGGTCAATAAGCAGTACTCGCTTGCCTTGCTCGGCGGCTATGCCCGCTAAGGTAACGGAGGTGGTCGTTTTCCCTACTCCCCCTTTTTGATTTGCTACTGTCCACACTTGCACGGTGCTAACCTCTATTTAACAAAGCCCTGTTAAAAAGCCCTGTTAATTAGCTATTTGTTAGGGCAAAGCGAAAAATCACATCATTACTGTCATTTTTTAGTCGGTAATGGCTTTTTAATCGTATTTAATTAATATTCAGCAATTTTCATGCCTTATGTATCTCTTATTCACGCCTTATGTATCCCTTATTCA
>AEVK01000104.1 GCA_000209515.2 gamma proteobacterium IMCC1989
CAAGTCATGAATGGTTTTTCGCTGGTTAAAGTATATGTAAGCTTTTCAATCGAAATATTTTCTCCAAACTAAAAACGACCGCTAATGCGGTCGTTTTTTTCTCATACAAGAAATAACAACTTATATGGTTTTTACATAAGGTTCGGATTACAAGCTTTGCAATAGCTTTTCTGCTGCTGATTTTTGCTCTGCACTGCCCTCTTCCATCACTTCTTGCAGGATATCTTCCGCACCATCCATATCGCCCATATCAATATAAGCCTGTGCAAGATCGAGCTTAGTACCCACTTCATCTTCATCAGTTTCAAAGTCGGTATCATCTTCTTCGGCTACCGGAGCAATCGCTTCACTTTCGATGTTGTCGGGAGAAACCTCTGCTATCTCTAGCTCTTCCTCTTCCACCATCTGTTCTACTGCCTCATCCAGACCATCTTCAATATCAGTGTCGAGATCTTCATCCAACATGGCTGTCATTTCATCCAGCTCTTTATCTAACGAAGCCATATCCAAATCTGCAGGTGGTAAATCTAAATCGAAGTCGCTAGATTCAGCCACTACACTTTGAGCCTGCTCTATGTCAATTTCATCATCAAGAGATTCCGCAAAGATATCCTCTTCCAGATCACTTGCATCGCTTTCCTTATCTGCCGGCTCTTCTGACTCAATAACACTATCGCCTATGTCAGATAAATCAAGATCGGTATAATCTATATCTAAGTCTATTTCGTTTTCATCTGCTACCTGAGCTGCATTTGGCTCATCATCTGCCGACATTTCATTATCTACAGCTTGATTACTATCTAAATTGCTATCTACTTTATCATCACCTGCTTTGCCATCAGATTCAGGAGCAACCACATTCGCTGTCGAAGACATGTCATCAAGATCTAGTAAATCGAGATCTAAATCACCTTCATCGTCTATCGCATCTTCAAGTTCGCCACCGTCAAATGAAACATCTAATTTATCTTCATTTTCATCTAAAAACGCATCCAATTCGTTTTCGCTTAAAACGGTTGTATCATTGCTTTGATCATCGCGGGGAGATGAATCATCTTCTATTTCGGCATCAAGCAGATCGAAGTCCAAACCCAGCTCGTCATCTTTTTCTAGACTTTCTAACTCTAAGCTTTCTAATTCTACACTTTTTAAATCTTCAGTATTATCAAGTAATTCATCATCAAGATCTAAATCAAATAAATCATCGGATAAATCCGTTAGGTCACCCTCATCAGAAGCGATCTCGAGGCTTTCATTTTCAATAACAGCTATATCAGTATCACTCGGCTCATCTTCTCCAGAAAGCAAATCCGCTAACAGCTCTTCATCAGGATCTGACGAACTATCGGATTTATCATTTAGGTCAAGAGAGTTGTCGGCTTGTAATTCGTGATCATCACCCAGCGAGAGTGCATCATCATCGGTATTTAACGATGCTAGCTCGGACAAAAATTCTTCATCATCATCCACCGCTAATAGGTCATCTGCACTTGCCAGTTCTTCTGCATCAAGAGGCGCTACATCAAGACTAGCATCAAGATCGTCACTTACATCTAGCTCATCAAAAAGGCTATCACTGTCATCTGCATCTAGATCACTAAAATCACCCACTAAATCATCAGCATTTTCTAAATCATTATCATCTAAGGAGTAGCTTGATACATCGAATTCATTTTCTGTATTTAGATCTTTACGTAAAGCTTCCGCTTTATCGTTAGCAACTTGGTCACCCAACGGCAGTAGCTGAGCATATTGATCATCGAAAGCTTCGGCATTTTGACTTTTCGTATAAAGCCCTAGTAAGGCAAGGCGTGCATTAGCGTTTTCAGGATTTTGCTGAATTTCTTTTTGTAGCAGCTCTTCCGCTTTCTCTACTTGTCCTAGTTCGATATAAATACCGGCTTCAGCAATAACATCTTCCGTTTGTGCTTCAACAACAGGTTCGTTAATGCTAGA
Organism: gamma proteobacterium IMCC1989; assembly: GCA_000209515.2. Taxonomy (GTDB): domain Bacteria; phylum Pseudomonadota; class Gammaproteobacteria; order Pseudomonadales; family Cellvibrionaceae; genus Endobugula. The sequence goes on from AEVK01000104.1 coordinate 1,957, forward strand.
TTCTTCACTTAACTCATCAAGGTCATAAAGCTCCTCGCCCTCGTTAACAAAGTCCTCTTCCAGCTCATCTTCCAAAGGCGCCAAGTCAGAATCTAACTCAAAGTCATCTTCGTCATATATGACTTGATCTTTAGAACGTGTAATGAAAAACCACACCAACAATAAAATTAGCAATAAACCGATTGCGATATATAACAAGTTGCTAACTATAGTGTTAACTACCTGCTGAATAATGGACACATTTCCGTCAATGTTATTTGTTTCGACAGCTGCTTCGTTAGTAACCGCTACATCACTAGTGTTATCGGCATCATTACTGGCAACTGCTACTTCAGTCGCAGACTCTTCAGTACCCACTGAATTGTTTTTATCGGTTGTTAGTTCAAGAGCCTTTAACTGGTCATTTGTGAGCGAAACAAGGTCTTCTAAAGTTTGTATTTGGTTTTCTAAATCGCTTATTTTACTTTTAAGGTTACTGTTTTCACGAGAAGATTTATCTAGCTCTTCTTGGACGATGGCAAGTTCATTTTGTAAAGATTCACCAGAGCCACTTTGCCCTGCGCCTTTAATTGTAGCTGCACTATTTGATGCATCAGCAGAACCTAGTGTTACTCGACCTTCTTGCGGAGTAGGCTTAGCCGGCACATTGAGATCCGGAGATACTGCTGAAATAACAGGAGCCTGTTGAGACTGCTGCTTCCAAGTCTGAGTTTGCTGCTTAACTGCGGCAATAGCTTCTTGCACATTGGTGCGCTGTATCTCAGATAAGGTAGGCGCTCTTAATACTTGCCCTTTACGTAGTAAATTAATGTTATCGCCGATAAATGCTGCTGGATTAGCCTGCTGAATAGCGACCATCGTTTGCTGCACACTGACACTTTTATTCGGACGCATTTTTAATGCTAAAGCCCACAGAGTATCACCCGATTGTACTTCTACGCGATCACTTGGCACGGAGTTACTACTAGCAGGCGTGGCTGGCGATGCAACTGTTGGTTGCTCTTGCGCTACCTGTGGCTGAACTTGACGCTGTACTGGAGCTGCATCTGGGGTCTCTTCGACGACGGTCACTTTTTTACGCGCTTGACTTACGCTTGATGCTTCTGGCTGAACCTCAAAAGAAGACTGTCTCTCTGCAGCCTGCCGAGATAATGTTTTGATAAAAGAGTTAGCGGCATCATCTAGGTCAGAGAAACTATCTGACCTAGATGCTAGATCACGAGCAGGCGCGGGTTCTATCACCGCAGGCTCAGGTGAATTCACTTTCAATTGCTCAGGTGCTTTTTCTACTGGTTCGATGACTTCCTGAATTTTTGGTGCCGGCGCAGGCTCATTAACAACGTCAACTTGCGGTACATTAATTGGCGCTGCTGCTACAGACTCGCCTTCAAACAAAGGCAAATCTAGTAAAATCGTGTATTCACGCAATAAACGACCACTTGGCCACTGCATATCAACAAGGAAATTCAGGTAAGGCTCTTGGACTGGCTGACGTGAAGTCACTTTGACATAAGCATTATCACGATCATCAAGCACTACGGTAAATTTAAGGCCCGTTAGAAAAAAGTCTCTATCTAAACCGACTCTAGAGAAGTCTTCGCTTGAGGCTAAGGCAAGCAATATTTCACTTTCAGAGAATTCTTGCGGTTGCAATAAACGAATTTCGGCATTCAATGGTTCATTATATGAAGACTTAAGGGTGATATCCCCTAAACCTAAAGAAAAGACGAAAGAGGAAGCAAGTAAACCAATTAAAAGAACAATGATTTTGCTTAATTGAGGCAGCAGCATGAATTTACCCTTGTGAGTGAATCTCTAATCACTTTATATCTTATATTTTTATGTATTATGAGTATCTAGGAGCAATATTGACTTTACAAATGCTTGTGCGGCCAAACAAAAGCTCGAATAAACTTTCACTATCATCGCTAAGTATTCATTATAAATAGCTTTTTTTCAACTCTTCAGCAATAAGTATGGTATTTAGAGCCGCCCCTCTTCTCACATTGTCAGCAACAATCCATAGGTTTATCCCACGCTGATGACTCATATCGTTGCGAATCCGACTGACAAATATAGTATTTTTTCCTGCTGCAGAAGTCACTGGAGTAGCAAAACCATCTTCCGAATTTTCATCTAACACTTTGATTTCACTATTTTTTTCAAGTATTTCACGAACCGCAGACGCATCAATCGCATCACCTGTTTCAATCGTCACCGCCATGCCGTCCGCATAAAATACCGGCACTTGAATACAGGTAGCATTTACTTGTAACTGCGCATCATCAATAATTTTTTGAGATTGCTCGACAAGTCGTAATTCAGAGTCTGAGTGACCGTTTTCATCCAACTCTCCAACATTCGGCAATACATTAAATGCCACTTGTTGAGAATAAAACTTAGGCTCTGCTCCTTGTGCATTTAATAAGCTAGCCGTTTGAGTTGCTAACTCGTGTGTCGCTTTCTTGCCTAACCGAGAGACAGAATCATAGGTACACACATTAACGCGCTGTATACCTACCGCATCATAAATAGGTTTTAATACTGTCCACAGACTCACCACCGAGCTGTCTGGGTTAATCACCAACGAGGGCTTATTGTCTGTAGACAGAACCTCGCTGTTAACGCCAGGAATAACAAACGGAGCATTGAGCGGTGTATTAAACGGGGGACTACTAACAGTATCACTAAGCGAACCCGCGTATGCCTGACTATTGTCAATCACCAAGCAGCCTGCTTTTTGCGCTTTAGGAACATATTCAAGCGATACGGCATCTGTTGCAACAAAAACAACCATGTGCACTTGAGTAAAATCGAATGATTCTAGTAAATTCACCATTAGCGGCTTACTACGAAACAACAAGCTTGTACCCGCCGTTCGCTCACTTGCCAGCAAATGTAATTGATCAACCGGAAAAGTGCTTTTTTCCAATAACTCAACTACGACTTCACCTACTGCGCCCGTTGCACCAACGATGGCTAAATTTACTGTATCCACATCAACCTCAATTTTAAAAAGATTCTACACTTGACTACTATCAAGGTAGCACTCGTCCAAGTCTAATACTCATCAAAGTGTAGTACTCATCAAAGTAGCACTCATCATTCAATATGCCGTGTTATTCAAATATGTTTCTTAATCACGCGCGCGCAAGAAGGATTCGCAACATTCTACGTAATGGCTCTGCTGCCCCCCATAACAACTGATCCCCTACGGTAAAAGCACTCAGGTATTCCGGCCCCATATGCATTTTGCGTAAACGACCCACAGGAACCGACAAAGTACCCGTTACTGCCGTAGGTGTTAATTCGGAAAGACTCTCTTCTTTGTGATTAGGAACCACTTTCACCCAATCATTCGCATTCGCTAATAATGATTCAATCTCTGCCATTGGCAGGTCTTTTTTCAATTTAATCGTTAAGGCTTGGCTGTGACAACGCATCGCGCCAACGCGTACACAAATCCCATCAACTGGGATATGAGGAATAAGACCTGCCACTTCTGATTCATAAGAACCGCGAACAATTTTATTGGTCTCAGCATCGGCTTTCCATTCTTCTCTGCTTTGACCGTTGTCTAGCTCACTATCAATATAGGGAAGTACACTACCCGCTAGCGGCACGCCAAAATTGTCTTGTGACAAACTGCCGTCACGCATTTTTTCAGCAATTTTTTGGTCTATTGCCAAAATAGCAGACGCAGGATCATCCAGCTCATCTGCGACTGAATCACGCAACTCACCCATTTGCGCAATAAGCTCTCGCATATGACGTGCACCACCACCGCTGGCAGCTTGATAAGTCATTGCAGACACCCACTCCACGTGCCCAGAGTTTATTAGGCCGCCAATCGCCATTAACATTAAGCTAACTGTGCAATTGCCACCGATAAAGCTTTTCACGCCATCATTTAATGCTTCGTCAATGACGGATGCATTAACAGGATCTAATACAATAACGGCATCGTCATTCATGCGTAAAGAAGACGCAGCATCAATCCAGTAACCATTCCAGCCAGACTCTCTGAGAGGGGAAAAGACTGATTTGGTGTAATCACCACCTTGGCAAGAAATAATGGTGTCCATTTTAGCTAGTTCAGTAATATCATTTGCGTCTTTTAGCGCGCCAATAGTTTTACCAATAGATGGGCCTGTGCCCCCTACATTCGACGTTGTAAAGAAAACAGGCTCTATGCCTGAAAAGTCATCTTCTTCTAACATGCGTCCCATTAATACAGAACCCACCATGCCACGCCAACCAACAAATCCTACTTTCATTATCACTGCTCTCTACGTTAATCCGTATAAATAAATCTCTCTTAACTTCCAATCTCTCGAAGTCGAAGAATCATATAAACCTGTATCCAGTACGCGTAATACAAGGAATTGACAGTTTACCGTAGAACCTAGTGATAACAAACTAAAAGGCTTAAAAACCAAGCACTTAATCCGTAATTTTTTATTTTTGTGTTAAAATCGCTTTAATATTTGTTTAGTGGCTCCTCGCTATATACTCAGCAACTAAAATAAACGATATTTTTCATGTCGTAGCCACACAAAAACATATAAAAAGCTCATATCACTTTTATTTAACCTTTATGTAACTTTTATGTAAGCTCGATATCACTCCTTATTTGCTATGAATCGGTGAGCACGTTTTTATTACCACTAATGATGCTATCGAAAAAGACACAACTCGGCCAAAACAACCCTTATGCAACCATTTCAATTATTCATTATTCGCTGCCTAGCTACCCCCTTAGCTTTTTTACCCATGAGATGGTCGCAAAGCTTAGGCGCTTACCTAGGTTTACTGCTGATAAAACACAATAGAAAACGACAGCACATCGCTCTCACGAACTTACAAACCTGCTTTCCAAAAGAATCTCACACACAGCATCAAGAACGATTGAAACAAACTGCGATGGAGGCCGGAAAATGGTTTATGGAATCACCTTATGTTTGGTTTAGACACCCCAGTTACTTAACTCACAAAGTAAAAATGCGTAATGCGGATGTTTTAGACAGAGCTTATGCAAAAGGGAATGGAGTACTGATTGTGCTTCCCCATCAGGGGAACTGGGAAATGCTTAACTTTTGCATACCCCAACGCTACCCTTTTGGCGCCATGTACAGACCCATTAAATCCCCCCTATTCGAGAAAATTATTTTTGATGGTCGAAGTCGAGTAGGTACTGATATGTTTGCTGCAAACAGCAGTGGGGTCAGAAAAGCGCTGAAAGCGCTCAAAAAGAACAAAATCGTTGCTGTTTTATCAGACCACTTACCGTCAGAAGACGCAGGAGTCCACGCCCCATTTTTTGGTCACCCAGCACTGACAGGGAAACTCACACATAATTTGGCAAGATACAATCATTCAGAAGTATTGCTCGCTACCGTTATACGCCTACCAAAAGGTGAAGGCTTTGATGTACATTTTTCGCCCATAGAAGGCATGAACACAGGCGACAGCATTAGTGCGGCAACAGCACTCAACAAAGCGATAGAAAAAAGTATTTTGCTTTGCCCCTCACAATATCAATGGGTGTATCGACGTTTTGCAAAACCGCCTGTAGGCGTGGCAGATATATATCTTACGACACAAAAAAGCCCACAACAGTAACAATACCGTTATGGACTTTTATTGGCTAAAAACTGGCTCTCTAGACAATTCTTGTAGCTTGCTCAGATTAACCCAACGCTTTTACAACAGCATCACCCATTTCCGATGTGCTGACTTTTGTTATACCTTCAGATACTCCTTGCGGCAAAATGTCGGCTGTTCGTAAACCTTGATCCAATACATCACCCACTGCTTTTGCTATAGCATCTGCTGCATCAGCCATTCCTAGTGAGTAACGTAATAACATTTCCAAGGACAAAATAGTCGCTAGTGGGTTGGCAATACCTTGATTTGCAATATCTGGAGCAGAACCATGAACAGGTTCATACATACCTAAACCGCCTGCATTTAACGAAGCAGATGGCAGCATACCAATCGAGCCTGTTAGCATTGCTGCACAATCCGATAAAATATCACCAAATAAGTTACCCGTTACGATAACGTCGAATTGCTTTGGCGCACGCACTAATTGCATCGCAGCGTTATCGACATACATATGTGACAGTTCAACATCAGGATAATCCGCCGCTAAACTTTCCATCACTTCACGCCACAAGCCGGAGACCTCAAGCACATTCGCTTTTTCGACCGAACATAAACGTTTGCCGCGTTTTTGTGCAATTTCGAAGGCATTACGCCCAATGCGCTCAATCTCGCTTTCGTTATACACTAAGGTGTTATAGCCTTGACGCTCGCCATTTTCTAACACGCGGATACCGCGTGGTTCACCAAAATAAATACCGCCGGTTAGTTCACGAACAATTAAAATATCCAAGCCTTCAACCAACTCCCGCTTCAAAGAAGAAGCATCTGCTAATTGTGGATATAAAATAGCGGGGCGTAAGTTTGAAAACAAATCTAACTCCGCACGAATTTTTAACAAGCCTTTTTCTGGGCGAATAGCGCGATCTAAAGTATCCCATTTAGGGCCGCCAACAGCACCAAGTAAAATGCCATCACTGGCACGCGCTTTCGCAATCGTTTCATCCGTTAACGGCACACCGTGGGCATCAATAGCACAGCCGCCCATCAAGTCGTGCTCATAATTCACGTTTAGATTCATTTTTTCGTTTAAACGATCTAGCACTTTGACTGCTTCGTTAACAATTTCTGGGCCGATACCATCACCGGCCAGAAGAAGAATATTTTTTGACATAAAGAGAACCTTATTTTTTCTAATGTTATTGCTTACTATTTTTTTTAATGTGAATACTTAGCTTCAACCTTTAATTGCGTTAAACAACCAAGGCGAGCGCGCTTTTAATGTAGCCTCATAAGCATTGATCGCATCGGCATCCTCTAAGGTTAAGCCGATATCGTCTAAACCATTAAGTAAACAGTGGCGACGAAATTCATCCAACTCAAAACCAAACGCCTCACCTTTGGGCGTGATCACCTGTAGATTTTCTAGATCAACCAGCAATTCATACCCCTCTTCTGCGTACATTTCTTCGAATAGTTGATCGACAATTTTTTCATCTAAAATGACAGGTAACAAACCGTTTTTAAATGAATTATTGTAAAAAATATCCGCATAACTTGATGCGATGATGGCACAAAAACCATAATCTTCGAGCGCCCAAGGCGCGTGTTCACGACTAGAACCACAACCAAAATTTTCACGTGTTAACAGTACTGATGCACCTTGATAACGCGGAAAATTAAGCGGGAAATCGACATTTAATGGCCGACCTTCGCATGACTGATCTGGCTGCCCCTCGTCCATATAACGTAATTCGTCAAAACAGTTTTTACCAAAACCACTACGCTTAATGGATTTCAAAAACTGCTTAGGAATAATCATATCGGTGTCGATATTAGCGCGATCCATTGGCGCGACGATTCCTTTGTGCTGTGTAAATGCTTTCATCATTATTTACTCTACTTATACATTTTTAAACATTAACAAGGCCCCTCAAGCGTGAACCTTATAACTTAATATAGCGAGTTATAGCCACTCGCGCACATCGACAAAACGTCCTGCAATCGCGGCAGCGGCAGCCATTTCGGGACTCACCAAATGAGTACGTCCACCGTAGCCCTGACGCCCTTCAAAGTTACGGTTAGAAGTCGATGCACAGTGCTCTCCCGCACCTAATTTATCAGCGTTCATAGCCAAGCACATAGAGCAACCCGGCTCTCTCCACTCCAAACCTGCGTCAGTAAAAACTTTATCCAAACCCTCAGCTTCAGCCTGCTCTTTCACTAAACCCGAACCCGGCACTACAATCGCTTCTTTAATGGAATCCGCTTTTTTACGCCCTTTTACCACGGCTGCCGCTGCACGCATATCCTCAATACGTGAGTTAGTACAAGAGCCAATAAATACTCGATCCAATTGAATATCTGTCATCTTTTGACCGGCAGATAAACCCATATATTCCAGCGCTCGAGTCATCCCCGTTTGCTTAACCGCATCTTTTTCTGCTGCTGGATCTGGCACAGAGTCAGCGACCGACACCACCATTTCAGGTGATGTACCCCAACTCACTTGAGGAATAATATCGCTACCGTTCAACTCAACAACCACATCAAATACTGCATCGGCGTCGCTCACTAATTCACGCCACGCGTTAACCGCCAACACCCAATCGTTACCTTTAGGCGCAAAATCACGGTCTTTGACGTAATCAATAGTTATATCATCTACTGCCACCATACCTGCGCGCGCGCCCGCTTCGATTGCCATATTACACACCGTCATACGCCCTTCCATCGACATATCACGAAACACTTGCCCACCAAATTCGATAGCGCAACCATTACCACCAGCAGTACCTATTTTGGCGATGATGGCCAAAACTACATCTTTAGGTGTTACTCCTTTGCCTAATACACCATCCACTTTTACTAGCATATTTTTCATTTTTTTAGCGACTAAACACTGAGTCGCCAATACATGCTCGACCTCACTCGTGCCGATACCATGCGCCAATGCACCTAAAGCACCATTAGTCGCGGTATGAGAATCCCCACAAACCACCGTCATACCCGGTAGACAAGCGCCAGATTCAGGCCCAATCACATGGACGATACCTTGGCGACGATCGTTAATTTTGAACTCGGTAATACCAAAGCTATCGCAGTTATCATCTAAGGTTTGCACCTGAATTTTCGATACTGGATCAGCAATACCGCTCACACCCGATGCACGCTCGACTGTCGTTGTAGGTACATTATGATCAGGCGTGGCTAGAATACTATCCACACGCCATGGCTTGCGCCCAGCTAAACGAAGACCTTCAAACGCCTGTGGGCTAGTGACTTCGTGAATAATATGGCGATCAATATAGATTAGCGCAGAGCCGTCATCTCGCTGTTTTACAAGATGAGCATCCCATAATTTGTCGTATAGAGTTTTAGCAGTCATAGTTATTTCTCTTTCTATTTTCAATTATTTGTCGATATTGTTATGTATATAGCTATAGATTAGTTTTGTATCGCCTTCATACCTAACACCTAATACTCAACACTTAATACTTAATAATCTACGTTGTAGCTTGCAATCGGCCATAGCGCATTAATCTCTTCCGCCTGCTGCTGAGCACTGAACCTTTCCCAAACAACACCATTAATATCCTTTTCTTCACTAAAACTAAGAGCTGTATTATCTTCCCAGCCTAAATGACGTAATTGACCGGGTATACAAGTAGAATCTTGCCGAATTGAAAAGTTAACGGTATCTGTTCGCCAAAGTGCATATTCATTCAGCACAAATGAACACGGCTCTACCCCTAAACGAGCGGTATAATCTTTTATGGAACCTTCTATGTTATCTGTTGCAATGGCTATATGAAGTTTTTTTGTCATTGTCGTGGTCGTGGTCGTGGTCATTGCCTTTATCCCTCAAGTGGTGCCTTTATAGAATAGAAGCAGTCTACGCCCAGAATAAGCACAAAACAAATTCATCTTTTTATTTATTTGCATTCCCTGCAGGAATAGATATAGTGAAGCATGGATACTCAATTACTACATGCCTTTGTTACCGTTGCAGAAGAACAATCTTTTTCAATCGCTGCTGAACGCTTACACATTACTCAATCTGCTATTAGCAAACGCATCGCTCTATTGGAGCAACAGCTGGCACATACACTTTTCGATCGCATCGCGAGGCGAGTTTATTTGACGGAATCTGGGCAAGCCTTATTACCACGTGCCAAACACATTCTCGATTCCATCGAAGATACCCAACACTTTATGATGCAAAAAAGTGGAGCCATAAACGGCGAACTACGCTTAGCGACTAGCCATCACATAGGTATACATCGTTTACCTTCTATCCTTAACACTTATAGACAATGTTACCCCGATGTACATTTGCAATTACACTTTATTGATTCGGAACAAGCAGAAGCAGCACTACTCAATAACGAGTACGACCTTGCCGTAACAACACTGCCTGCGGCTTATAAAACGGCTGAAAACGAAGGCACTGGAAATATTCAATATCACTCATTATGGCAAGACCCTATGCGCATCGTCGTCAGCCATCAACACCCGCTTTACGGAAAGACCGTAGTACACTTAGCAGAGCTACTAAATTATCCAGCAATACTCCCCAGCACCAATACCAATACAACACAGATTATTCGCAAACTCTTCAATGAGAGTGCAGATAAACTAATCATAACAATGACCAGCAACCACCTAGATGCCATTAAAATGATGGTCGCGATTGACTTAGGTTGGAGCGTATTACCAGAAAGCTTAATTGATAGCAGTATCCATGCACTACCTATTAAAAATGCTATTATTAATCGACAACTTGGCTGCATCCATCATCGTCATCGCACACTATCAAACGCAGCCAGAGCCATGCTGACATGCATGAAAAACAACTAATACAACTAAATACAACAAGAGCCAACATCATGAGCAACCCGTTTAAGTATGGTGATATAGCCTACCAAGATCTGCAATTAGTTAATCGCCAAACCATGTCGCAACAAGGTATTAACCCTACCGCTTGGTTAGATATTGCTGCAGCATTACAACTTATCCCCATAACAGCAAGTGAATGTAAGCGAGTATGTAGCTTCTTACCCATTGTATTCTCGCCTATAGATAAGCCAATGCCGATTGCCATTACTAGCTTTACACCCGGTAAAAACCCATTATTCGTTGACGGTCAATGGCAAGAACATACCTATATACCCGCAGCCATTAGACGCTACCCTTTTGCACTAGCAGACCTAGATAAGGAGGGAAAGCGCTTACTTTATGTAGACGCAACAACCTTAAACGTAAACAATAATAGCAAGCTGTTTAATGATAAAGGAGAGAACACCCAACTACTAGAACAGGCAATTAAGCACTGCAAGAATTTCGATATAGAAATTCATCAAACGATAGACATGGTGAAATTGATTGATGACATTGGTTTATTCAAAGAGACGCAATTAATCATCGCCACCAAAGACGGTACTGAGAAAAAAACCAGTCCTTTTAAAATTATTGATATCGAAAAACTGAACCAGTTAAGTGACAGCGATATTGTACGCCTACAAAAAACGCAAGCACTCGCAATGATCTACGCTCACTTTATCTCAATGAACCAGATTGAAGCTATTACTCGACAATCACTACACATAGAAAATAAGCGTACTTACCAAGCCGGTGCAACGGCTGACAAATAGGTGACGTAAGCAACAATCAACGCCTGCTGCGCTGTAATGGCGCTAGTTTCAGAAGATACGCGAGTCTGCTCAGCTAAAATCACCGATGTATAATCCAGCTCCCCTGCCTTAAATAACTCCTTAGACAATTCTGCAGCTTGCTTAGCACTACCCGATGCCAACACCCGCTGCTCATAAATTGTACGGTTTTTATCTATCGAAATTATCGCTGTATCTAACTCACTTAATACACGCAATGCCGTGGACTCAAAGGTTCGGTGCGCCTGCTGTAAACGCGCGGAACTCGCATCAATAGCGGCCAACAAGCGCCCTCGCCCTAATATAGGCATCGCCAAGTTTGCAAGTATGCCGCCAGTAATCACATCAAGTGATGGAAATGCGCCTGTCAAACCCCCGTCAGGCCCCTTACCTAGATTCACACGAAATCCGAGGGTAGGATATAAGGCCGCATTAGATGCATTTAAATTATAAGCTGCAGCAACCAAATCACGTTCAACAGCTCTAAGGTCGGGGCGATGCTGAACCAACAGCGAAATAGACGGTAACGGTGCTGAGCGATCCGGCACGATTAACTTCCCGGTCTCTTTTAAGACATATCGAATATTAACCCCATCTGTACCCGCCAATAAGCCTATCTGATTAAGTAAGGTAACCTCTTCTAATTCTAACTGCGCCAACAAGGCTCGAGCCTCATATAGCTGACTATCTGCCCGCGATTGATCCAACGCAGTCGCATAGCCTTGAATGAGTAATTGATTAATCCGATCAACATTTTCTGCACGGCGCGCAACACTACTTTTGGTTAAACCAAGACGACTACGGGTACTTACTAAGCGATAATAATTTTGTACTATCTGGCCAACAATTACGCGCTGAGCATCTCTTACTCTTGAAGATTGAGCCTGCAAACGCACCTTATCTGCCGCAGATAAATTGCGTAGACGCCCAAAAACATCCGCTTGCCATGCTAAAGCGAAGTTGATGGAATGAGTATTTGTTCGAGTAGCATTTGATTGCAAACCAGCCTCTTCAAGATCAGTACTACTCACCCCTGCTTGCCCATCAAGATTAAGAGTCGGAAAAAGATCTGCACGTGATCCACCAGCGGTTGCAATCGCTTCATCTAACCTTGCCACCGCCAATGCGATATCTTTCGAGTTTTCAAGCGTCAATGTGACTAAGTTATGTAACACCACATCGTCAAATTGCTGCCACCAAGGTTCTGCATCAGCTGCAAGATAGTGCATATCCTGCCATTGCATTTCACTTCGTTCTAAACTGGGCAAGGTTGTATTAACACCCTTTAGAGCCAATTCGCTCTGTTCATGAGGAGGCTCACCAACGCAGGCAGAAAGCAAAGGCAATAAAACGCTTAGCAACAAAATAGGTCGATATTGGAATTGTGCTAAACACCAAACACGAGAGAAAAATTGGAAAAAGAACACCATAAATATGCCGTATTGTTATTAGAATAACATCAAAAATTTGGAACCCGGTATCTGCTATAAAAACTAGATAGCACGATATTCAGTAATCATAAAAAACGATAATAATAAGCAACTCTATTATAAATAGTAGTCGACGATAAATAACTTTCAATAAAGCTATTATACGCTTATTCACTCACTACATGGTCTATAATATCTAACAGTAACTAGCCACTTATTCGTACTCTACTGCGTATAAACACTAAAAAATTTAACAGGTCGATTTTTAACAGGAAATTGAGTTTATGCAGCTATTTTTACGAGCTATTCAGGAACATTTAAAAGCTATGCACGCCTTTTTTCAAGCATCGACATTTTCGACACCCATCCTCTCACTTACCACATTATTACTGATACTTTTATTTACGCCTTTTTCTACTCATGCAGAAGACTATGAGTTATTTAATGGCCGTTACCATGCGGTATTTGAAGTTAAAAAAAGTAAGTTAGAAGACAAATACACCCCTGACAAACACAGCAAAAATCTTGGCACTTATGGATGGGAGCGCATAAAAGCACTATTCCCCGAATCATATAGAAAAGGCATTATCCAGTTTAATGTTATGGCTGGTAGACGGTGGGCGGGACAATTTAGTGGCGATGGCGAAAATGATATCGGTAGAAAAGGCTACAGATTATCAATAGCCAAATATTTACTAGAAAAAGAGATAGACCTGAGCGATGCCATACGCCCCGTCACTCCTCGTCGCGCAACACTAGATTGGACAATCGTTCACGAAATGGGTCACTATATTTGCCTCACTCGCAACGCGATTGAATTATTCTCTCAATCCTTTGATGGCGACATGGTCGAACAACCTATCCGTCGTAAACGCCCTTTTGATTACCCCGGAGACGGCTCGCCCAAAACAGAGGGCAACTTTGTGACATCTTATGCAGAAAGAGCTGGCGGAGACGAAGAAGTAGTGGAAACATTCACCACTTACATGATGATAAATGAACTGCCTACAAACCATACCTTAGCCGCTAAAAAAATACGCTTTTTTAACGGGCTTGAAGGCTTTCCGGAATTACGAGCACATATCCAGTCGTTATCTAAGAACCTGTAGAAAGAACTGAGAAAGAAAAGCGTAATGGCTTGTAACAACAGGCCTAAATCGTATGACAACATATACCCAAAAGTCTAATAATGCTAAACTAAAACAGGCATATCAAGGAGGTTAATGTTGCATTCTCTGGCAAAAACCACTTAACAGAATTGGTCATTTACATCTTTTATGTCTAACACAAATATCCCCCCCAAAAGTCAATTAGAAGCGCGTTTTTTTTGGTTCAAAAAACTACGTAGTATGGTGCTATTTTCATTTGTCATCAATGTACTCTATTTAACGAGTCCATTATTTATGATGCAAATTTATGATCGCGTACTTGCCAGCGCCAACATTCCAACATTGGTTGGCTTGTTGCTTATTACGACACTTTTATATTTGTTTTTCGGTCTTTTAGATTATGTTCGCTCGCGCGCGTTGAGCGCTCACGGAGAAGTCACTGCCGATGCGCTAGCAGAAAAAGCCTACACCATGTCAGTGCTGAATAATTGTGATAAATCTCCTAGCCATGACAAAAAACAAGCACTTGCAGATGTAAACAATTTGCGCAGTTTTTTAACCTCTCCCACTTTTGCTGCTTTTTTTGATTTACCTTGGGCACCTATATTTTTATTAGTCATTTTCGGACTACACCCAATGCTAGGCGTTTTTGCTCTTGTAGCCAGCATCGTTCTTGCTGTACTCGCTTTTTTAAACGAGCGATTGTCTAGACAGCAACTACAAAAAGCAACCGGCCTAAGTATTCATACAAATAACATTGCTCAAAGCGCACAACGTAATGCTGTTGCTTTACGTGGTAATGGCATGGTAGAAAACATGCAAAAACAATGGCAAAAAAATGATATCGAAGCAAGAAAAGTAGCCTTAAAAGGCACCAATATAAACGGCGGG
>AEVK01000103.1 GCA_000209515.2 gamma proteobacterium IMCC1989
CTCACTTTTAATCCATACATTCTGTTTATCGCCAAACAAACGTTGGGTTTTAATGTGAGGGGTATTACCAATAGTATCCAACACGGATTGTACTTTCATATTAACTGCCCTAATAATGGATGGATGAATGTAGAGAAAAAATAACCTGCCAAAAATAACACAAATCACAAAGTAAAAGAATCGGCGATATCATTCGTTTACACAATATCTTCTCTCCACTGAGTTCATCAGCTACAGCAGCGCAGACACTGATAAACAAACACGCTAATATACGCCTTTAGCATCAAATCCCGTACGAGTAACTTGCTATAAAGGCACATAGCTAATCATTAGATAGCAAAGGTTAAAACAACCATGATCACAGATAAACAATTAATTGCCCTAGCGGGCAAGGGTGCCTTTGGCCGAGGAAAAGATTACTTTACCTCTGGCGCAGTCATAGAATGGAATAAAAAAGGCACCACTATCACCGCGTTAGTCGCAGGTAGTGAAACCTACGCTGTAACCTTACGTCATACATCGCGTAACTTTGATGGCAGTTGCGATTGCCCCGCATCTGATGGTTTTGACTTTTGTAAACACTGCGTGGCCGTGGCGCTCGCTTATCGGCAAGAGAGTAGCGAGCAATCTAAGCTGGAATCGGGTAAGCCTATAGAGCGCATACAAGCGTATTTGAATAAGCTGGACAAATCACAATTGCAAGGCGAACTCATCGCGCTGATGGAGCATGATCGGGTACTGCGCGAGCAATGGTCTTTACGTGCGGATCTCGCACTGAATAAAATAGATGCTAAAGCCATCAAAAAACGCATTACCGCCGCCTTACCTTACAACCGCAATTATTATCGTTACGCCCAGGTACGCAGTTATTTTGCCCAAGCCGAACCAGCAATAGATTTACTAGAGAAACAGGCACCGAATCTTGAAGCCAATAAAGCGCTGGAGTTGGTAGATTACGGCTTGCAGCGTTTGAATAAAGCCCTAGAGACTATCGATGATTCTGGTGGTTTTCGTCTCGATATTGAAGAGACCTTACAAGCCTTACATATTGTGACGCTAGCAAGAACAGGCTGGGATAATGAGCAATTAGTCAGTTATTTAGAATCGGTAGAAGACTCTGATTGCAGTGACTTTTACCCCGCTATTCCGGATGCATATTATGATTTACTGGGCGAAGAGGGCTTGCGTTTGTATGTACAACATAAGCAAGCCATTTGGGATGCCTTACCGCCGTTGCCTCCACAGGCGGATTGGGATAAGAAATCCCCCTACTTACGCTTATCCCACCTATTGATCGCTCATGCCCAAGCGACAGATGACACGGCAGCTGAAATTGTTCTGTTAGAAAAAATGGCAACTGAAGTGCGGGATTGTGTCGGACTGTGTGAACGCTTAATAGCATTGGACTTGTGGCCGCAGGTTGACATGTGGTTGAGTAAAGCCAAACAATGGCAAAAAAAGTCATCTCCTCGATCGACAATGTATGACAGAAACGTTGATATAGAGAGGGTAGAGCTCAAACTTTTTTTACACAAAGGTGATCTTGCCGCCGCACTACAAAAGCAATGGGAAATTTATCAAGTCCAATCTGGCATCAACAACTATAAGCAGCTACTGGATTTAGCGGAGCAATGTGGTGAGCGCAAACGTTGGCATGATAAAGTGTTTTCGATTTTGCATGATAACGTTGAGAAATCAAAAGAAAACTATTCTTTAATACGTCAACTGGATCATCTTATCGACTTATATCTACATGAAAATAAGCCTGACAACGCATTAACCTTGGTGAATAAGTTCAAGATTAGTCAAGAGTCGCTGTATGCGGTGATTAACGCCTTTTATAAACAACCAACGATCACGATGCCACTTTATCAACGTTTGGTTGAGGTGAATATTAGGCAAGCTAATAATGATGCTTATAAACAAGGCATTATTTTTTTGATGGAATGCCGCAATAGTTTACAAAATCAGGCGCACAAACAAGCATTCACTTTGATGGAAGAAGAGTTACGCACACGCCATAAAGCTAAGCGTAATTTTATAAAGTACCTTAATGAAGCCATGAATTAATGCGTCGATGTAGGCCGACTTACCGGACCAATAATGACAAGTTATAAACCCCATTTTAATTTTTCTCATTTCTCTTCCGACTTAGCAATGGTACTAGTTTGCTACACCAGCTCGGTGGCGATTGTTATTCAGCCGCGACGGCAACTGGGGCGAATGCGGAACAAATTATTAGTTGGTTAACG
>AEVK01000102.1 GCA_000209515.2 gamma proteobacterium IMCC1989
AAATAACATAACACCGCGGTCACCAAAAAGAGCCACAGTTGCTCTTTAAATGAACGCCACATATCTTGATAAGCAAAACCGGGGTGACTCACCACCTCGATTTCACCTAACTGATACCAACCCGAACTTACCTGCGCACTACCTGCCGGCTCAGGCAATGGCAACCAACGAATAAACCAATTCGGCACATCGGTCGAGCTTAGCGGCAAAACGCGATTAATCACCTCTTCGCCTTCCAAGCCCTTAAAGGTAATACGACGATAATAACCACGGTCAAAAATAGCGTCGACCATTAGGCTCATTTGCACATTATCTTTATCTAATGCCGCCTGAGAGAGGCTAAACCCTAAAGAGGTTGCGGTATCTTGGGAGTGTACTTTTAACTGTTGATAAATATTTAAACGTGCATTGTATAGTGTGATAATCATATTCGCCGTTAATAAAAACAGAATTAGTGCAATAACAGCAAAGATGAGGCGGCGATGTAATGTCATAGGTTCATTCTTTTAGGTGGATAAGGTTTTTTATACATAAGCGATGCTTAAATAAGCGCCTTTACAAATAGATTCTGCATGCGGCCTGACTCTATTAAATATAGCAAAGCTCTGAGGAAAGACACGGGAATCTAGACAGATCAACGATGAGATAAGCAGAAAATGCTATGAACAGCTCTGAAGACCACACATCACGGCTAGGGAAATAAAAGCGCTGAACAAATAGGCAGTAAGAATGTCCTAAATCACATCATTTACTTACTGGGGTTTACTACTTCATCTACTAGGTCATGTACCACACTATTTACCGGATCAACTTATCGGGTCAACTTATCGGATCAACTGTCATGTTATATTCAGTGAAAGCTAGCTATAGTAGAAAGTTAATAGCATTAATTCCTCAATCACCTTTTTCTTTTGATCAGCGATAAGCCATGAATGTTACTGCAGTACCCATCTTCCCCCATACAGCTCCCACTCGCTTAAATAACGACTGGCTAAAAACGCTCTGTCTAATGATATTGTGTATAGCAACAGCATTAACCAGCCACACCTTATACGCTCAGCAGTCAGACGCTTTCTCTCCATCCGAAGCGTCATCTATAAACTTACCGCAAAATAATAAGCAATCGCTAACAAGCGAAACTAGCAACTCGTTTCAAAATACGTTTACCAACCCATTTGCAGAAAGTACTGAAGAATTTTTAACGGTTGATGAGGCCTACAAGCTATCTATTCGCGCTTCCGACACGAGTATCATTGCGGAATGGGTGATTGAGGAAAAATATTTTTTATACGGAGAACAATTTCGTTTTTTTATTAACGGGGACAAGGTCGATGCTACTCGACCTGCTGGCGAAGTCTCTTACGATGTGATTTTCGAAAAGGATGTAGAAAAATATTACACCTATACACAAGCCATTATTAACAGAAGTGCGCTTCCTGCGGCCATCAACGATAACAACTCAATACAACTCTCGGTCACTTATCAAGGCTGTGCAGACGCGGGATTATGTTACCCCCCAGAAACAAAAAACTTTAGTATTCAAAACAATCAAGTATCTGAAATACGCGTCACGTTAGCCCATGATGGAAACTCACCTCAACAAAACACAACATCCAGCAACACTCAAAGTACTCTTTCTATCACCTTGCTAATGTTATTACTGGCTATTGGCGGAGGCGCGATTCTTAATCTTATGCCTTGTGTATTTCCGGTGTTATCCATTAAAGCCTTATCACTAGCTAATCATACCGATACTCGGTCACGTATTCGCCATGGCTGGAGCTACACATTAGGCTGCGTGCTCACTTTTGTAGTTATTGCAGGACTATTATTATTGATACGCGATGCCGGTAAAGCCGTGGGCTGGGGCTTTCAACTACAGTCTCCCTCGGTAATTACCTTCCTCGCTTTTTTATTTTTTATTATGGGACTTTGCCTATCTGGGCGCATTCAATTAGGCGGAAGCTGGATGGGTATGGGGCAATCCTTAACTCAGGGAAATAGCACCAGCAGCTCATTCTTCACTGGCGTACTCGCAGCAGTGGTTGCCAGCCCCTGCACTGCGCCGTTTATGGCAACGGCATTAGGCTATGCTTTAACACAACCCACCCCCATTGCCTTACTGATATTTGCTGCTCTTGGCTTTGGCATGGCCTTACCCTTTTTACTCCTTAGCCATCTACCTCAACTTAACCGCTTACTACCAAAACCCGGGCAATGGATGGAAACTTTTAAGCAAGCGGTAGCCTTCCCTCTTTACCTTACAAGTATTTGGTTGTTATGGGTATTAGGTCAACAGGTGGGTAGCGATGGCATTGTGTTGAGCCTTTTAGGTGTGTTTGCCATATTGTTTAGCTTGTGGATTTCCGGCATCAAGCCGCGCCTTAAAAGCCTCACAGTGATGCTATCCTGTATTGCCATCGTTGCCATTATTTGGCAAAACAATCAGAGAATTGGATATGAAGACGATCCCCAAGCCACAAGCTCTCACGGCTTATGGGAACCATACACCAGCGCCACTCTCACACAGCTACGTAACAACAATGCTACCATCTTCGTCAATTTAACCGCCGACTGGTGCATTACCTGTAAATGGAATGAAAAACGCGTGTTCACTGATGAAACCCTACAAGCCATGAAAGATAAAGGAGTTTATTTACTCGAAGGGGATTGGACTCGTTATAACGAGGAGATAACGGCGTTATTAGATGAGTATGGGCGTGGTGGCGTACCACTCTACCTCCTTTTCAAAGGCGATGAGCTAACACCGGCAACTATTTTACCGCAGATTTTAAACCCAAATGACTTCAAACAGTTAATTGAGCAACTTTAACCCGAAGTTAACCTACAATTAACCGCATATTCGACGAACTTATCCGAAGTTCAGCAAAAACCTTAAAAAAACACCGAAAAGAAGATCGAAAAGCAAGCAACTTCGAAGAAGCATTTACTTGAAAACTACCTAGCCATAATAAAACGACAACCTAATTACGGTAACTTCTTTTAAAATCGCCGAAAATGCTCGCAAAACAACAAAATTCGTTTTTACATAGACAAGACCTTTATTTTCCGTCACACTTATCACCTATTATGTAGCGGCCGCCATCAATACGCGTTTTTCTGCCGCTTTATCAATAGATTTCTGACAGAGCAATCACTATGGCAACAATATTGGTTTTACACGGCCCAAATCTTAATTTGCTGGGTTCTCGTGAGCCCGATATTTATGGCTCTACTACACTAGACGATATCAACCTTTCCCTCAGTACCATCGCGCATGACAAAGGCCATCACCTTTTGTGCCTACAGAGCAACGCCGAATATGAGTTAATTGACCGTATTCATGATGCGAAAAAAGAACAAGTCGACTTTATTTTATTCAACCCCGCTGCCTTCACTCACACCAGCATTGCCTTACGCGATGCACTGAGTGCGACAGAGATTCCATTTATTGAAATCCACCTATCCAATGTGCATAGCCGAGAAGAATTTCGCCAACATTCGTATTTTTCAGACATCGCTGAAGGCGTTATCTGTGGCTTAGGCGCGATAGGTTATGAACTGGCCTTAACCGCTGCGGTTAATACCCTAGAAAAACAGTAGTAAAACGAAACAAACCCTATTTTTTTAACATTTTTACAGACAGCATAAGAGAGAAGCTTTATGGACATTCGCAAAATCAAAAAACTGATCGAGTTACTTGAAGAGTCAGATATTGGTGAACTAGAAATAAAAGAAGGTGAAGAGTCGGTACGCATTAGTCGCGGCAACAATCATCTCGCGCAATCATTCCAACCACAATACATTCAACAAGCACCGGCTGCAGCACCAGCCGCTGCTCCAGTTGCCGCAGCAGTCGCAACAGAACAAGCACCGGCAGCAGAAGCCGCACCATCAGGTCATTTAGTAAAGTCACCAATGGTTGGAACTTTCTATCGTTCACCTAGCCCAAGCTCACCATCATTTGTTGAAGTCGGCCAGCATGTAAAAGCGGGTGATGTTATCTGTATTATTGAAGCCATGAAAATGATGAACCAAATCGAAGCGGATAAAACAGGCGTCGTTGAAGCGATTCTTGTCGACGACGGCGAACCAGTAGAGTTTGACCAGCCGTTAGTGACCATTGTTTAAGCGCTAGTTGTTACCACTGCTTTTAACTATTAATGTCGGCATTAGCACTTAAGCACCAATGCTGACAACATCGTTTAACGACTGTCACCTATAGAGAATTTGGCTCATGATTGAAAAAATGGTTATCGCCAACCGCGGCGAAATTGCCTTACGCATTTTACGCGCATGTAAAGAGCTTGGCATCAAAACAGTAGCGATCCACTCTAAAGTCGATCGTGATTTAAAACACGTTCGCTTAGCGGATGAAGCGATTTGCATTGGTCCCAATGCTTCAAAAGAAAGCTACCTCAACATTCCCGCCATTATTAGCTCGATGGAAATCACCGACTCCATGGCAGTACATCCGGGCTATGGCTTTCTCGCTGAAAATGCTGATTTCGCAGAACAAGTACAAAAAAGCGGCTTCATCTTTGTTGGCCCCGACGCCGACGTGATACGCATGATGGGCGACAAAGTCTGCGCGATTGAAGCAATGAAAAAAGCGGGCGTTCCCACCGTACCCGGCTCTGACGGCGAATTACCGGAAGACAAAGAAGAGTGCATGCGCATCGCTAAACGCATTGGCTACCCCATTATTATTAAAGCCGCAGCAGGTGGCGGCGGTCGCGGCATGCGAGTTGTGCATACTGAATCTGCACTCATAAACTCCATCCATGTGACAAAATCAGAAGCGGGTGCCGCTTTTGGCGATGATACCGTTTATATGGAAAAGTTTTTACAGAACCCACGTCACGTAGAAATACAAATCATTTCCGACGGCCAAGGCAACACCATTCACTTGGGTGATCGTGACTGCTCTATGCAGCGCCGCCATCAAAAAGTGATTGAAGAAGCGCCTGCACCCGGCATCCCAGATGATATTCGCGAAGGCGTTTACGCCTCGTGTATTAAAGCCTGTAATGATATTGGTTATCGTGGTGCGGGTACGTTCGAATTCCTATATGAAGATGGCGGCTTTTACTTTATTGAAATGAACACCCGTATTCAGGTAGAGCATCCCGTATCAGAAATGATTACCGGTGTTGACCTTATCAAAGAACAAATTCGTGTTTGCTGCGGCGAAAAACTCAGCATTAAACAAGAAGATGTGGTAATTCGAGGCCATTCATTTGAATGTCGTATTAATGCAGAAGACCCTAAAACATTTATCCCTAGCCCCGGCTTAGTGACCACCTACCACCCTCCTGGCGGCTTTGGTGTACGTGTTGACTCACACCTGTACTCTGGTTACAAAGTGCCGCCATTTTATGATTCGATGATTGCGAAAGTCATCACCCATGGCGAGACTCGCGAGATTGCTTTACGCCGCATGCGTAATGCATTAGACGAGATGGTCATTGAAGGTATTCGCTCTAACATACCATTGCAACAAGACCTCGTCCGCGACAGCGCCTTTGCCGAAGGCGGAGTTAATATTCACTATCTAGAAAAGAAGCTTGGCCTATAATATGCCTTGGTTACAGCTTTTTGCGGATACCGATAACAACAACGCCACAGCGATTGAAGATGCTTTACTCAATGCTGGGGCGGTGTCCGTCACCTTTAAAGAACACATTCCCCAGGGCAATACAGAAAAACCTATCTTAGAGCCTGCTCTTGGGGAAACGCCACTATGGGATCACACCCGTATAGTCGGGCTATTTGATGCTGACATCAATACCGACTCTATTGAATGGCTTTTATCGCAGCAGCTATCTCAGCACTCACTTAAGCACTCCCGTCAGCACCCCCTTCAGCACTCTGCTCAACAAGAACAGTCAGACAGCACCTCTAATTCGCTACAGCTGCGCTGGGAGCAATTAGAAGATAAAGACTGGGAACGGGAGTGGATGCAAAACTACCACCCTATTCAATGTGCTGATAATTTGTGGATATGCCCTAGCTGGATAGCACCTCCTGCGCCAGAAGCCATCAATATTCTACTAGACCCCGGCTTAGCATTTGGCACTGGCACACATCCAACGACCTTCTTATGCTTACAATGGCTAGCAAAGCAAACACTCGATGATCAACACGTGATTGACTTTGGTTGCGGCTCTGGAATTTTAGGTGTCGCGGCTCTATTACTTGGTGCGAAACAAGCAACAGGCATAGATATTGATCCACAAGCACTTCTCGCTACGCAAGATAATTTACAGCGCAACCAACTAGCAGCCGAACGTTTTGATGTTTACTTACCCGAAGACTGCCCTCAGCAAACCACTCAAATGATGCTGGCAAATATTTTAGCAGGGCCATTAGTGGCGCTTGCTGATCAACTTATTCAACTCATTGAACCGAATGGAAAAATTTGTCTTTCAGGTATATTACATCATCAGGCAAATACGGTAATGGATGCCTATAGCGATCACATTACTTTCGACCCTGTTACGCAGAAAGAAGAATGGGTTCGATTAACAGGATACCGACATTCACCCGCTACTAGCGCTTAACGCTAAAAGTTTACATTGGCCATACCCATTACGTGAATACAGCAAACGACAACATCACCCGCTGCCCTCAGTGCGCCACCGCATTTCGCGTGACACCGGAGGTACTGCAGGTCGCTAACGGCTCCGTTCGATGCGGTTCATGCTTACGTGTATTTAATGCCCGAGCACATTTACTGAATAACGAAAACGATCAAAAAGACGCGGTAGAGTTATCAGACACTTCAGATAACACATCACAAAATTCTTCACAGGAGAAGCAGCCCACGTCGACGCCTTCACCGTTAACAAACGATACCGCAAACGAACCTGAAGACAGCGCGACAAATACCATAGAACGCCATCAGATAACACAACCCCCAACCAAACATTACGAATCAGTTGCTAGCGAATTTTCAAACAGTGACAGCGCTAACGATGAGCCAGATGAAAGCTGGGCTTTAGAGTTATTACGCGAAGCGGAAGCAACCGAAGCATTATTAGCCAAGCCAACGAAGTCTGACTTCGACCTCTCGCCCACTGCAGACAGGCATTTTTCAAACAGGCCTTTCTCAAACAGCAGCAACGATGAACACCTGCCAATTAATGCTAGCAGAACAGATGACACTATTGACGACGCGCTTATAGAGCAACCTATAGAACAATCCATAGAAGCACCTATAGAAAATTTTATAAACGAGAATCCCGATAAAACCGACCATCTATTTCTCGACATTATCAACAACGACTTACAAGACGCAAGCGCCGATAAAATAGTAGATAGCAGCTCTATAAATGACAATATCGAAAATGAAAATGAAGACGATGATAGCTGGACAGAAGGCCTATTAGTTGACGAAGATAGTGACCCAAAAGCCGCTTTCGTTCCATCTACAAAGACTAGCAACACAGCTGACAACATAGAGAACACGGACGAAGTCCCAAGCACCAATACCGAATTACCCCAAGAAGAGCCCACACTTAACTTACAATTTGAACGAGACGAGATTAGCTTTACCGAAGAAAAACCTAAAGCCAAAGTCTGGCCTTGGCTAATAGGCTGCATATTTTTGCTGGCTTGCTTAATGGCACAAATCGCTTGGCTTCAATTTGACGAATGGAGCACAAAGCCACCTTACCAAAGCTATTATGCCAACGCATGTAAGATTCTAGGCTGCCAGCTCGCGAAGGTGGAAGACATCACTCAAATCCGCTCAACTCACCTCGTAGTACGTAGCCATCCTGAAGAAAAAAATGCACTTATCGTCGATGCTATTATTGCCAACAATGCAGATTTTCAGCAACCTTTCCCCAACATCGAACTCATATTCCTAGACATTAAAGGCAAACCTATCGCTAGCCGCGCTTTTCAGCCAAACGAATATGTTAAAGGCCAACTGTTTGGAGAAACGATGATGCCTGCCAAACAATCCATTCAGTTATCACTTGCTATTGTCGACCCTGGAGAAAAGGCCGTGAACTACCGATTGCAAATACTTGCGGCTACCCCGACACAAGCATCCACATCTACGTCTGAAAATTGACAATAAAATGACCAATTTGTGACATTTTTACTTTCATCGCCATCACCGTGGCGGTATGATATGCGTCCTTTTTGGAACTGTCCAAAAAACAACCATTTTTTGACCTGCACCCTGTCTGCAAGATCAAGTTGCTAACAGACTGCATGAACAAATATAATGAGAACAGCACCGTTCCGGCATCTCCGAGACAGATATGTTTACGATAGGCTCTTGGTCAATACAACAACCAACGATCCTTGCCCCGATGGCAGGTGTCACTGACGAACCGTTCCGTCGTCTATGCAGCGAATTAGGTGCAGGCATGACGGTATCCGAGATGGTCACGTCTGATGAACGCCTATGGTCTAGCCGCAAAAGCCAACAACGACTCTCTTCATTAACTAGCATAAAAGACCGTGCTAATCGCAAAGACATTCGCTCGGTACAGCTTGCCGGCAACGATCCAGAAATGATGGCCGCTGCTGCGAAAACCAATGCCAAAATGGGCGCTGATGTTATCGATATTAATATGGGCTGTCCTGCCAAAAAAGTCTGCAAAAAAGCCGCAGGCTCAGCATTATTAAAAGATGAAAAACTCGTCAGCGAAATACTCAACGCGGTTGTTGGTGCTGTCGACATTCCCGTGACATTAAAAATACGTACCGGCTGGAGTCCAGAGTTACGCAATGGCGTAACGATTGCACAGATTGCCGAAGACAGTGGCATTCAGGCACTAGCTGTTCACGGGCGTACACGAGCATGTGCATTTAAAGGGCATGCAGAATATGACACCATCGCGGAAATAGTTCAGCAGATTTCAATCCCAGTGTTTGCGAACGGCGATATTTATTCGGCAGAAAAAGCCAAAATGGTGCTGCAACATACCGACGCTGCTGCTGTGATGATCGGGCGTGCCGCCCAAGGCAACCCTTGGATTTTCAGGGAAATTAATCATTATCTCGCTACAGGGCAACATTTAAAAAAGCCCTCCGCTGAAGAAGTTTGCTTAACACTGAGCCAGCATATTAAGGAATTACATTACTTTTATGGCGAGCTTATGGGCCTGCGCATTGCTCGTAAACATGTCGGCTGGTATCTCAAACAACATAGCCATAATGCCGAGCAACATGTATTAGCTACGCATTATGATGACTTTAGACATCGTTTTAATCGCATTGAAGACTCACAAGAACAACTGAATGCCATTACCGAATTTTTTAATCAACAATTACTAATAACAGAAAAATTAACAGGGGAAATAGCCGCATGAACACAGCTGAAAACACCGTTATCGATACACCGTTTCAAACATCAGAATTGCAACAAACTAACGGTGCCACCGTCTCACCTATCGACAACAACACACAAAACCAATCGTTGCGCGCCTGTGTAGAAACCACCATGGAAAACTACTTTCGTCACTTAGACGGACAAAACGTTAGCGATATTTACAATATGGTACTGGCTGAAATCGAAGCGCCATTACTTGAAGTCGTGATGAAAAATACACGTCAAAATCAAACTAAAGCCTCTGAAATTCTTGGCTTAAATCGCGGTACTTTACGCAAAAAATTAAAGCAGTATGGCTTACTTTAACCATTAGTTTTTTATTTAGAAAAGGGATACGTTTAACACGCATCCCTTTTTTGTTTTAACGTTAAAAACACCTCTTATATCAATACCTTCACTTATAACTTTCACTCACAGGATAAACATACTCATGCCCCACACTGATCTCGTCACCGTTAAACGCGCCCTTATTAGCGTGTCAGACAAAACCGGTATCGTTGAATTTGCGCAAGCCTTGCACCAACAAGGCGTAGAAATTTTATCAACCGGCGGAACTTATCGCCTACTCTGCGACAACCAAATTCCAGCGATCGAAGTATCTGACTACACCGGTTTCCCCGAGATGATGGACGGACGCGTGAAAACCTTACACCCTAAAATTCACGGTGGCATCTTAGCCCGTCGCGATATTGATGGCGATGTGATGCAAGAGCATGATATTAATGCAATAGATATGGTCGTCGTTAATCTATACCCATTCGAAGCAACCGTAGCGAAAGAAAATTGCTCGCTAGAAGACGCGGTAGAAAATATCGATATCGGTGGCCCAACCATGGTGCGAGCGGCAGCAAAAAATCACGCCTTTGTTAACATCGTGGTTAACGCAGCTGATTACGCGACAGTGATTGAAGAGATGAATAATAACAATGGCAGCACCTCTCTAAATACTCGCTTTGATTTAGCGATTAAAGCCTATGAGCACACTGCGGCGTACGATGGCATGATCGCCAATTATTTTGGTCGTCTAGTACCCGGTGGCAACGAAAATTTCCCACGCACGTTTAATGCGCAATTTGTTAAAACACAAGATATGCGTTACGGCGAGAATCCACATCAAAACAGTGCATTTTATGTAGAGGCGAATGCAAGCGACGCTAGCGTATCAACCGCTACACAATTACAAGGTAAGGCTTTATCGTTTAACAATATTGCCGATACTGATGCTGCATTAGAAACCGTTAAATTATTTGATGCGCCTGCCTGCGTCATTGTTAAACACGCTAACCCTTGTGGTGTTGCGACTGACACTAACTTATTAGCCGCTTACGAAAAAGCCTTCGCCACAGACCCTGAATCATCATTCGGTGGCATCATCGCGTTTAACCGCGAACTAGATGCGGCAACAGCGACAGCGATTATCGACAAGCAATTCGTTGAAGTGATTATTGCGCCAAGCGTCGCAGAGGGTGTGAACGACATTATTGCAGCGAAGAAAAATGTTCGTCTATTAATCTGTGGCGAGTTTAGCCAAGCAGCCAAAAGCCTCGACTTCAAACGCGTTAACGGCGGTCTGTTAGTGCAAGATCGCGATCTTGGCATGATTAGCGCCGATGATCTAAAAGTAGTGACTAAACGCCAACCGACCGAAGCCGAAATACGCGACATGCTATTCACTTGGAAAGTGGCCAAAATGGTCAAGTCTAACGCCATTGTCTACGCCAAAGATGGTCGCACTATTGGTGTGGGTGCAGGCCAAATGAGCCGCGTAAACTCCGCTCGCATTGCTGCTATTAAAGCAGAACATGCAGGCTTAAGTGTCGAGGGTTCCATTATGGCCAGCGATGCCTTCTTCCCATTCCGCGATGGCATGGATAACGCGGCTAAAGTGGGCGTAAGCTGTGTTATACAACCTGGCGGCTCCATGCGCGACGACGAAGTCATCGCCGCTGCTGATGAGTATGGTATGGCAATGGTGTTTACTGGCATGAGACATTTTAAACATTAAATGAACCCGCCAAATTATAAAAATTTAATTAGGTGATATCACCTTAAGCAAATAAGTAAACAGGTAAACAACATGAATGTTTTAGTGATTGGCTCTGGTGGCCGCGAACATGCGCTTGCATGGAAAGCTGCGCAAAGCGCAGGTGTGGAAAAGGTGTTTGTTGCGCCCGGCAATGCCGGTACAGCACTAGAAGAAAAACTAGAAAACATCGCCATTGATACGATGGCATTTGAAGCGCTTGCCGATTTTGCAGCAGCAAATAACGTTGGCCTCACTATTGTTGGCCCCGAAGCACCATTAGTTGAAGGCGTTGTCGATTATTTTCAATCACGCCAACTAAAGTGCTTTGGCCCAAGCCAAGGCGCTGCTCAACTAGAAGGCTCTAAGTCATTCACTAAAGATTTTTTAGAACGTCACAATATACCTACCGGCGACTACCAAACATTTACCGATGAAAGCCTCGCTCTAGCTTACCTCCAAGAAAAAGGCGCGCCTATCGTCATCAAAGCCGACGGCCTTGCTGCAGGTAAAGGCGTTATTGTTGCCGAAACACTTGGACAAGCTGAAGATGCGGTAAAAGACATGCTGTCTGGCAATGCCTTTGGTGACGCTGGCTGTAAAGTGGTTATCGAAGAATTTCTGGTTGGCGAAGAAGCTAGCTTTATTGTCATGGTCGACGGCAAGAACAGCCTAGCAATGGCCACTAGCCAAGATCACAAGCGCGCATCTAATGGCGACCTTGGCCCTAACACCGGCGGCATGGGCGCTTACTCTCCCGCACCAGTGGTCACACCCGAGATTCATCAACGCATCATGAAAGAAGTGATCGAGCCTACCGTGGCAGGAATGGCTGCGGAAGGTAATGATTACACCGGCTTTTTATATGCAGGTTTGATGATTGCAGAAGATGGTACACCCAAGGTTATCGAGTACAACTGTCGCTTTGGTGATCCCGAAACACAACCTATTATGCTACGCCTACAATCTGACCTAGCATCTCTTTGTCTAAGCGCCTTAGACGGCAAGCTTGATCAATGCACAACAAAATGGGACTCACGCCCAGCAGTAGGAGTGGTATTAGCGGCAGGCGGCTATCCTAATAGTTATCGCAAAGGTGATGTCATTAGCGGCTTGCCCACAGAAGACAATATGAGCAGCAAAGTCTTCCACGCCGGCACGGTAATGAATAACGAACAGGTACAAACCAACGGCGGACGAGTATTATGTGCCACCGCGTTAGGTAACAACGTTACCGAAGCGCAAGCGAATGCGTATAAACTCACACACGCTATTGCGTGGGATGATGTGTATTATCGTGATGACATCGCCTATCGAGCAATAGAAAGAGAAACAACCACAAGCTAATTAACTTGCACAACATTCAGTACAAGTTATACTTGTACTGAATGTTGTGCAAGTGGTGTATTAAATGAGAGTTATTAATTTTTCTGACGCAAGAAGTCGATTAAAAAGTGTTTTAGATCAAGTGGTGGATGATGCGGACTACACCATCATTAATCGACGCGATGCTGGCGATGCTGTCATTATGTCCTTGGATCAGTTCAACGGGTTAATGGAGACGGTTCACCTACTTAAAAGCCCAGCTAATGCGGCTCATTTGGACAAATCATTAAAGCAATATCATTCAGGCCAAACGACAGAGCATGGGTTGATTAATGACTAATAAACTTTCATGGACGAAAGAAGCATGGGCGGATTACACTTATTGGCAAAATCAGGATAAAAAAACACTCAAACGTATTAATAAGCTAATCATTGATACGTTGCGAAGCCCTTATCATGGCATCGGAAAACCTGAACCATTAAAAGAAAATTTGACCGGCTTTTGGTCTCGTAGAATTGACGATACCAATCGCTTAGTTTATACCCTAGATGACACTGGATTGACCATCATTTCATGTCGTTACCACTATGAAAAATAGGAGTGGCTATGCCAAGCAGCCCGCATTTATCTTTTATTGATCGCTTTATTACCGAGTCGGATAAAGCCTTACGTACTTTGGCAACAGGGGATAAGGCTAGCGGGAAAGCATCACCTGCTCGCACGATTACAGAAGGGGAATTAAGCGATAGTGAGCGCCAACATGCCGCTAATTTAATGCGAGTGAATCATACCGGTGAAGTGTGTGCTCAAGCCCTGTATCAAGGGCAATCACTCACCGCCAAACTGCCCCATGTTCGCGAAGAAATGGAAGTTGCAGCAAAAGAAGAAAGTGATCATTTACATTGGTGTGATGAACGCCTAAAACAGCTGAATAGCCACAGTAGCGCACTTAATCCTTTATTCTATGGACTATCCTTTGGTATGGGCGCATTAGCGGGTGCAGTCAGCGACAAGGTTAGCTTAGGATTTGTAGCGGCTACCGAAGATCAAGTGTGCCAGCACTTAGAAAAACATTTAGATCAACTGCCGGCTAGCGACCACAAAAGCCGCGCTATCATTGAACAAATGCTAGAAGATGAAGCGCGCCACAAACAATCGGCGCTGGAAGCTGGCGGCAGTCATTTTCCATCACCCGTTAGATTTGGCATGTCGCTTATGTCGAAAGTAATGACCAAAACGACTTATTTTATTTAAAGCGCTGGACGCGCTTTAAATATGTGAGACGTAAGACGTGAGAAGTTAGACGCTTTTAAGGCGCAAGCGCCCCTTTAAAAGAGACTTACATGCAATTCTTTTTAATATCTCCATAGCTGAAGTTGTAGTGTCTTAAAGCGTCTCGCATCGGACGTCTCACGTCTCATTAATAATCTCATAACCATGAGTCAACTCAACACCCGCCGCTTCCATCATCATGGATGCAGAGCAATATTTTGTAGCCGATAGTTCAACTGCTTTAGCCACCTGCTTCTCTTTTAAGTCACGACCTGTGACTACAAACTGTAAATGCATCTTGGTAAATGGCGAAGGAACGCCTTCAGCGCGCTCACCATTCAATTCAACGCGACAATCCGTCACTTCTTGTCGAGCTTTCTTAAGGATAGTCATTACATCGAAGCTGGCACAACCACCAACACCGATCAGTAACATTTCCATCGGACGAATACCCATATTGCGACCACCATGATCCGCAGGACCATCCATCACCACACTATGGCCGCTACCTGACTCACCTAAGAACATTGCGTTATCTACCCATTTGACCGTTGCTTGCATATATCTGATTCCTAAAAATTAAATTCACTGATGATGCCGCATAGATTAGCATAATATCCATTGGATTTAGCAGCATAAGACTGACACTCTATAAAAATTGCTGGTATGATTACTTGATAAATGGCGCTTCCATTGCCAACAATAACACTATCGCAAGATACAGGAGTTCAACGTGGTTTCTGCCTTTACGCCACATATCGACAATGTGACCACTTTTCTTAGTCATTGCAATCGACGCAAATGCGCTGCAAAAAGTATGTTAATCAATGCAGGCGATCCTAGCGACCATCTTTATTACATCATCAGTGGTTCTGTTACTGTGATTGTAGAAGATGACGAAGGCCGAGAAATCATTGTTGCCTACCTCAACGAAGGCGATTTTTTCGGTGAAATGGGTTTATTTGACGACGAGAACGAAGAACGTAGCGCTTGGGTAAAGACCAAAACCAGTTGTGAAATTGCCGAAATTGCCTACGATACCTTTCATGAGTTACGCTTATCTCACCCTGAATTCATGCTCGCTTTATGTGCCCAAATGGCTCATCGCCTGCGCAATACTACGCGAAAAGTTAGCGATCTTGCCTTTTTAGACGTTACTGGACGTGTTGCTGGCGCTCTCCTTGATTTAACTCGCGAACCCGATGCGATGACACACCCTGATGGTATGCAAATCAAGATCACTCGTCAGGAAATTGGTCGTATCGTAGGCTGTTCTAGAGAAATGGTAGGTCGTGTTTTGAAAACCTTAGAGTCACAAGGCTTGGTGTCTGTTTCCGGTAAAACAATGGTGGTTTACGGTACTCGTTAAATCGTAAATTCTTGGCTAACTATCTCCCGCACCACAAAGACAGTTAGCCATCATAAATGTATTCACTTCGTAAAAAACAATTCAGCTAACCGTGCTCCCGGATCTTCTGCACGCATAAACGCCTCACCCACTAAGAAACTATCGACATGATGGTTACGCATGCTCTGTACATGCTCTGCTGTATGAATGCCGCTTTCAGTGACTACGATCCGATCATCGCCAACCTGCTCTAATAATTCATAAGTTGTTTCAAGGCGTGTATCAAAAGTGTGAAGATTGCGATTATTAATACCAATTAATCGGTTCGGAATAGTCAAGGCCGTTGCCAGCTCTTCCGCATCATGCACCTCTACTAATACATCCATACCCAAGTCATGTGCCAGATCATTAAGATGCGCCAACTGTCTAGCCTCTAAAGCGGCAACAATCAATAAAATGCAATCAGCTCCCATCGCCTTAGCTTCAAGAACTTGATAATCATCAATAATAAAGTCTTTACGAATCACCGGAAGACCTACGGCTTTGCGCACATCAATCAAATACTCGTCGGCACCCTGAAAAAAATCAACATCGGTTAACACCGACAAACAAGCAGCGCCAGCCGCAGCATAACTTTTTGCAATATCGGCAGGATGAAACGGATCGCGAATGACGCCTTTACTAGGAGAAGCCTTTTTTATTTCTGCAATAACAGCAGATTCATTAGCTGCTAACTTAGCTTCCATCGCCTGAACAAAACCTCTTGCTACCGGCTGCTGTGAGGCTTTTTCACGCAACACATCTAGCGATACTTTTTGGCTTCGCTCTGCAATTTCTTGATGCTTACGGCTAATGATTTTTTTAAGCACGGTAGGTGCTGAATCTGGGGTGGGCATGGTAATTCCTTAACAACAAATAAAACGGTCACTTAGCTTTAAAACGTAAGTGCAACCTATAAAAAAAACGGTAGCTTATGATATTTTACAACAATCACTAAAGGCTGCTAAATCCTGAATTTTGGCCTTGGCTAATCCACTGCCAATCGCATCTTCGGCCATACGTACACCTTCTTCTAAGGTATTCGCTATCCCCGACACATAGACTGCAGCACCGGCATTTAACGCAATAATATCAGCTGCTTTTTGCGCATGTTCTCCCTCTTGCTTACCCAGCGCATCGCGAATTAAATGCAGAGACTCTTCCGCAGAATTCACAGACAAACCGCTTAAATTCGTCGTCGATAAACCCAAAGCCTCTGGGCGAATAGTATATTCGTTTATTTTCCCGTCTTTTAACTCTGCAATAAAACTAGTGCCTGATAGCGTAAGCTCGTCTAGGCCATCGCTGGCATGCACCACCATTACATGTTCGCTGCCTAACTTTTGCAGCACTTCTGCCATTGGGCGGCATAATGCTTTATCGAAGACGCCTATCACCTGCCGCTTAACGCCAGCGGGGTTAGTCATTGGGCCGAGCATATTAAAAATAGTGCGCATGGCTAATTCTTTACGTGGGCCAATGGCATGCTTCATGGCACTGTGATGTGCAGGCGCGAACATAAAACCCACCCCCACTTCATCTACACAACGTGCAACTTGTTCTGGCGTTAGGTCAAGGTGGATACCTGCTGCTTCCAATACATCTGCGCTACCCGTTGAACTAGAAACAGAGCGATTACCGTGCTTAGCGACCTTGCCTCCACAAGCAGCAACCACAAACGCTGACGCAGTAGATACATTAAATAAATTAGCGCCGTCACCGCCGGTACCACAAGTATCGACTAAGTGCTCACCGCTTATAGCAACAGGAGTTGCGAGTTCACGCATTACCTGTGCAGCACCGGTAATCTCATCAACCGTTTCGCCTTTCATACGCAAGGCCACTAAAAA
>AEVK01000101.1 GCA_000209515.2 gamma proteobacterium IMCC1989
TGCACTTTGCGTTGGCGAAGGGTGACGTTAACGCGGATGAGCCGACTTTGGTGCGCGTACATTTATTGGATACGGCTAGAGATTTGTTATCTATCGAAAAAGAAGACGCTGAATTTAAATCGTGGACATTTCATGATGCGATGGCGCAGGTAGAAAAAGAAGAGAGCGGTGTGGTGGTGTTGATGTGCTATGAAGAAAATAGTGCTGATATTGAAGACCGCATTGAATCTATGCTGACGGGTGTGCAGCAAACGGTTTCGCAAGATACGGTATATCGCCAAGTTGGCACCGGTGCGCAAATTTTGCGTGACATGGGGGTGAAAAAAATGCGCCTTATGTCAGCACCCATGAAATTTTCTGCTTTGTCGGGGTTCGATCTTGAAGTGGTCGATGTAATTTCTAATCCTGAATAACCTGAAAACAATTGTTCTAAACGTAGTAACCGTTAACTAGAAGATAATGTGATGGCTGGATTTTTACCTAAACCTGTAAGTGAGTTCCATAAAATTCCTCATGCACGAGTGGCTATTGTTGCCTCTATGTGGCATCCCCATTGTGTAAATGCGATGGTTGACCGCGCAGTGGCGGAATTGAAAAAAGTGGGCGTTAGTGAAAAGAATATTTCTATTCATACTTTACCCGGCTCCTTAGAGTTACCTTATGCGGCGCGTTGTTTGTTTGAAAGTGATAGTGCATTAGATGCCGTTATCGCTTTTGGTGTCGTCTTAAAAGGTGATACGACTCATGACGATAATGTGATGCAAAATGTTGTGGATGGTTTTGGTCGAGTCAGTGACCGTTTTCATAAACCGATCATTAATGAAGTGATTGGTGTGACGAGTGTAGAAGACGCAGAAAAGCGCTCAGATAATAGTGTCGCTAATAAGGGGGTTGAGGCGGTATTCGCGTTAACCGAATTGTTAGCATGGAAAGCAAGTTTGTGCTCATCGAAATAATGTTCATATTGAACAAACGTTTGTAGCATAAAAATTACTTAATAGTTTCATTGAAAAAAGAGTGTATGAATGAAAAAACCACCTGCAAAAGTATCTCCTGCTACCCGTCGTAAAGCGCGTCATTTTGGCATGCAAGCTTTGTATCAGTGGAGTATGACCGGCGCGGCATTGAATGAAATTGAAGCCGAATTTCATGTTGATAACGATATGACCCATACCGATACCGATTATTTTCATGAGCTAGTTCATGAAATTCCAGCAAGAGTCACTGAATTAGACGAAGCCTATTTTCCTCATCTACAAGACCGCAGTGTTGAGGAGTTAGACCCTGTGACATTGTCATTGTTACGCTTAGCGACTTATGAATTAGCTCACCGTATTGATGTGCCTTATAAAGTGGTCATTAATGAGGCGGTGTCGCTAGCGAAAAAGTTTGGCGCTACCGACAGCTTTAAATTTATTAACGGTGTGCTAGATAAATTGGCAGTCAGTCTACGCGCGGTTGAAGTTAAAGCAGAAAGGTCTTAGTGTTGTTTTCTGATATATCGTCTGTCTAATTTCTGTTGCGTGCTTCTTATGTCGTTAAATGAATTTTCACTCATTAAACAGTTTTTTACTCGGCAAGCACAGCAATCGTCAGTCATAAAAAGCGTCGGTGATGATTGCGCTATCTTATCCGTTCCTCATAATCAGCAGCTAGTGGTATCTATGGATACATTAGTTGCTGGAAGACATTTCCCTGAGTCGGCAACACCCTACCAAATTGCCACCCGTGCGTTTTGTACTAGTGTGAGTGATCTAGCGGCTATGGGGGCCACTCCTTTATGGTTTACTCTAGGTCTAACATTACCGTCGTCAGACGAGCAGTGGCTATCACAATTTAGCGAAGGTTTATTTGCTGCTGCGAAGCCTTTCAATATGGATTTGGTCGGTGGTGATACCACAAAAGGGCCATTAACTATTACGGTTCAAGCACATGGTGTGGTCGAGAAAAATTGTGCGCTGCAGCGTGATGCGGCGCAGATTGGCGACCGGGTTTTCGTAAGTGGCTATCTAGGCGATGGTGCTGCTGCATTAGCGTTACTTCAGCATAAAATCACAGCATCGGACGAATTGAGTGACTATCTCGTGTCCCGATTCTATTCTCCCGTGCCGCAGATTGCTTTAGGGCAAGTAATCGCCCCGTTTACGCATGCCGCTATTGATATCTCTGATGGTTTACTGGCAGATGCTCAGCATATTGCCGATGCTAGCCAGGTGAGCTTGGTGATTGACGTTGACCGCTTACCCATTCATCCCTCATTGCACGATGCGATGCAAAAAGGCATGTTAGGCTATGAGCGAGATGCCATATTGAGCAGGGCCTTAACGGGTGGCGATGATTATCAGTTGTTATTTACTGTGAGTGAATCGCAATTACCTGCGGTCAATGCTTTAATAGAAGATAAGCTGATTCATGCTACCGAAATTGGTAGTGTTGCAGCGAATACCGATGAGCAATATACCGTTCAATGTGCAATAAACGGCGTACCTTATTCCCCTTCTTCCCTGTATCGAGGTTATCAACATTTTACTGCCTAGTTTTCCGACATTATTAACACGCCCTATCCAGTTGTTAGCCTTAGGTTTTGGCAGCGGTCTTGCGCCAAAAGCGCCCGGTACGTTTGGTACTTTGGCGGCGGTTCCTTTTTTCTTCCTTTTGTTGTTGCTGCCTACATGGGATTATCTGTTAACGTTGGTCGTGTGCTCTGCATTAGGTATTTACCTTTGCCAAGTGGCTGCAGATCAGTTGGGTGTGCATGATCATCCAGCCATCGTCTGGGATGAGTTTGTTGG
>AEVK01000100.1 GCA_000209515.2 gamma proteobacterium IMCC1989
TAGGCGCTTACGAAAGAGCTTGCCTCTGTAGCGATATTACCTATTGCATTAGTGTTTGGTCAACGTCCCATTAGCTGATGGCCAGTTTGATGCGTTGGTTTCATTTACCTTCAATTTGGGATCAGGGGCTTTTCAGCGATCTACTCTTCGAAGTAAGGTCAATTGCCAAGCTCATGCGGAGGTTCCTGAGCAACTAATGCGCTGGGTTTGGGCTGGTGGACGGAAGTTAAAGGGATTGGTAAGGCGCAGGGACACCGAAGCGATATGTTGCTTAAGTGAGCGCCATTTCAAGTTTATGTTTACGTTTTACCCAGTCGGGTAGAGAGCGTTCGAGTAGTCTATAAAATTCAGGGCTATGGTTATGATGCACTAAGTGACATAGCTCGTGAATGATCACGTATTCAATACACTCTTTCGGCGCTTTTATAAGATCTAGATTTAGAGACAATGTTTTGTTTTTTGAGAGACTGCCCCAACGTTTTTTGAACTTCATGATTTTCAAGGTGGGCTTGCTAGCATCACTGAGTTTGATCTTTGCCCAGCAGTCCCCAAAAGATTTAGTTAAATAAAGATTGGCTTTTTCTCGGTACCAATCATTCAAAATTGATTCAATATGTGCAGGCTTTCCGGTATCTGACGTGGCCATGAAAAAACCACTTTTCAAAAGAATGCTATTTTCAGACCCTCGCTTTATTTTTAGGCGGTATTTTTTGCCTAAATATAAATGACTTTCTCCACTGACGTATTTTCTTGAGGGAGTTCTAGGGTCGAACTGATCAAAGTATCTTATTTGGCGTTTAACCCAGCGGGCGCGTTTTTTAACTTTCTCTTCAATCGCAAGTCTTTCTGTTCCTTCTGGTGCTTTAACAAAAACGGATTTGTCAGGATGAACGGATATTTCTAATGACTTTCTTTTAGAAAAGGATATTTGAAAGGGGATTTCTCCCCCTCCGTATGTAATAGAATATGTCATTGCTGACATCAATGATGTCTCCTGTGCTTAGCTACTTGCATTGTTTTTTCGATAATCTCATCCATTTGTTCCAAGCTAAGAGCTACGCCATGCTGCTCTTTCACCTCATCATATAAATAATCATCGATATCATTCATTGCCGTTTTTTGAATGTCAGAATCGTCCCAAAAATCGACCTTCCAATGAACGTCTATTATCCGCTGAATAGCAAGCGAAGTTTCCGAAGCAATAGTGTCGATCTGATCCTCGTCCATGTCGTAAAGCATGGCTATTTTTTCAATTTGGGGTTTGACCAAGCCAAAATAAGCACAAGCTTCATCATTCTCGCGAATATTCTCAGGTACATCGTCATGTTGCTTAGTGGCAACTTTATTACGAATATCAATGACACGATTTAAGTATTCAAGGTCAGATATTCTTCTGGCCTTAAAATCATCAATGGCCTCCTGAATTAACTTTGAAAACTTTTCATAAAATACAGGATCTTCGTCCATATTTTCGGAGATGCTACGCTTGGTAGCATGTGCAATGGTGTCTGCTTTAGAGGCGGTTGTTTTTGTCTGATAAACCCCCTGATCCTCTTTCACCATATTAAACATTTTCTCATCAAAAATATTAACAGGCTCGTTCAGTTGAGTTACTTCATTCGCCTGAATATGGGTATCCAGTAGCTTCTTTATTTTTGGCTCGTAGTCACGGTAATCAATAGCCTCGGCATATCTCAACTTAACTGCGGCTTTTAAGTTCTGGAATCGCTTAAGGTCATCCTTATATTTTTTCAGCTTATTTTCATCTGAATTCATAATGAATTGTTCAGAGGATAGGGCGATGCCCAGTGACTTACTGAATGCTGATAAGCATTCATAAAACTCCTCACGTAATTCGTTATCTGCCAGTAAAACCTCATAGGCCTCTTCATCCTTCGAGTTTTTAACCTCTTTAAATAAATCCCATAAGTCGGAATAGCGTTGAGGCAACTTGAAAACTTCTTCATTTATTGAGGTCAGTGTTCCCGCTAAATCATCCTCATCAAAACCCTCGAATGCTTCATACATGGTGAGTGCTTCGTCCAATTCACCCAGTACGCTTGCGTAGTCGACGATATATCCGAACTCTTTGCCTTCATAAAGCCGATTGACTCGAGCAATCGCTTGTAAAAGGGTATGCTCCCTTAGCGTTCTGCATAGATACAAGACAGTGTTTCGAGGTGCATCAAACCCCGTTAAAAGCTTATCCACGACGATCAATATTTCTGGGTCATCACCATGTTTAAATTGATTGATAACTTGCTTGGTGTACTCATCTTCAGAGCCAAAGCGTTTCATCATTTTTTCCCAGAATTTGCCGACGTCGTCTGTTGGGCCTTCATCAACTTCCTCATGACCCTCACGCGTATCTGGGCTTGATATGACCACTTCAGTCGTTACAGTACCAATTTCCTGTAGGAATTTTTGATACTTAAGTGCCGCCGATTTTCCGGGTGCGACGAGTTGCGCCTTGAAGCCTGTACCTTGCCAGTTAGCTCGAAAATGTTCACTGATATCGAACGCTCGCATGTAGATAACCTGATCCGCTTTATTAAGCATTTCAGCTCGAGCGTATTTCTTTTTAAGATCGGCTTTTTGCTCTTTACTCAAGTCCGCCGTATGGCGCTCAAACCACAGATCGATGGCAGACTGATTCTGTTCCATCTCAACGTGTCTGCCTTCATAGAGCAGAGGCAACACGGCTTCATCCGCTACCGCTTGCTTTATCGTGTAATGGGGCTCTATCAGGCCGCCGAACTTGGCAAAATTATTTTTTTCCTTTTTAAGCAAAGGCGTTCCGGTAAACCCAAGAAAACAAGCGTTAGGCAGCATTTGCCGCATTCTAGCTGCTAGCGACCCAAAGTTGGTTCGATGGCTTTCATCGACAAGTACGAATATATCCTGTGACTCATCGACAAACTTTTCTGCAACCCAACCCTTCTCAAATTTATGAATTAGTGTTGTGATAAGGCCTACTTTGTCTTTGAGGTGCTTAACTAGATTACGACCAGAAGTAGCACGTTCACGACTTAAACCGCAGGCAGCAAAGGTATTACCAAGCTGTTTGTCTAAGTCATCCCTATCGGTTACCAGAATGATTCTGGGATTAATTAACTGAGGGTCGAGCGCCATGGCTCTGGTGAGCATGACCATGGTTAGGGATTTTCCTGAGCCTTGGGTATGCCAAATAACGCCACCTTGGCGGGAGCTAGAGCCTTCAGCCGATTGAGAGCTAGAACCTAACTTTTTGATTCGAGCTATCGTGGCTTTAATGACAAAATATTGTTGATAGCGGGCAACCTTTTTAATGCCCCCATCAAAAAGCGTAAAGCGGTAAACCAGATCGAGAAGTCGTTCTGGCCTGCATAGGCTGTAGATGGACTTATCTTGTTCTGTAACTAAGCGCTTACCTTCAGCTTCTAACTCATCAAAAAAGTTTCTGGCAGTGGAAAACTCTCCACTAAATAGTTGCGATTTTACATCATCGCTAAGCGCCGTATTCACCGCCTTATCAATATCGATATCTTTGTCTTCTTGTTCCTTCCCCTGTTCTTTCCAAACGCCCCAAAACTTTTTAGGTGTGCCAGCGGTAGCATACTGTGCTGCGTTCTTATTCACCGCCATAACTTGCTGAACAAAGGTAAATAGACGAGGGATATAGTCGTCACCTTGGTTTCTGATATTTTGCGATACGGCCTGTTCAACATCGACTTTGGGTGACTTACACTCAATCACGCTAAACGGGATACCATTCACAAATAAAACAATATCCGGCCGGACGGTTTCAGTGCTGCGTGCTCGTTCTACAGAAAACTCAGCCACCACATGAAAACTATTATTCGATGGCGTTTTCCAATCGATATAGTTCAGAGTAAAACTCTTTGAATCGCTCTCAATAGTTTGCTCCATGGCAGAACCCAAAGTGATCAGATCGTAGATCACTTCGTTGGTTTTTTGCAGGCCATCAAACTTGAAGTTTTTGAGTTTTTGGATGGCCGATTGGATGTTTTCCTCACTAAAAAGATACTCCCCACCTTTATAATTAATGCGGTTTATCTTTTTGAGTTGCTTGCGAAGAATACCT
>AEVK01000099.1 GCA_000209515.2 gamma proteobacterium IMCC1989
TGACTGGCTGGGAAGTGAATGTAATGAGCGTTGAGCAGTGGGAAGATAAGCAAGAGCAAGAAGCGGGCGGCCAAGTTGAGCTGTTTATGGAAGCGTTAGACGTTGATGAAGACGTTGCTGCCGTACTGGTAGAAGAGGGCTTTACCAGTCTTGAAGAAGTTGCCTATGTACCTTTAGAAGAAATGTTAGGTATCGAAGGTTTTGATGAAGATATTGCTAATGAGTTACGCTCACGTGCAAAAGATACATTGTTGACTAAGGCATTAGCTTCAGAAGAAAAGCTAGAGGGTGCGGAACCGGCAGAAGACCTTGTAGCGATGGAAGGTATGGATAATGCGTTGGCGGCAGTGCTGGCTAAACGTGGCGTTGTTTGTATGGAAGATTTGGCTGAGCAGGCGGTTGATGAGTTGTTAGATATCGACGGTATGACAGAAGAGCGCGCAGCCGCACTTATTATGAAAGCCCGTGAACCTTGGTTTGCTTCTAGCGAAACCAGTGAGTAATTGATTGAGGAAAAAAAATGGCAGATGTAACAGTTAGTGATCTAGCTACATTGGTTGGCGCTTCAGTCGATCGATTACTCGGGCAAATGAAAGAGGCTGGTTTATCACATAAATCAGCAGATGCGCTCGTGTCCGACGATGAGAAGAAAGTACTTCTGACTTATTTGAAAACAAGTCACGGTGAAGAAACGGCTGCGCCTAAAAAAATCACATTGAAGCGTAAAACGACGAGCACCTTGAAAACAGGTACTGGCTCAAGTCGTAAAACCGTCAATGTTGAAGTAAGAAAGAAGCGCACTTACGTTAAGCGTGATGCTGAAGATGACACTTCCGTAGATGAAGTCGCTGAAGTTGTTGAAGCTCCAGTTGTTGAAGAAGTGGTTGCTCAACCCGAGCCGGAAGTTATTGCTCCAGTTGAAGAGCCTGTTTTAGAAACTGTTACAGCTGAATCAGAACCGGCTGATGCAACCCCAGAAACGCCGGCTTATACGCCTACCCGTTCAGTATTAGTTGATGATATCGAGTTAAAGCGTCAAGCTGCATCAGAAGCAAGAAAGCGTGCTGAAGCAGAAACCAAAAAACAGCATGAAACATTACTGGCGAAAAAAGCGGCTGAAAAAGCCAAGAAACTTGCAGAGTTAGATCCAAAGCAAAAGCAAGCAGCGATTGAAGCGGATGCGCAAAAAGCGCAGCAAGAAGAAGAGAAAGGCAAGCACGGTCGTAAGAAAGAGAAGTCTGACTTTGTTGAAGAAGCACCGCGCAAAAAAGTGGTACGAAACAAAGGTCTTGGCGGTCCTAAGAAAGCAGGAACTAAAATTGATTTGTCTCGCTTGTCGGATGACTACGAAGACGAAACAGTGATGCGCCGCCGTTCGCGCGGTTCGAAATCAAATAGCCATGGATTTAAAAAACCAACTGTGAAGATGATTCATGAAGTACAAATCCCAGAAATGATCACTGTCCCTGATCTAGCGCAGCGCATGAACCTGAAAGCGTCTACCTTAATCAAAGAGCTGATCAAAATGGGCGTGATGGCAACAATTAATGAGCCTATCGATCAAGAATCTGCTCAGTTAGTGGTTGAAGAGTTGGGTCACACTGCTGTGTTAGTGAGCGGTAACGAAGTTGAAGAACAGCTAGTAGAAGATCTCGAGACATTAGGTGAGCAAGTGGCACGTGCGCCAGTAGTGACTGTTATGGGTCATGTTGATCACGGTAAAACATCACTGCTAGATTATATCCGTAAAGCGAAAGTGGCTTCTGGCGAAGCCGGTGGTATTACTCAGCACATAGGCGCCTATCAGGTAAAAACTGAGCTTGGTCAAATTACCTTCTTAGATACACCGGGTCATGCTGCATTTACCTCTATGCGTGCACGTGGTGCACAATGTACCGACGTTGTGATTTTGGTTGTTGCTGCTGATGATGGTGTGATGCCGCAGACAGAAGAAGCAATTCTTCATGCAAAAGCTGCCGATGTTCCTATCGTTGTTGCTGTGAACAAATGTGATAAGGAAAGTGCCGATCCAGATCGCGTGAAAAACGAATTGGTTGCTAAAGGCGTTATCCCTGATGATTGGGGTGGTGACACACAATTTGTTAACGTTTCTGCCCATACTGGCGAAGGTATTGAAAAATTATTAGAAGCAGTTTCTTTACAGGCAGAGCTACAAGAGTTAAGCGCAGTGATCGATGCCGCAGGTAAAGGTGTTGTTGTAGAATCACGTGTTGATAAAGGCCGTGGTGTTGTCGCAACGGTATTAGTACAGCACGGCACATTGAAGCGCGGCGATGTTTTACTTGCGGGTCAAAGTTTTGGTCGTGTAAGAGCGCTTACCAATGAGATTGGCAAATCAGTGAACGATGCAGGGCCTTCAATGCCGGTTGAATTACTGGGCTTAGATTCTCCACCCAATGCGGGCGATGAGTTTGTTGTAGTGCCTGATGAGCGCCGTGCGCGCGAAGTGGCAGAGCATCGTGCAGAGCGTGAACGTGAAGACAAGCTCAAGCGTCAGCGTGATGCTAAATTAGAAAATATGTTCGCTGGTGTTGGCGAAGGCGAGAAGAAAGTCTTAACCGCCGTCGTTAAAACCGATGTACGTGGTTCATTAGAAGCCATTCTTGCAGCACTAGCCGATATTGGTAACGACGAAGTACAGGTAAACGTTATTTCATCGGGTGTGGGTGGCATTACCGGCAACGATATTAATCTTGCTTTAACGACTAATGCGATCGTAATTGGTTTTAACGTCCGTGCCGATGGTACTGCAAGAAAAATTGCAGAAGCAGAAAGTATAGAAATACGCTACTACAGCATTATTTATCAATTATTAGATGATGTTAAAAATGCGCTTGAAGGTATGCTTTC
This sequence comes from gamma proteobacterium IMCC1989, assembly GCA_000209515.2. Taxonomy (GTDB): domain Bacteria; phylum Pseudomonadota; class Gammaproteobacteria; order Pseudomonadales; family Cellvibrionaceae; genus Endobugula. The sequence continues at coordinate 2,872 of AEVK01000099.1, forward strand.
TCCAGAGCTACGGGAAGAAATTGTAGGTATTGCTGATGTTCGTGAAGTCTTTAGTTCGCCTAAGTTTGGTCAAATTGCGGGCTCTATGGTGATCGAAGGGACTATTTATCGTAACGAACCTATCCGTGTATTGCGTGATAGTGTCGTTATTTATCAAGGTGAACTAGAATCGCTACGTCGCTTTAAAGATGATGTTAACGAAGTGCGTAATGGCATGGAGTGTGGCATCGGTGTTAAAGATTATGACGTAAAAGTGGGCGATCAGATCGAAGTTTATAAAGTCACTGAAGTAAAGCGTGAGCTTGCATAACCATTTTTTAAGCGAAAGTTATTATGGCAAAAGAGTTTTCACGTTCCGACAGAGTGGCAGATGCAATTCAACGTATTCTAGCCACAACGATTAGGCAAGAAGTACGCGATCCACGCGTTGGCATGGTGAATGTTAATGATGTCACCGTTACCAGAGATATGGCATACGCGAAAGTGTATGTCACCTTTGTTGGGCGAGACTCGGACACCGAAAGCCGGGAAGCTGCAGATGCCTTGAATCATGCCGCAGGTTTTTTGCGGGGCATTGTTGCGAAGGAATTAGATATTCGAATAACGCCAAAGCTGCGTTTTATTTACGATAAAACTTCTGTCGAAGGACAGAAGTTGTCTAACCTTATTGATAAAGCGATTGCTGAAGATGTAACGCACGAAAGTGATAGTCATTCCGATAAGTAGTGCTGTTTAAACACTGCTGATAATGTAGGTGCTGGTTGCGAATAGCTCTCGCACAGCATTAACATTACATATATAGAGAGTATTTGTGGGAAGAAGACCAAAATGGGGGCGGCCTATCGATGGCGTGCTACTGTTGAATAAAGACACCGGCATGACGTCGAACGATGCCTTACAAAAAGCAAAGCGATTGTTTTTTGCAAACAAAGCCGGACACACCGGTAGTCTCGATCCTTTAGCTACTGGAGTCTTGCCACTTTGCTTCGGGGAGGCCACTAAGTTTTCCCAATATTTATTAGATGCAGACAAAAGCTACAGCAGTACCTTTCGTTTAGGTATTAAAACCGAAACAGGTGATTGTGATGGCGAAGTTGTTGAAACAAATGATGCTAGCCACATCTCACAGGCTATGATCGAAGAGGTGTTGCCTCAATTCCGTGGCTTAATCAAACAAATTCCATCCATGTACTCCGCCTTGAAATACCAAGGCAAGCCATTATATAAGTGGGCACGAGAGGGCGTTACTGTCCCCCGTGAATCTCGTGAAGTCACTATTTACAGTTATGAAATGACCGCCTTTCGTGCAAATGGTGAGCACCCTGAAGTAGACGTTGAAGTACATTGCAGTAAAGGCACTTATATTCGTTCTTTAGCAGAAGATTTAGGTGCGCTTTTAGGCGTTGAGGCGCATGTATCGCGTTTACATCGTCGCTCAGCAGGCCCTTTCGTTGAAGCGGATAGTGTTTCTTTGAAAACCTTAGTCGATACTCGTGGAGAAGGTGAGCCAGAACAACTAGACCATCTGTTACTGCCAACCGACTCTCCTGTGGAAAATATACCAAAAGTGACCATTTCGGATGAGATGGGTGACTACTTTCGTCTAGGGCAGGCGGTTATGAGCACCGAAGCCTACCGTTCAGCCAAAGAAGGTGGTATTGTTCGCGTCTGTATGGATAATGGCGAATTTTTAGGCATTGCCGAACTCGTCGAAGGACAGCTTGCACCGAAACGGGTAGTTGTTAAAAGAACGTAAAGAATTTGACCTATCTGTAAATATGCACGGGTAGGCCAATAAATAGGGAGTTAATTTAACTCTCTGCATATTAAACGAAAGAGGAAAGTACCATGGCACTAAGTGCAGAAGAAAAAGCAGTAATTGTTAAAGACAATCAAGTTGAAGCGGGTGATACCGGTTCTCCAGAGGTACAAGTTGCCTTATTGACTGCCAACATTAACAAGTTACAAGGGCATTTTGCCGATCACAAACAAGATCACCACTCACGTCGTGGTCTTATTCGTATGGTAAACCAACGTCGTAAGTTGTTGGATTACTTGAAACGCAAAAATGTTGAACGTTATGCTAGCCTTATTAAAAAGCTAGGCTTACGTCGTTAAGCAATAAAGTAAAAGTGCCCGCATTTGCGGGCACTTTTGTTTTACTTTTAGATGTTTTTTTCCTGCTGGTATGTGATGTAGGGATTTAATGAATGGAAAATGCCCTCAATTTTTCATTCATTAAATCCTTGTCATTCAACAAGCGGCGATAAGAGCAAACCATTAATTTTTACATTCATTTACAGTAAATAGAAAAAGAAAGGATAAATTTGTGAATCCAGTAACTAAAACATTTCAGTTCGGTAATGATACCGTCACTCTAGAAACCGGACGTGTTGCACGTCAAGCAACAGGTGCAGTACTTGTTAGCATCGGTAAAACTCAAGTGTTATGTACCGTTGTCGGTGCAAAGCAAGCAGAGGAAGGCAGAGGCTTTTTCCCGTTATCAGTACATTATGTAGAAAAAGCCTATGCAGCGGGTAAAATCCCGGGTGGCTTCTTTAAACGTGAAGCACGTCCAAGCGAGAAAGAAACCCTCACCTCTCGCCTAATTGACCGTCCTATTCGCCCACTATTTCCAAATGGCTTCATGAACGAAGTGCAAGTGGTGTGTATGGTTGTATCGGCTGAAAACGATGTTGATCCAGATATCGCAGCAATGATCGGTACATCAGCCGCATTATCAATTTCAGGCATTCCATTTAACGGTCCTATTGGTGGCGCACGTGTAGGTTATACACAAGAAGCAGGCTACGTACTTAACCCAAGCTACAGCGCGCTAGCAGAATCTGAACTAGATATGGTTGTTGCTGGTACAAAAGACGCCGTATTAATGGTTGAGTCAGAAGCTAGCGAATTGCCAGAAGATATTATGTTAGGCGCGGTTTTGTTCGCCCATCAAGAATGCCAAGCGGTTGTTCAAGCGATTACCGAATTAGCGAAAGACGCTGGCAAGCCACGTTGGGAATGGAGTGTAGCGGAAGAGAATGCTGAACTTAAAGCAGCTGTTGCTGAGCAGTTCGGTGCAGCTATTGCTGATGCTTATCGTACTACCGACAAAATGGAGCGTTACGGTAAATTAACGGCTTCACGTGACGAAGCGGTTGCCGCACTCGTTAACGAAGAAGCAGGTGTTACAGCAGATGCGGTTAAATCTGCATTCAGCAAGCTAGAAAAACAAACGGTACGCAAGAGCGTTGTTGCGGGTGAGCCACGTATTGATGGCCGTGACACAACAACCGTTCGTGGTATTGACGTTGAGGTCGGCGTATTAAACAAAGCGCACGGTTCTTCATTATTTACTCGTGGTGAAACTCAAGCAATTGTTGTTGCGACACTAGGTAATGCACGTGACTCGCAAATCATTGATGCTTTAGAAGGCGAGCGTCGCGACCCATTCATGTTGCACTACAACTTCCCTTCTTACTCAGTCGGTGAATGTGGTCGAATGGGTTCAACCAGCCGTCGTGAAATCGGTCACGGCCGTTTAGCACGTCGTGGTGTTGCTGCGGTACTCCCAACTCAAGAAGACTTCCCTTACACCATTCGTATTGTGAGCGAAATTACTGAATCTAACGGTTCAAGTTCAATGGCGTCAGTATGTGGTGCAAGTTTGGCAATGATGGATGCCGGTGTTCCTCTTAAAGCGCCGGTTGCTGGTATTGCAATGGGCCTTGTTAAAGAAGAAAGCGGCTTTGCAGTATTAACTGATATCTTGGGTGATGAAGATCACTTAGGTGATATGGACTTTAAAGTAGCCGGTACAGCTGCAGGTATTACTGCTCTACAAATGGATATTAAAATTGAAGGTATCACCGAAGAAATTATGGAAATCGCGCTAGGGCAGGCATTGCAGGCGCGTTTACATATTCTTGCGGAAATGAACAAAGTGATTTCTACTTCACGTACCGAAGTATCTGAAAATGCACCGCGTTTTGAAACCATCAAAGTTGACCCAGATAAAATTCGCGACATCATCGGTAAAGGCGGTGCAACTATTCGTTCTATTACTGAAGAAACTGGCGCATCAGTCGATATCGATGACACTGGTCTTGTGAAAGTATACGCAGCAGATAACGAAGCACTTCAAGCAGCAATGAATAAAATTGGCGAAATTACTGCGGAAGCAGAAATTGGCGCTATCTATGAAGGCGTTGTTGCTCGTATCGTAGACTTCGGTGCATTCGTTACCTTCTTGCCAGGTAAAGATGGTTTAGTACATATTTCACAAATCGCAGAAGAGCGTGTGAATGCGGTTTCTGATTACCTAAAAGAAGGTCAAACCGTTAAAGTGAAATGTTTAGACGTTGATCAGCGCGGTCGTATTAAGCTTTCTATTAAAGAAGCCAATGCAGAGTTAAGTGCCCAGTCAGATAATGCTGCTGAAGAAGCACCTGCAGAAGCTGCACCGGTAGAAGCGGCGTCAAATGCTAATGCAGACCTAACGCCTAATGCGACGATTAATTTAGACGCATCAGCTGAAAAAGAAAAAGCAGAATAATATTTTGCCCTGCGACTTGTTACCTTTGGTGACAAGTCGCAGCGTTCAGTGATAAGCGGTTAGGCAATAAATACACTGCAGTAGAAAATTTAAAAAGCCGAGATTTTTTCTCGGCTTTTTTATGTTCGACATTTACGCGCCAAATTTACGCGTCACCCTTTCCAACACTTCTCCCCTTAAGCCCTAGAGCTATTGTGCTTCACCTTGTCACTTGCTAGACTCGCGGCCAGCTGTAACGTTAATTCTGATTGTAAATATGAAGCATAAAGAATAGCGTTTAAAAAAATACTAAAAATCAATGTCAGAAGGAAAGTTGTCATGGCTACTTTATTCCAGCGTTTTTTCGCTGCCATATTTTATTTATTAAAAAATATAAAATCATTATTAGTTGTCGTCGTCCTATTAGCGATTGTTGCGTTAATCATCGGGAAAATATATCAAGGTTGGGATGACGATCCAGACCGTGGCGCAGTCCCCATTGAAAACGGTGCATTCGGCGAAAATTACTCAACACCAGTCTATTTAGATCAAGGTTGGTCGGCTAACGACAGTTTGTGGTATTACAATACCACACAGGGTTCTGCCTTATTACCTTATGATTTCTTTTTGCATTTAGAAGATGAAAACTCTAGCGAGTTACTACGCTCTAATGAAAGTTTTGACCGTTATCGTTATCTTCCACAAAAACCAACTTTTTTTAATCCAGATGGTTTGGCTGTTGGCTTTGTAAAAGAGACTTATGAGGGTAAAGATTACGTAGGGTATACCTGTGCTGCTTGCCATACAGGTCAAGTGAATTACAAAGGGAAAGCTATTCGTATCGACGGCGCTCCAGCCATGGCAGACATGGTTGGCTTTTTAACGGGCTTAGAAAAGTCGATGCAAGCGACGCTAGATAATGAAGAAAAGAAGCAGCGCTTTATTGAAAAAGTTATTGCTTTAGATAACGACTACGCAAAAGAAAAAGAGGTAGTTGATAGTTTAGAAGAGTGGACACGTACCGTGCGTTTATATAACACAGTTAACCATAGCCATATCGATTATGGTTACGCGCGCTTAGATGCTTTTGGTCGAATTTATAATCGTGTTCTCCAGCATATGATTAACAAACCGCAGCTAGCGACAGCAATGAAGCTAGCGGTGTCGCCAACTGGCAGCCGTATTCTCACTAATGATCAAATTGATAAAGTGTTAGAAGGTATCGGCGAAAATATTATTGTTGATAAGCAGTTTGGTTTAGTAATAGAGCGTTTAGCTTCTAAAGAGGCGGGTTATCCTGGATTGAATCAGCGTGACTTATTACGCGTGCGTAACCAAGTATTTAACGAGGCGGATGCACCGACTAGCTATCCTTTCTTATGGGATATTGCACAGTCAGATTACGTGCAATGGAATGGTGTTGCCAATAACTCAGGTGTCGGGCCGTTAGGTCGTAACACCGGTGAAGTAATTGGTGTATTTGGTATATTAGATTGGACTTCGCACGAGACAGATGGCTTTAGCTTATCCGCTAAGCTCACTGGTCAAGATAACCTAAAACAGCAAGTCGATTTTAAATCGTCGATTGACCTCACTAATTTACGTCGTCTTGAGTCACATCTTAAAAGCTTAAAATCTCCGGTTTGGCCTGAAGAAATTTTAGGTGATGTCGACGCAAATAAAGCAGAGCGCGGTCAAGTGATTTACGCGCAGTATTGTCAGTCTTGTCACGAAGTGATCGACCGCAATAACTGGGATCGTCTAGTGGTCGCTAAAATGTCCGATATCGATTTTATCGGTACCGACAAAGCCGCCGCTGTTAACGGCGTGGCGTATAGTGGTAAGTCAGGCAATTTAAAACACACCGTGCAGGGCACGGATGTAGGTGACTTGGTCATAGAAGAAAATGCACCGGTGATTCAAATATTAACCTCGGCAACTAAAGGTGTGATTGCTACACCAGATACCGACAAAATATTTGTGCGTCGTTGGTTAGATCGTATCTATGACATTGGCGCCTCATTCTTTGATAACACTATCCCCAATACCATTAAAAGCGGCAACTATAAGGCTGATACTACATCGCAGCCATATAACTCGCTGTTGGCATATAAAGGCCGTTCTTTAAACGGCATTTGGGCAACTGCACCGTACTTACATAATGGCTCTGTTCCAACCTTATATGATCTTCTACAGCCACAAGAAAAGCGCCCTGAAGCGTTTATGGTAGGGAGTAGAGAGTTTGATCCAGTAAAAGTTGGCTTTCGTTCAGAAGGTTATGATGGCTTCAAGTTCACCACCTTCCGTGTAGGAGATATGAATACGGGGCATGAATATGGCGCCGGTCGTACACCGCAACTAGACGGTACGGTATTGCCTGCATTGACGGAAGCGCAGCGTTGGGACTTAATCGAATACATTAAAACGCTGTAAAACAGAGGGATATAATAATGACAAAAGATTATCTAAAAGAATACGACGCGGCTGCCGAAGCGGATAAATATCCGCTGGTGCAAAAATGGATGAAGACCGAGCCATTGCCTTTCTTTAAACAGTTACGAGCAGAGCGACCGGTGTTAGTCACACCGGAGTGCACTTTGCTCGCACTGTTTACTGATATACGTGACTGCCTACAAATGCCGAAAATTTTTACGGTTGATTTGTACAAGCCTAAAATGGGTGTTACCGACACCGACGAAGGTTATTTAATGGCGCACGACGATGATGCTCTGCATTATCGTGAAAAATCTATTATGCAAGGCATGCTGAATCGTGACGACTTACCTCGTGTACGTGAAGGCATTAGAAAGTCGGCACAAAAAATTCTAGATGACGCCAATGGCCGTCTAGATATCGTCGATAACTATACCCGTATGGTGCCGGCACTAATGGTGCAAGAATATTTTGGCCTTGATGGAATAGACCCGAAAAAATTACTTAAATGGTCTTTTTGGAATCAGTACAATACCTTCCATAACCAGCCTTTCGATTTAAATAGCAAAGAAAAATACGATCATATTGTTAGCGAACACGGCAAATGTTCGGTTGAACTTGTGGATTACATCACTGTGCTAATGGTACGAAAAATCCTCACCGTTAAAATCAAAGATCGTATTTTAGGCACCGGCTTAAAAGTACTTAATGTGCTACGCGCAATTTGCAAAAAAGATCCTGTCGTACTCAAAGACGATATCGTTAAGCGCATGCTGCGTACTAGCTTTGCTGAGCAAGTGGATTTTCCGCTGACGCGTATTGGCACCAATGCCGGTGGCTTATTAATTGGCTCGGTAGAAACTACATCGCAAGCGGTTGCGCAGGTGATTCAATACTTTATTGATCGCCCAGAGTTACTCGTCAAAGCAAAGGCCGCATCGCGACAAGAAGATACCGCTGCCATTGATGCCCTTGTATGGGAAGCCCTCCGCTTCGTGCCCATTAGCCCGTATATGTTCAGACAAACTTCTGAGGATTACACCATTGCTAAAGGAACGGATAGAGAAACCGCTATTCCTAAAGGCACGAATGTATTAACGCTTACCCAATCGGCGATGTTTGATACCTATGCCTACGATAATCCAGATGACTTTAATCCAGATCGTAATTGGTATCACAACTTCAACTACGGCTTCGCCTCACATGACTGTTTAGGCAAGTATGTTGGCATGGCTATGATCCCCGAAATGGTGCGCCAAATCATGCTTCGCGACGATCTAAAAGCCGTTTTAGACATGGACTACGAAGACGGCCCATTCCCAGAAAAGTATGAACTTTCTTGGAAATAACGGTTTATAGCTAACGCGTAAAAAATAAAATCCCTGACATTGTTGTTGGGGATTTTTTTGCCTTGGGGTTATGTGGATTGATTGGGTTGGATTACTAATGAAAAATAAAACTAATTTATGTGTCGGAATTGTTATTGTTCTAATCGGCATTGTTATTCTTATGTGGGGTTCTTACTACGACGAGAAGCCTTTAATGGAAAACGCTAAGTCATTTGCTCAAGCTTTGGGTTGCTCGATAATTCTTGCGGGTATTTTTGGTGTGGTTCTTGAGTGGAAGTCCGTGAGAGATTATTTTGGTAAGAGGCTTTCAGAAATAATCCTTGAGGATGATTATCTTAAGCGCCTTTCAAAAGACCGCTTAAGAAATTTATTTTTATCAATTCAGCGGCATATATTCGATACGGATGATGTTAAAAAAGAAGGTGGATTTCTTGACTATTTTAATAGGCATCTTCATGGATACATTGTTCAGCCATATAGAGAGAATGTAAGCGCCGAAATGTCTTTTACCGAAAATAATAGTGGGAGCTTGGATGTTAAAGATAAAATTTCATATCGATGTAGAAAAATGAATGGTCAAATACAAGAGTTTGTTCAAGTTAAACCTGAAAAAGATGAGTTCTTGTCATGGACTTATACTAGTGTGACTCTTGGTACTGGTGATAAAAAGTTCTTTGAAGAATATAAAGAGAGCGACCTTAATAAAATATTAGAAAATGATAGCTCGCTAAAAGTGAATATCCCTGATGATCTAAAATGCGACAACCTTAAAGTTGAAATCGAACAACATTATTCAATTAAGTGCTCCAAGTTACAGTCATGGCAGATGTCTCATCCAACTAGAGGCTTTAAAGTGTCAATTTCCTACCCTGTAACAATGAATATAGATACACTTCCATTGTTAGAGGTTCGTGACGAAGCTACTATAACAAACCAGCCGGGTTATTACGGCATTACATACAATGAGTGGATGCTTCCACAAAGCGGTATAACATGGACATTTGACAAGTAAGTCTGGTTTCATAATCGGCTGTGATATGCTCCAAGCTCGCTGTAGTGGTGGAGAGCAATATTTTCCGAGAAGCTTTACCTGTAGATACTAATCTATCGCTGGAGAACGGAGTTGCTCTTTAATGTATACAGCACAAGATGAGGTGGTCTAGACATTAATCACAAACTGATATCGTCAAGTTTGTTCTAGAATAATCATCTCTACGTCGCGCTGCAATTTCAATAAACTGATCTTCAGTCGCCATAAAGGCATCGACAATATCGTGATTGGAGTGTTTGGCTTTGCCTTCTAATATAGGGATATGGACTAGGCTATGTGCAGAGCTACGAGGTGAGTAGTTTCGTATGATTGTCGTCATTATGTATTCGGTCAGTATAGTAAGCAATGTTAAGCGGTTATGACTAAAGGATAGTCGTCACCCATCAATATGTATTAGTTTGTTACACTGTTACGTTGATCGAGTAAGTTTTATGGAATGAAAGTATGAGCGCTCCCCCGAACATGCAAGAAAATGATCGTGTCATTCTGTTTGATGGTGTGTGTAAGTTATGTAACGCTTGGAGTAATTTTATTATTCGGCATGATAGCGAGTATCACTTTAAGCTGTGTAGTGTGCAGTCAGTAGAAGGCCAAAAAATTCTTGCGCATTTCAATTTTCCCACAGATTATTTCGAGACAATGCTATACGTTGAGGGCAATGTGTCTTATCAAAAAAGTGATGCGTTTTTCCGTGTGGTGCGCATATTAGGTTTTCCGTGGAGCCTATCGTGTATATTTCAAATACTCCCCGTAAGGCTAAGAGATTGGTTATATGACCGTATTGCGTTGAATCGTTATACGCTGTTTGGTCGATATGATTTTTGTCGACTGCCGGCGGCTGATCATGAGCAGAGATACGTCAGCGAAAAATAATGCTCGACAAACACAGCTAACATCTATAAAGTGCGCGTCAGCTAGAAAGAAGTCTCATATTTACATCCTACATTTCGCTGTTTTATTCGTAAATCTCCGTCCTGCAGTTTCTAAGTTCAAGTCTATATTTTAAGCAACTCATGCCTTTAAGGCACAACATTATATAAATTTCAGGATATTATTATGTCTAATACAACTACAGGAACTGTTAAGTGGTTCAACGAATCTAAAGGTTTTGGCTTTATCGAACAAGAATCTGGCCCAGACGTTTTTGCTCACTTTAGCGCTATCGTTAGTGACGGCTTCAAAACATTGATGGAAGGCCAAAAAGTACAGTTCGTCGTTACCGACGGACAAAAAGGCCCACAAGCTGAAAACATCGTTGCTATCTAATTATTAATTAATAGATAAGCACAAAAAAGGGTAAGTCTTTCGGGGCTTGCCCTTTTTTATGCTCAAAATTCGGTTTTTTTGGTGGTTGAATAAGCCTCGTTAGAATGATTTTTCATCAATAAATACGTTAGAATTATACGAAATGCGGAATGCTAGATAAGTATTGCTAAATGGAGAGATGAAATGGTCACCTGTTATATCAGATACATTATAGACTCGAATAAAATAGAGGCTTTCGAGCACTATGCAAGTTTATGGATTCCTCTAGTCAATAAATTTGGTGGGCAACATCACGGTTATTTTTTACCATCGGAAGGGGTAAGCAATGTTGCTCTAGCCTTGTTCACATTCCCTAGTCTTGCTGAATATGAAACTTATCGTAAAAATTCATTTCAAGATGCCGAGTGTATAGCTGCTTTCGACTATGCAAAAGAAACCCAATGTGTAGTGAGCTACGAGCGTAGTTTTTTTAGACCCATGTTCGTGTAAAGCTATTCAGAGGTTCCTTAAGCTTATGTTTAGCTAAGTTGATCGTGTTTACTTGGTTTTCGTAAATTGTGTATTCGCAATGACTACGCTAGCGGCAACAATAATAAAGCCGAGCCAATCTATGGCTGAGGGCACTTGACCAAATAGTGGCCAAGCGACTAGCGCGGCGGCAACAGGAACGCCATAGAAGACGGAGGCAACTTGGTTAGCCGTGTTGCTGCGTAACATGAGAAATAGCAGGGTTACCGCACCTAAAGAGACGCCAACCGTCATCCACGTTAATCCAATCAAAAAATCCATGTGCCAAATAATATGGGAAGTATCTAGGGTAATCATGGCGACTAACATCACTACTGCGGCGAACGCAGACTGTATACAGCCTCCAGTCCACAAATTCATTTGCGCGCAGTGTTTCTTTTGTATTAATTGGCCTAGTGTTAGTCCAGATAGTGAAATTAATATCCACGTTAAGCTGATTGCAGATATGTCTTCTGTCGTTAGGCCGTCTGCTAGCACAATTGCCACACCAATAATGCCCAAGAGCAAACCAGCCCATCGTTGCAAAGTCACTTTTTCTTGCAGGTAAAACCCACCTAATACGGCCACGAATAACGGTTGTAGTGCGATTACTAATGCTGATAACGCAGGTTTCATTCCGTAGTAGAGCGCGTAGAATGTGCCGACCGAAAAAACTCCTTGTAATAGCAAGCCGCTACTCAGCAGCCATGTTAGCTTTTCTTGCTTCCAGCTCGCTTTTAGTATCATTGCGATTACTCCCAATATGATAGCGGCAATAGCAAAACGCAAGGCAAGGAAAGTGACGGGTTCGGCATAAGGGAGGCCTAGCTTAGCGCCCACAAAGCCAGATCCATATATAAAAACAAATAATAGGGGAGTGACTATAGATGCTGATGCGGAGGGTTTGTTAGGCGGCATAATAAAGTATCTCTTTCTGTTGTTCGTGTAATGTATGTAGTGGATCTTGGGATCGCTTTCTGTACCTACATTTAGGTACAATTGACCGGCAAAAAAATGCGCAAGCTACTCTATGGAGAGGTTTTTTAGTATGGCGTATATGCCTTCAACGCTCTGCTTCAGAATGCCGCTATCGTTACAGGCGCGGCTCACCAAAAAACCGCCTTGTAGACTGGCAATAATGGTATAAACGAGAGTATTTGCCGGTATGACTTTACTTATTTGGCCGTTGTTTTGTGCTTCGTTTAAGACATTGTTCATTAGCTGGTGTAGGTGGGTAAAGTAGCGTTTGATTGGACGCTGTAAATCGGCATCTTCAAGGATTGATGGGTCGAATGTGATTCTACCCAAGCGGCAGCCTGCCATAGCATCTCTCGGCTGGAATAAATATTGTTCGAACTTTGTGAGCCAAAACGCGTTACCGCTAAAGAGTTGATCGGCTTCTTTGATGAGTTCATCCGCTCGGTGATCCATTGCGGCGATAGCGAGTTCTTTTTTGCTTTTAAAGTGGTGGTATAGGCTCCCTTTACCGACACCGCTTTTTTCCAATACTTGATTTGGGCTAGTGGCGTCGTAGCCTCGTTGCCACAGTAGCTCCTTCATGGTATCAATTAGCATGTCACGTGTAGTGTTCATTTTTATGTCTCTTTTAAAAGGCCCCGGTATTTGTATTCGGGTTTTAAACATACTAGTAGGTACAGCCGTATGTGTCAACGCTGATTGTTTTTAGGTAAAAGCTAGCTCTGCTGTTTAGTGCTGCGGCATAGACATAGATATGGACATATGCAGTAATATTTGAGAATTCGTTCACATTCTCTTCATTTAATTATCTCTTCAAATAATAACTGTTTTTATATACAGTTTTTTTGAGGTATTCTTGCCACTCTTAATTCATTAAACGCTATAACTAGGAGATAGAGCATGATTGGATACGTTACTTTAGGTACAAATGATTTACAGCGCGGCGCGAAATTTTATGACGCATTATTGTCAGAAATTGGTGCAACAAGGTTTATGGAGGCTGATACTTTTATTGCGTGGGCGGTAGAGCCGGGCCGGCCTAGCGTCGCTATTAGCAAGCCTTTTAATGGTGACGTGGCGACTGTGGGAAATGGTGTGATGGTCGCACTTGCTGTAGAAACGCCAGCGCAAGTAGATGCATTATATGCTAAAGCCATTGAGCTTGGTGCAACTGATGAAGGTGCTGCTGGCCCGAGAGAGGAGGGTTTTTATGCAGGGTATTTTCGTGATTTAGATGGGAATAAGTTGAATTTTTTCTGTATGTCGTAGAAAAGAATCAAACAGTATATCTTTGTAAGCGTAAGCGCTTAATAATCCACACTGTCGAAAAGGTCGTGTGGATTATTAGGTTTGGGCTTAGGTGAAGCTGTGCGATTCGTCAGGGAATTCACCGCTTTTCACTTGGTCGTCAAAGGCTTTAAATGCAGCGGGTATTGATCCAGCTTCATTCAAAAAGTTTTTGGAAAACTTCGGCGGTTTTTCTGTGAGTCCAATAAGATCATTTACTACCAATACTTGAGCATCGGTATGTTTACCAGCACCAATGCCGATAGTTGGAATGGCGAGTGTCTCGGTGATTTTTTTTGCTAGTGGCCTAGGAACACATTCCAATACAAGTAAGTCTGCGCCAGCGGCTTCTATTCGTTTTGCATCTTGTAAAATAATATCAGCTTGCTCATCTCCGCGTCCTTGTACTTTATAGCCCCCAAACTTATTCACCGATTGTGGTGTTAATCCTAGGTGAGCACACACTGGAATACCTCGCTCTGTGAGCTGTGTAATAGTTTCCTGCAGCCATGCTCCACCTTCTAGCTTAACCATATGTGCGCCAGCTTGCACAAGTAGCGCAGCGTTTGCCATAGCTTGTTCTGGTGTGCTGTAAGACATAAATGGCATATCGGCAATCAGTAGTGAAGTGTTATTGCCGCGAGCAACGGCAGCGGTATGGTATACCATATGCTCCATTGTCACTGGCAACGTGCTGCCATGGCCTTGTATAGTCATTCCTAAGCTATCGCCGACTAATACTGTTTCTATATCTTGTTGTGCCGCGATAGCTGACGTCTGTGCATCGTATAGCGAGATGCATGAAAACCGTTGTTGGTTTTTTTTGTGCTGTCGCAGAGTGTTAGTAGTAACGGTTGTTTTATGTGTAGTGGTGTAGGTCATGGCTGGTGCTCGATACGGTTAGCAAATTTATAGCAGGGTCGATGTTGGATTGAAGTAGTGTCGGCCTTGCTTGATGCTGAGTATATATTCAACTAATTTATTATAGCTCTCATCGTTATTTACCCAGTCGATTTCATTGGCGTTAACAATGAGTAGCGGTGATTGGTCATAAAAATGAAAAAAGCGGGTGTAGGCTTCGTTGATGGTTTCTAAATAGCTGTTATCAATTGTTTGTTCCGCATTCACACCGCGAGTTTTGATGCGATGTAATAAGGTATTTACCGGTGCTTGTAAATAGACGACAAGATCTGGTTTTGGAGCGTCAATGGTCAGCTGATTGTACACTTGTTGATAAATCGCCAGCTCGTCTTTGTCGAGTGTGACTTCAGCAAATAGGGGGTCTTTATCAATTAAAAAGTCAGAGACTCTCACAGGCTGAAAAATATCGGATTGTCTTAGCTCTTGAATTTGTTGTGCGCGTTGAAACAAGAAAAATAATTGGGTCGGTAATGCGTTGCTTAAGCGGTCTTGATAAAAACGTTCTAGAAACGGGTTCTCTTCGGCCTTTTCCAATAATGTATCGTAGTTGAATGTTTCGGCTAAGCGTTTTGCCAGCGTGGTTTTACCAGCGCCAATGGCACCTTCTACTGCAATGAAATTAGGTAAAGTGCTTTTTTGTTCAGGGCTAAGGCCTGTCTGTGTTATATCGTTCACGGTATGGCTACTGCTCATGATTTTGTTGTTGTGTGAGGCCAGAATCAATGCGATGTAGATCATCCATTGAAGTAGAAAGCATGATGTCTTTTATTTTTTTGCCGTCAGGAAAAACTAATTGCGAATTGAGGTCTTGTAGAGGATAAAGTACAAAATTTCTATTGTGTATTTCTGGATGAGGTATTTTTAGTGTGGGTTCATCTAAACAGATATTATCGTAGAGTAACAAGTCAAGATCGAGCGTGCGAGCGCCCCAGCGAATACTGCGCTGTCGTCCATGAATATTTTCGATACGTTGCAGTTCGGCTAATAATTCCATAGGTGATAAAGAGGTTTCGCATCGAATAGCCGCATTGACATAATCGGGTTGCTCACCGGGGCCAACGGCTTTGCTGCTGTAATAATAAGAGCAAGTAATGGCGCTGATATGTTTTGTTTGCCGCAACGCTTCCACCGCACTATCAAGTTGAAAGTGCGGATTGTCTAAGTTACTACCTAGACCGATATAAACAATAGAAAGGTTACTCACTGACGCTATCTTGCGATGTTGTTTCAGTGGTTTTTTTCTTACGGCGGCGCGGTTTTCGCTGTGAAGTATGCGGTGGTTGTAGTTCGTCAACCATTGCATGGCGTACGTCTTCAGAGGCTTCTTGGTAGCGTGTCCACCAAGTGCCTAAGCCGTTAAGTTTTTCGCCCGCGGCTTCGCGCATTAATAAAAAGTCGTAACCTGCGCGGAATTTTTCATGCTCTAGTGCTTTATCCGCCTTCTTACCTGTGCGTAATGCTAGGCGCCACTGTAATTCCCAAATTTGTCGCATAGGGATAGTGAAGCGTTTAGGGATGGCGACAATAGCGAGTTGTTGGGCGATCACGGCATCGGCAGCCTGATGTACCGCAGCAATAATCGGCACTCCCTCAGTGACTAAGCGGTGCTGTTCGTAGATAAACGCAGGCCACAATAGTGCGCCATAAATAAATGCAGGAGTAACACGTTTGTCGTTGCGAATACGTTTGTCAGTGTTGATCATCACGGCGCTAATTAGTCCTTCAAAATAAGGGCTTTTTTCCATTACCGCCATGGTGGCAGGAAATAGTGCGTCGAGCAGTTGGTAATCTTTTAGTAGAGTGTAGGATGCCGTGGCTGAACCATTTAAAAATAGTTTAAGAATTTCATCAAAGAGGCGAGCTGGCGGTACATGTGTTAATAAATGCCCGTTGTCGAAAATAGGGTTGGCCGTTTTTTCTTCTATGGTGAAACCGAGTTTTGCTGAAAAGCGTATTGCGCGTAACAGTCTAACGGGATCTTCTTTGTAACGTGTTAACGGGTCACCAATAATGCGTAGCTGGCGCTTTTTAATGTCATCTACGCCGTTCGTGTAGTCATACACTGAGCCGTTTTCTGGCGAGTAATATAAGGCATTCACAGTGAAGTCGCGTCGAATGGCATCGCTGTGCATATTGCCGTAGACATTGTCACGCAACAGTTGTCCGGTGTTGGATTCGACTTGATGTGACGAGTCGCTCGATTTGCCACGGAATGTGGTCACTTCGATAATTTCACGTCCAAAACGTACGTGGACGATACGGAAGCGACGACCAATAATACGCGCATTGCGGAAAACTTTTTTGACTTCTTCTGGTGTCGCATCGGTGGAGACGTCAAAGTCTTTTGGTTGACAGCCTAGTAAGCCATCTCTGATGCTGCCGCCTACAAGATAAGCTTGGAATCCTGCTTGTACTAATCCATCGATCACTCTTGTCGCACTTGGACTCATGCTGTGATGGTCAAATGAATGTTTGCTCGGTGGAATAATATGCAGCTTTTCTGCGTTTTTAGCCATAAAATAGCGCTCTCGACTGATGTGCCACAATCGACGGTAGGTGATTGCTTTTACATCATACTGTACAAATTAAACGCCAATTCTATCATGAAGCTATCACGAGTTTGTTTATAGTTTGCCGCTTATTTGTTAAAAACCACCCTAACTATTAAAGAGAACCGTCAATGAATATATCTTATAAGGCGTTTACCCTGTCAATTGCATTGTTTGTTGTGGGCTGCGCTCAGTATTCTACTCATAGTGAATGGCATATATTGCAAGATCAGTATCAGGATGCGATAGCCGATGCAGCAGTTATTGAGGTGTCTGAAAAAGTAGCGTTAGAAAGCATCGTTGGCGAGTCACAGCAATTCGTAACTTGGACCGCTTACCCCGATAGCTTTTCTAAAGGCGAGGAGGTGACATTGTCGTGGGGAGAGCTTTGGGTGACCTTGGATAATCATGTGCAGCAACGTTGCCAAGCTTTTCCAAAGCAAGCTCTGAATTTGCGTATCCAGCAATTATTAGGTTTGCCTCCGCAGCAGTCTGATGTCGATCGCTTTTTTGTTGTGTTAACGGTGGATACTAAAGATGTGTTTCGTCCTTGTGCTAATGGGGATCTTGATCAAGTGCAGTGTGAGGCCAGTTTTCCTGACTCGGCTACCGAAGCGCATAAGGCATGGATGCAGGTCAGACCGCGTTAGCGTATCAAGAAAAAGGTTATCCTTGGACGCGCTTAGGATATACCTATGATTGGTCTGGTTATTCTCGTGCTGAAGCAAAAAGTGGTTCTGCCGCAGAGCTAAGTGAGGTGGGTGTTAATGAGTTCGTCATTCATCGCAATGCGAAGGTAAGGGTGGAGTCTATTCTATCAACCGAGGAATATTGTCGTTAGGTCTATGTTTAAAGAGGCCTTGCCGTTTTTGCCGCTTAATATGCCCTGTGTATAAGCAATGTGTAATAAATATCGCGCATAGTAAAACGGCAGCCTCCCGAGGGAGCCTGCCGTTTTGTGAAAACTTTTTCTTAATTTTCTTCTTTTCTGTATCTCAATTTTTGTAACTAATATGGTTACTCATTAATTATTCTTATTATATGGGCTTCCTTGCGCGAGGCTGTGCAGAACCGCTGCTTTGCCTCTCCCATTTTGGTCATTTAAAAACGCTATTTTATTATTATTTATAGTTATTATAATTATGCTTTTTTTATTATTCTTTATTGTTGTTATTATGAAGTTATATATAGCATTTGGTGTGCCAACTAAAAAATAGTTAAGTAAATCAGTCGCTTGTCGTTTTTAGGCTTATGCTATACCGAAAAGACATAATAAAAGTGTTACCTTGTTACCCGTTTTTGTGCGCGCAAAGTAACACTTTGTGGTGGCGGTAACACTTTATGTTGATTTTTGCGCCAACCTGTCAAGTGATTGTTTGCTGGTTTGTAGAGAAATATAGAATGATTTAAGCGAAAAAGAGAAAAGCTTGTGCGGGTAGTGAGTGGATAACGGGCTATCAGAAAAGAGGTTATCTAAAGCATCTAGAAATAATATTAGTGTTAGTTATTTCTTGCGCGGAATCCCCAGTTTTTGACGGCGCTCCCATAGGCACTTTCGGCTAATGCCTAGTTTTTTTGCCAGTTCTGTTTCGTTCATCGAGTCTTGGTTTTCAAGCACCACGCGCTGAAAATAATCCTCTAAAGATAGGTCGTCGTTTGCCAGTGGTGATAATTCATTGGTATGGCCATCATGATGAGCCGCCGAGCTATGTGATGGCTTGTATGCGCTGCCGGTATTTCTTTTTGGTGTTGTACTGCTTAGGTCTGCTGTTAAGTCTAATAAGCCCGCACCGATCTCTAATGGGTCTTCACATAAAATCACCGCTCGCTGCATGGTGTTTTCTAGTTCGCGTACATTACCCGGCCATGAGTGTCTGCTGATCAGTTGTTTTGCCCGTGGGGATAAGCGTAACGGGCTTTTATTGTTGGCATCGCAGTAACGGCTGATGAGAGATTCTGCCAAAGTGATGATATCGTCACCGCGTTCACGAAGTGGCGGTATTTGTAGATTGATGACATTTAGACGAAAAAATAAATCTTCACGAAAGCTGCCTTCTTGGCATCGGGTCTGTAAGTTTCTATGGGTTGCAGCGAGTAAGCGAATGTTTACTTTTTGGGTTTTTGTCGAACCTACAGGGCGGACTTCGCCTTCTTGAAGAACACGCAGCAAGCGTGCCTGAGCTTCCAAGGGTAATTCCCCTATCTCATCTAAGAACAGTGAACCGCCATCTGCGGAAACTATTAGGCCATCTCGCTGTGTGTTAGCACCGGTAAAGGCGCCTTTTTCATGACCGAATAATTCGGACTCAATGAGTGTTTCTGGAATTGCGGCGCAGTTAATAGAAATAAGCTGTTTGTTAGCGCGTGTGCTCGACGAATGAATAGAGCGTGCGACTAGCTCTTTTCCTGTGCCGGTTTCGCCTTCAATCAAAATAGTCGCGTTGGTTGGTGCAACTTTTTGTATTTGATGGAACAGGTTAGTCATGATGGGGGATGAGCCAATCATGGGTTTATCACCATTGCTGACTGGTGAGTTGCTAGCCGTAGCGGTAGCCCCCGTCTTGTTGGTCTGCTCATTCAGTATGCGCTCGACGGTTTTAATCATTTCATCGTGATCGAACGGTTTGGCAATGTAGTCAACTGCCCCCATACGCATAGCATCAACAGCTGAGCGCAGGCTGGCGTAGCTAGTCATAATGAGTACAGGTGTTGGAGTGGGTGTTTGTGCCGAGAGTGTAATCAGTTCAGTGCCTTGAGCACCGGGGAGCCGTAAGTCACTAATAATCAAATCGAAATGGCCAATATCGTAAGAGCGGGTGGCCTCTTGCACTGATTCTGCTTCGCTCACATGATAATCATGTCGCTCTAGCAGTTTGCGCAGAGCCATGCGAATAATTGATTCATCTTCAACAATTAAAATTCGATGCATAGTGAGAGAAGTACAGCCTTGGCGTTGATTAAACTGAATAGCATAGATAAAAGGTATTCGGTGTTTGAGTCGCTAAATACCTTATTGTACTTAATTAAAAGGCGTAGTGTGCAGTGGCTGGCTAATACTTTCAAGTGCTTCATCAAGGAGTGGAAGCTTTATCGTGAAGCAGGTACCTCCTTGTCGAGAAACTGGACTGGCGATATCAATCTGGCCTTCGTGTTCTTCAATGATACTAAAAACGACGGAAAGTCCAAGCCCCGTGCCTTCTCCTGCTTCTTTGGTGGTGAAAAATGGATCCATGATTTGCTGTATATGTTCCGGTTCGATGCCAGAGCCTTCATCAATCACGTCTATATGAACAAAAGGCGACTTGATCGTGGTTTGCAAAGTGATCGTGCTGTAGTTAGGGCTAGCATCATTAGCATTACTGAGTAAATTAATGAACACCTGAATAATGCGTTGTGTGTCGCCGAGTATTTTTATTTCGGGGTCTGTCAGGTTGCGGTATTCAATTTGTTTGCGTTCTTTCTGCATGGATAGCAGGTGAACAGCTTCGTCTATACATTGATGAATTGATACAGAAATAAAATCTTTTTGCGACGTTTGGCCTGTGTGAGCGAAGGTGACCAACGACTGTACGATACGAGTGATGCGATCGGTTTGTGACAGGATCGCTTGCGCAGTTTCTTCTCGGCCCTCTTCTTCGCTTTCGTAGCGTAGGTTTTGAGCAAGACAAGCAATGCCAGTGACAGGGTTGCCAATTTCATGTGCAACGCCAGCAGCTAGACGGCCAATAGACGCGAGGCGAGTACTGTGCATGAGCTCTTGTTCAAGCATCTGGCGCTCGGTAATATCTTCAATCAGAATCACTTGTCCCTCGGTACGTGACGTGGCGCGTAACCCCGCTCGTGATGGGTTTGATTCCTGTACTGCGGATTTATGTAAGCGATACCACTTGTCTTCGCCATGGGTATTCTTTGTTTGCTGATTCTCATGGGTGTCATTGCTATTGGCGAAGTCGTAGATCAGTTGCCCCCAAGGTTGAGGTAATTTGTTGACGTTGGAGCCAGTGACATCGTGACCGTCGATGCCAGTAATATCCGTCATAACGTGGTTCCATAGTAGAATTTCATCGTCCATTCCTAGCGAGCAAATGGCGATAGGAAGCTCTTGTAGTGTATTTCGGTGATATAAACGTAGCTGATTAACATCGGCAGTAAGACCATGAATATCATCCCCCATTCGATCGAGGCGATTTTCCATAAGGTTAATGTCAAGCACTTCACCATGCTGTGGCGAGGTGTAAGGGAAGTGTGAATCCATGATTTCTACCGCAACGCTTTGCCCCATTAGTGAAGCAAGGTTTGCCTGTATTCTTGTGCGTAAACGACGTAATGCATAGGGGCGGGATTCGGTGATATCTAATTCCAAAAAATCTAATGCCCTAAACACCTCTCGCTTAGCGGCACTGTTGCCAATACTTTCTTCTAGGCCATCAATAAACTCTTGTACCGAAGACACATTAAGACTACGTCTAAACGGTCGGCTTAACTCATCCTCCGCACAGAGTTCTGCGTGGTAATGCTCTTCATCGCTCATGGTAGTCAATCGTGAGACCAGCGCAAAAATAATAAGATTACTGGCGAGGCTTACAATAGTGATGTTTTCCCAATAATAAGCGCCGTAGCCAATACTCACATCGAAGAATGGCAGGGTGAACGTATTTTGCCCAGTTATCATCGGTGTGATAAAGCAGAAGGCCCAGACAATAGTACCGGCGCTGATACCAGCATAAAATCCACGGCGATTAGCCGAAGGGAAGTAATTAATTGCCACGACACCCGGCAAAAATTGAAGTGCTTGGATAAACGTTGCCAACGCGAGATCCACTAACGAGAGTCGATAGTCCAATAATCGATAAACGCCATACCCTAATAGCGCAATGCTTAAGATTAAGCCCCGTTGTAGCCAGCGTAGCTGGGCATAAATATCACCCTCTTTTTGTAGTGTGAACAGGGGTAATACCCAGTGGTTGGCAATCATTCGAGAGAGAGAAAGCATCGCAACGATTAGTGCGCCAGAGGCGGCAGAAACGCCACCAATGTAAGCAACGATAGTGAGAGCGCTGGATTGTGATGCCATAGGAACCACTAACGTGAAGTACGTTGGGTGGTAGGGGACTTCTAGTTTGAAGCCAGCCCATAAAATCGGAAAGACGGGAATAGCCACAATAAATAATAACAACGGAAATGCCCATGTTACCGTGCGGCTAATTTGCTTGGTTGCCATATTAATATGACTCATATGAAAAATATGTGGCATCACGATACTTGAGG
Source organism: gamma proteobacterium IMCC1989 (assembly GCA_000209515.2). Classification (GTDB taxonomy): domain Bacteria; phylum Pseudomonadota; class Gammaproteobacteria; order Pseudomonadales; family Cellvibrionaceae; genus Endobugula. Next base: position 25,018 of record AEVK01000099.1, read on the forward strand.
CTAAAAAGACGAGTAATAATGTATGTGACGATGATTGCTTAGTTGGACTGTATAGGTTTTGCAGGTGTTCAGGGTGTTCGGTTAGCCATTGATCCAACCCTCCGAATCCGCCAAAAACTCCGTACACGGCAAATAAGCCCACGGCGAGCATGGCGAGCATTTTAATAACTGATTCAAAAGCCATCGTGGTAATTAAGCTGCTGTACTGCCGGTAGCTTGCGCCAAAAAACATGCAGAAAGAAGCCATCAATAAACAGTAGAAAAATGCGGTGATATCTCGTTGTTGTATCCATGCTTTAAAATTAGATGTGCGCAACGAGGTGTTGCTGGTGAGTATTTGTAAGGTGTCGGCAATAGCCTGTATTTGAATGACTAGCAATGGCAAGATTGCTAGCAGCATGCACAATGTAGCTAAGCTACCTGCCGTTTGGCTGCTATAACGAAACACTAATAAATCGGCAATAGAGCGCAACTGAAAGCGTTGGCATAGCTCTGCTAACGGTGCTTGAATAATGGGCGCGAATAAGAAAAAAGCGCCAATCCCCATGTAGTACGCTAGTGCTCCATAACCAAACCGGTGAGCTAAATCTATCACTCCATAAAATGACCAAGCACTAAAAAAAACCCCTAGAGAGAGAATATAAGTAATGGGGTGACGAGTAATATAGGTGGGTATCCAACGGCGATTGGCTGCATAAGCAATACCAAATAGAGCGCTTAAATACATCACGCCAATAAGAACGATATTACCGAGTTCAAAGTTCATGATTTTTTAGAAAATTTGTGCATGGAAAAAGCGATAGCAATAATAATGATCCATATAATAAAGGGGCGATACCAAGCGCCGTTGGATGAGATGATCCAATTAAATAGCGTGGGGGTGAAAATATACGCCACGAGCAATATTAATAATAATAAACGATGGTTGGACATGTAAGGTGGCTCGTTATCGAGACGTAAGGCAGATAGTTTAGCTGCCTTTATCCGTTTTTTTATAGTGTGAATATTTATTATATGTGGCTACTTTGCTTATAAGGGTCTCAGACTTATTCAGAGATTGCTTCAGTATTCTGTGGCTGTGTATAGTAGCATCTCTCATCTAATATAAGTGCGTCATAGATAATACGTCTATCAACGCTTATCTACAATACAGTGAATTTCTATTGTTCAGCGATGATAGATGTCTCTTTGGGTATTTTTGCTCTATCCCAGTTTTGAATCCCCCATGCCAGCAATAATTGAATGTCGGCTTTTGAGCTGATGTGGTTCGGAACAGGGTGATGTAAAAAAGTAAATGCTCGGCATAGGTTCTCAAACGCGCTTGTGTTGTCTAAGGCGGCTGCTTTATTTTGTTTGCTCAGCTTTTGCCCTGTTGGAGTGCTGGCAACGGGGATGTGCCCGTATTCTGGTAGTGGGCGGTGGTTATTAATATTGTCACTAATAGAGGGTTCGCTCTGTAGTATTGTCCATAAATATCGTTGTCGACTGGTGGTCGATAGTAAATCTGCACCGCGTATGATGTGGGTGATACCTTGGTCGATATCGTCAATTGTAACGGCTAGCTGGTAGGCAAATAATCCATCTTTTCGGCGTAAAACAAAGTCGCCGCTGTGTGTTTGTAGGGGTTGTTTTTGCTGTTGTTGAAATAAATCATTAAATGTTTCTATTGATGTTATTTGTTCTTTTTTATTATCGAATATGTCGGTACGCAGGCGTGTAGAGCTTTTTGGTGTAAGTAAGTATTTGCTTTCTTTTGTGGCGTTTCTTTTGTCTGTCTGCTCTTTTTCGGTTTTTCCGTGGTGCAAACAATGTCCGTCGTAAATGCCATTAAGTGTATTCAATCGTTGACGATTGCAGAAGCAGGAGTAGCAGTAAGGCGCTAACTGCTCGAGTACGCGTTGGTACGTTGTTAAGCGTTCACTTTGTCGCATAACGTCGCCATCCCATTGCAAACCATGAGCGAGCAAGCTGTTTAAAATTATTTTCTGTGCGCCATCAATCTCTCTGGGTGGATCGATATCCTCCATGCGAACTAACCACTGGCCATGGTGGTGTTTGGCATCAAGGTAGCTAGCCAGAGCGGTGACTAAAGAGCCAAAGTGTAAAGGCCCTGATGGGGATGGAGCAAAGCGTCCGATATAAGGTAAGTCTATTTGAGTCTTGTGCATCGCGTTAGTGTAAGTGAAACCTGTAGTGGATGCGATAGAGTATGGCGTAGCGTTGTGATCAATAAAACAAAAAGAACAGTGGAGGCGCCTGCTGACAGGGCGCTTGGCGGAGTATGTTATTTGTAGGGAAGTTCGGTGGAAAAGCCGATGGGCAAGCTGTGGCAGACTCTAGTAACAAGCTCGAGCAACAAACCCTAGTACAAACAACTGTGCTGGTTGCTTGTACTAGGGTTTGTTGTTCGGTCGATGAAGGGGCAGTGCTGGCTGCAGTTAATGTAGCCTACAGTCCGACTTGTTTTTCTTTGATTTCAGCCAGTGTTTTACAGTCAACGCATTGTGTTGCCGTAGGGCGGGCTTCTAGGCGACGAATACCAATCTCGACGCCACATGAATCGCAAAATCCATAATCATCGGCATCAATGTGCTCAATGGTTTTGTCGATTTTTTTGATCAGCTTGCGCTCACGATCACGAGTGCGTAGTTCAAGACTAAATTCTTCTTCTTGGCTAGCGCGGTCGGCAGGGTCTGGGAAGTTCGATGCTTCATCCTGCATATGGCTCACAGTGCGATCAACCTCTTCCATTAACTCGGTTTTCCATGCAGTCAGTAGGTTTTTAAAATGCTGCAATTGCTCTTCGCCCATGTATTCCTCACCCTTTTTCTCTTTGTAGGGTTCAAAACCATGTAAGGTCAAATTATCATTACTTGTAGGCATCGTAAATTATCTCTTTAAACGCTATATTCTAGATCTATGCTCACCGTACCGCTACAAGCAAGACCACCTAGTAAATTGACCGCGCAAACTATCAGATTGTGCCCCATAGCGCCAGTCATTTTTTTAACAGCATACTATATTAGGGCGCAATAATAGGAAAGCAATAGGGGCTTAGTGGTTTAATTAAGACAAAAACGAGTGTTTATATCATGTTATCTTGTTTGGCGTCTAGCTCTACATCCGATTCTACAGCAGATATATTTTATGAAGTTTTCCCCCGTATTGCAGTCCGCAAAATTGTTGACACGCTATAAGCGATTTTTGGCTGATATCCGTTTGCCCGATGGCTCTGTGGTGACCATACATTGCCCCAATACCGGTTCAATGAAAAACTGTATTGTAGAAAATAGCCCTTGTTGGTACTCGGTATCGGATAATCTTAAGCGCAAGTACCCTTTTACGTGGGAGATAGCGACTACACCAGCCGGATATTTAGCTGGGGTGAATACGGGGCGCGCCAATGCTTTGGTGAAAGAGGCGATAGAAAACGGTGTTATTGAAGAGCTTGTCGGTTATCGCGAGATACGGTCTGAAGTTAAGTACGGCGATGAAAATAGTCGTATCGATTTTCTGTTAAGCGATAGGTGTGAAGACGGTGTAGGGGTAAGTGACAACAAAAATGATAGGCAGGCCGACTGCTATGTTGAAGTAAAAAGCGTCACCTTAGAAATGAGTGATGGTTTAGGCTTGTTTCCTGACTCAGTTAGCGCTCGCGGAGCAAAGCACCTACGCGAACTGATGTTAATGGTGGAGCAGGGGCATCGTGCGGTATTGGTTTTTTGCGTGCAACATACGGGTATAGAGCACGTATCTCCAGCAGACGATATAGATGCTATTTATGGTCAGTTACTGCGAGAGGCGATATCAACAGGGGTTGAGGTACTTGTTTATGGCGCAACGATTAGTAGAGAAGAAATTGTGTTGACGCGACGATTATCGCTGATTTTATAGCATGTTTTTAATGCGCTTCTTTATATGCACTTCTTCATATGCCTTTCGTTTTATACCGAAGGGCATATGAAAATACAGTGGGAATGCAGTGTCAATATAGTGTAAATAATAGCTACATTGATGATGAAGATTGAAGTGCTTGTATACGCTCTTCTAGTGGTGGGTGTGACATAAATAATCGCCCCATGCTTTTGCTCAATCCTTGCTTGAAACCACTGCTAATACCGAAAGCTTGAAAAGTATCGGGCATCGAACTAGGCACTTGCGCTTTTTGCTCGCTGAGCAAGCGATTTAGAGCGCCGATCATTGAGCGTTTATCTGCAAGGTGGGCGCCTGCAGCATCCGCACGAAATTCACGATAGCGTGAAAATTTCATCACGATAATACTCGCGAGTACCGCCAGTACCATTTCTGCCGCAAAAGTTGCGACATAAAAACCAATACCATGGCCTCGTTCGTTTTTGAGAATCACGCGATCAACAAAGTGTCCAAATATACGGGCAAAGAACATCACGAATGTGTTTACCACGCCTTGAATTAAGCTCAGTGTAATCATATCCCCATTGGCGACATGACCGATTTCGTGTGCCATGACTGCGCGTACTTCATCACGGCTGAAGCGCTGTAGTAAGCCTTCACTTACTGCCACAAGTGCTTTGTTCTTATTCCAGCCTGTCGCAAATGCATTAGACTCGGGTGCAGGAAAGATGCCGACTTCAGGCATACCGATATTCGCTTTCTTGGCCAGCTCGGCCACGGTATTCACTAACCAGCGTTCTTGTTCGGTGGCGGGAGTTTCAATAATGCGGGTTTTTGTAGAACGCTTTGCCATCCACTTAGAAATAAGTAGGGATATGAGAGAGCCACTAAAGCCAAACACCGCACAAAAAATAAGTAGGCTGGTTAGGTTCAGCTCTGTGCCTTGCAGATAATGTTCTACCCCAAGTAAATTCAGGGTAATACTGGCGATAAAAATTACCGCTAGGTTAGTGAGTAAAAATAAGCCAATACGTAACATGTCATTTCCATCATTATGTTGTTAGTAACTGAACACATAATGTATCCAAATTATATAAATTCAATGATGGGAGGTAAAAATACTTGCTTTGAAAAACGCTTAAGGAGAAAGTTTGGTTGCTTCCGCATCAAGCAGCAGTTGCTCTTTAAGTTCGGGGCTTAATTGATTCCAAGGCACATCCATCAAGGCACCTTGCAGTGCATAAAGCATGACTTTGGAAACGTGAATGTTACGTTTTTTGATGAGGAGGTAGGTATTCACGGGGCCGGTTGATTTGAGTTCTTCGTAGGTGTTAATGCCAACAGCGCGGAGTATATTAATAGACGCGGCGCCTAAATTTTTCAGTTGCGACAAGTCGCTTGGTGCTTTACTCATAATATTATTGTTATTTTGTAGTGTTGTTTTGAGACCTTTGCACGAAAGCCATTTTACTCTCATGCAGCGTTAAAAACGTACTCAATCGGTCATTTA
>AEVK01000098.1 GCA_000209515.2 gamma proteobacterium IMCC1989
AAGAGCCACAAAAAGCCGCTACTCTATCGGCCACTCGCTGACCCAATGTTAGCGAATCAGTATAGGATGCATTCACATTCTCGGAAACTGTCGTATTATCAGCAATACTATTAATGACTAGTCGCTCAGACTTGCCTAACTTATCGTACGATTCACCTAACAGAGCTTTTGCTAGGCTTTTAAAATAAGTTTTCATATCACTAACTCATCTCACGTTATTTAGAATAATAAGAGTAATACCCAATATACTAACCTTATCCCATCCATTACAACAGACTAATTTGTGCTTGTACTATGCGCTCAAAACTATCATCAATAAAACTCAAAATACTATCTGCAATAGGCTGTAACTGCTTATCTATATAATGCTGATAATCAATCATACTATCTCTATGATCCACCGGCTCTGGACCATTAACGGTAATCACATAACGAATGGTATCACCTTTTTTCAGCGCATCCCCGGTGATCGCTTCGTGCTTTCGGGCAGCCTTTACATGAGGCGGATTAGACTTTTCATAAAGATTAACATCGCGACGTAAACGCTTACGATAGATCAACTCATCGTCGCACTGCCCCTGCCTAACTGACATGACGATATCATAGATATACTGTTCATAAGGCTGTTTATCGAATACTTGTTGATATAAGGTTTGCTGGAATCGCTTAGCTAATGGAGTCCAGTCGGTACGCACCGCCTCTAGCCCCTTAAAAATTAAGCGCGTGTCTATTATTGGCTCATCAGAAGCTGCTAAAATCTCGGGGTTGCTTGTAGTATCCACCTCGACTGGCTTAACGGTTTTAACCGTTCCCGCATAACGTTTTTTGCTGCCCTTTTCTGAGCCTCGAATCGTCGGCATTAAAAAATCGTAGTAATGGGTTTCAAACTCAATTTCTAGCTGGCTTTCAATCGCCATCTCATCTTGTAAATGCTTATCCCACCAATCGTTTAAGCCTCTTGCTAGCTTTTTCCCGACTAGATTCGCTTTCTGGTTAACAGAAGGAATGCCCCCACTTTTCTGAGAAAAGTCCTCACCCAACCAAACAAATAAAGAATCCGTATCACCGTATATCACTTGGTAACCTTGTTCTTCTATCCATGCATGGCTTTTTTGGATGATTTCATGCCCTCGTAAGGTGATAGAACTACATACACGCGGATCAAAGAAGCGGCAACCACTAGAACCTAATACGCCATAAAACGAGTTCATGATAATTTTAATCGCTTGCGATAACGGTTGATCATTATCGGCTTTGGCCTGATCGCGCTCCCGCCACAACTCATTAATAATCGATGGTAAAATATGCTCGTCTCGCGAAAAAAACGCGCCATTAAAACCGCCTACGATTTCGTCTTCACTTAGCTGTTGATGATCGGCAAACCAGAACGAATAAGGGTCAATCGAGAAGGTGCGGATAATACTTGGGTATAGGCTTTTAAAATCCAGCACCAGTACGTGCTGATACAAACCCGGTAGAGACTGCATCACATAACCGCCGGGGCTGACGACATCGGAGGTTAGCTCACCCAAGTTAGGCGCCACATAGCCACGACGATGCAGCTTAGGTAAATAAGCATAATCAAAGCTCGCCACCGAGCCACCCATTTTATCTAATGGCATTCCAGTTAAACGGGAACGCGCTACAGCGAAATCGAGTAGTTTGGTTTTTTCAAAAATATCCCAGACTAATTTACAATCTTGCACATTATATTTAGCCAATGCGATACGATCTTCCACGTTGCCTGAACGAAACATATCACTAATCGCCAGCCCCCGATCATTATGCTGAATAAGTTTGCCTTCACCTAACAAGCTGTTAGCAACAAACTGTAGACTAAAGCTATCAAAATGATAAAACGCAATGCGTAATAATTCGATGCCATCCAAAACCACTCGCCCAGGCACTTGAATATAACGGCGCTGGCGATCCATCCAATTAGTATCTTCTGTACTTTTCTTATTGTTATTTCCCCCTCCGTAGGTTTCGCCTTCTACTCGCCAGTGGGGTATTTTTTTTGTACGCCCAAAAGTAAATGGGACTTTCCAGCGTTCACATAGTTTACTTAACACCCAACAGTCAAACTGCACCACATGCCAACCAATAATAATATCGGGGTCATATTCATTCAGCCATGCAAGAAACTGCTGCAAGCATTCACGAGGGTTGGTACACCAAACAATATTGACCGTTGAGGAGGATTGATAGGGAGCCTTATTTTCATCCTCAGCGCCAACATCATCCACCATACCCCCCACCATAAATACCACAGACACCAATGGGGCATACACGGCGATTGAATATAATTCACGGGCATCCATCGAAGTCTCAATATCTAGTGAAACAAGCGATAACTCTGGTAAGTAATTCACCGGTTTGCAGCGAACAGACTTTACTGCGTGGTAATTCAACACGCTTTTATTCGCGCTATTTTTTATATCAGAATTCGACGCTACACCTGATTTTGTATCTGACCCTGCACCATGATCCAGTTCTAAACTACTGGTGATAAACCGTTCCATCAAAAAACGTTCTGGTGGCCGAATATCCGCTTCCCAATAGATCACGTTATGCTTATCACATTCACGAAGTAACTTTTTAGCTTGCTGATACTGCCGACAATAAACGCCACAAACTTTTTCACCTTTACTGTTTTTAAGCTCTAGTGATTTTACCTGTATAGAGGAATAAGGAGAGACACGGGCAGAGCGTGGTGAAGCGAATAGATAGGCGTAATTGTCTGCGTCTACTTGTCGAATAAAGAAAACAGACTGCTGACTGGGAATCGTTAATTGAACAGGGCCGTTATCGGTAGATAACCAACATTCAATTGCAATACCTGTTGGTGTATCTCGCCATTGGCGAGTGAGGATAAAGCCTTTCATTGTTTTTTATGTTTACTACCTTAGTTGCACAAGTTTTATTGCAACTTCTACCAACTTTCTTTCTACCTTAAAGGGGAAGTCAGGCTTTGAAACAGGAATGGCTATCCAATGATGATAATCGCCATCACAAGCAAGTTCTATAGCCTTTATGTGACTTGTGTTTTTATAAACATGAGAATTAACAATACACTCCCAAGTGGGTTCAGAAAGGCTTTCTGAGTCACTAAGCTCCAACTTAATCCCGCCTAACGTATTCCAAATCCCTTCTGCTCCAAGCTCCGCAAAATTAAACGATTGGCCTAATATAGGAACGTTGAAAACTAAGGCTAATTGCTCAAGTAAACCCTCTCCGCTTTCACTATTTGATACTGCGTTAATGCAGTTTTTTATAAACGCCCCACTCGAAGTCTTGTCGTTATTTCGGACACCTATAAAATGCGTGCCGAAAAACGCTTCAAAAGAAATGCTATCCGATCCTTTTAGAGTATCTATTAACGCATCTATTTCTGAGACGCTAGAAGGTAAAAAACAAATGGGGTTTTCCCAATCACCATTTATCGCAAACTGCCCTTTATCCGGAGGGATAGAAAAAGCTTCGATAGCATTAAGAGAATTTTTTTTAATCCTTTTCATTGAACTACCTTTTAACAATGGCATACCTTCTTCTTTTGACAGTCACAATAAACAGTACCAACCACTATCCCTGCGTTAACAACTCTCTAATATCAATTATCGCTGCATGTGCGCGAGACAAATAAGACGCCATGACTAAAGAATGATTTGCCATCATGCCAAAGCCGCTGCCGTTTAAGATCATCACGCTATAAATAGGCTCTTGAGTGGCTTCTAGTTCACGAACGATTTGTCGCAGGCTGATGAGTGCATTTTTCTTTTTTAGCACGTCAGCAAAGTCAACTTCGGCGGCTTTTAAGAAATGAATCAACGCCCATGCAGTACCTCTCGACTCATAAAATACGTCATCAATTTCTAGCCACGGAGTTTTAATAATTAATTCCTTGGGCGCGGGAGTAGCTTGGCTTGCGTTTTCTTCACCCGCTAAATCCGTATTAATACGGCGCTGTCCCACACTGGCACTTAACCGTTGCGACAAGCTGCCTAAACGAGATTCCACCGTTGATAACCACGCATGCAAGTTATCTGCACGAGCATAAAACTGCGCATCAGTTTTATCTTCATCCGTTAAGCGAGTGCGATAACGAATAAGGTGATCTATGCCTTCTTGATAAACCGATTCAGATGAGGGGAAAATCCAACTAGTGGTATCAAAATTGAAACGGGGCTCGGCAATCACCAAGTCTTTATCTTCGGTGGACTGGGATTGTGAACGACTAAAGGATTCCCGCAACGTTTTACTAAGATCACGTACCTGTATTAGCACGCCATACTCCCAATTAGGAATATTATCTAACCAAATACCGGGAAGTGATACATCGTTTGATAGATAACCACCCGGTTTATGTAACACCGTATTAGCTACGTTAATTAATGCGGTAGTGGTACTCACACCGACAATAGTCGCTTGATTGTTATTTTCTAAAGGAATGTGATCAGGTTCGCTACTCCAGTACATACCTAGCACTAGCACAACAATCAAATAAACTAGCACAATGACCAGCAACCAACGCCGCCAAGGCGAACCGCCAGACACATCGTCTTGCCAATCATCATAGCGATCAGCCATTTGGATACGAAAGCGAGTAAACCAAGAATTGAGTGCCATAGACAAAGCCTGCTGTAAGATGTGAATTGCGAATAAAGATAATAGACCGAATGATCTTATCTTACCCGCAAAAGAGGCAGGTTAACAGGCTGTGATGGCTAGAACACATCCTTTGCCGGGTTAGGCTTATCACAATCGATATTCCACTCGACCATGGCGCTGTTCAGCGCCTTAACTGTTACAGCTCCGGCCTTGTGTAAGCGATACAAAGCCGTGTAAGCAATATGCTGAGCGCTCACTTCAAAATGATCACGTAAATCTTCACGGGATTCACTAATACCAAAACCATCGGTTCCTAGCGTTGTGTAATTATCTGGCATCCAATGGGCGATAGATTCAGGCAAGGCTTTCATATAATCAGACGCAGCCACATAAACACCGTCGTGATCCGTAAATATTTGCTGAATGTGCGATTGCTGACTTTCTGCTTCGGGGTGCAAGCGATTCCAACGCTCTGCATCTAATGCATCTCGCGATAAGGACGTGTAACTCGTCACACTCCAAATATTCACCGCGACACCTTGAGCTGCCAATAACGCTTGCGCGGCCATCACCTGCATCATGATAGAGCCGCTGCCTAATAAATTAACTGTTGGTGCGCTTTTCTTTTTCTGTGAGCTGCTGTTTAAAGAATAGGTTTTGAACAAATACGCACCTTTAATAATGCCGTCTTCTATATGCTCACCCTCCGGTATAGCAGGCATTGGATAATTTTCGTTATATACCGTTAGATAATAGAAGACCTTTTCTTCATCAAAATACATAGCCTGTACGCCGTCGCGCACAATCACTGCTAACTCATAAGCAAAGGCAGGATCATAACTACGTAAGTTAGGTACGGTTGCTGCGAGCAAATGGGAATGACCATCTTGATGCTGTAAACCCTCACCATTTAGTGTGGTGCGACCCGCTGTACCACCCAGCAAAAACCCTCGCGCCATGCTATCAGCACAACCCCAAATCATATCGCCCACACGCTGAAAACCAAACATGGAGTAATAGATATAAAATGGAATAGTCGGCACGCCATGAGCAGCGTAGGCTGTACCCGCAGCAAGAAACGATGCCATAGCGCCCGCTTCGCAAATACCTTCTTGCAAGATTTGCCCATCGGCCGCTTCTTTATAAGGCAACAAACTATCGCCATCCACAGGCTGATATTTTTGTCCTTCTGGGATATAAATACCTGCTTCACGAAAAAGGGCTTCCATGCCAAACGTACGTGCCTCATCAGGAACAATAGGCACAACATAACGCCCCATTTTTTTATCTTTCAGCAATTTAGCAATTAAACGCACCACTGCCATGGTGGTAGAAATAGCTCGCTCGCCACTGCCCGCCAACATGTCGGTAAATAAGCGGGGTTCCAAGGGTTCAATTTTCGGGCACTGCACTTTTCGTTGAGGTAAATAACCACCCAAAATTTTTCGGCGACTTGTTAAATACTGTAGCTCTTCACTATCAGCTTCCGGCTTATAAAACTCTGCGGCGGCTAATTGATCATCACTCAATGGAATACCATACTGTCGGCCACAGGTAATGCGTTCTTCGCGAGACAGCTGTTTCTTTTGATGAGCATTATTACGGCCTTGCGTACCCGCACCCATACCATCACCTTTTACGGTTTTAACTAAAACAACGGTAGGCTTTCCACTATTTTGTGCCGCTTTCGCAAAAGCCGCATGGACCTTTTTTGGATCTTGCCCGCCGCGTTTAATTTCTCGCAACTCTTCATCGGTGAGTGTTTGCATAAGCGCATGCAGCTCTGGCGAGCTATTTACCCAATGCTCTCGCTGAACATCCCCTTCTGATACCGAATACATTTGATAGTCACCATCTAAGGCTTCGTTCATTCGGGCTTGCAAAATACCTTCGGCATCGCGGGCAAGTAAATTATCCCAACCACTCCCCCAGATGACTTTTATTACCTGCCAATCTGCACCACGGAAGCTGCGCTCCAGCTCTTGAATCACTTTGCCATTGCCACGCACAGGGCCGTCTAAACGCTGCAAGTTACAATTAATCACTAAAATTAAATTATCTAGTTTTTCTCGTGAAGCAATATTAATAGTGCCTAATACTTCTGGCTCGTCCGCTTCGCCATCCCCGATAAAATTCCAAATTTTTCCGCCGTTTTTAGGCTTTAAACCACGGGCTTCTAAATATTTAATAAAACGAGCTTGGTAAATGGCATTCGGTGTTGATAACCCCATGGAAGCCGTAGGCGACTGCCAAAAATCGGGCAGCTGACGAGGATGAGGATAAGAGGACAAACCACCACCTTCTTGTAATTGCCGGCGAAAGTTTTTAAGTTGTACCTCATCAAGACGCCCCTCTAAAAACGCACGAGCATACACGCCCGGTGCGGCATGTGCTTGCACGTTTACTTGATCACCACCGTAGTCTTCGCTTTTGTTTTTGAAAAAATGCTGAAAGCCAACTTCTAACATGGTCGCTGCCGAGGCATAGGGCGCAATATGGCCACCCACACCACTACAGCTATCAGCCGCTTGCAACACCATTGCCATCGCATTCCAACGAATAATGTTTTCTATTTTTTTCTCGACGGCAATGTTACCGGGGTAAGCAGGCTCTTCTGACACACTAATAGTATTACGATAAGGCGTGTTTAATGTGGCTTCGTCTAGCTGAACACCGCTACCGAGCAACTTGTTTTGCAACTCAAATAACAACTCTTTAGCGCGCTCACTACCTTGATGCTTGAGTACATAATCTAAAGATTCTAACCACTCTTGCAACTCTTCTGATTGCTCACTCTGATCATTAACGGCTACAACACTCATACCAAACACTCTCTTGTTTTTTTCTGTCAGCAATAGTAACTAATTGACCACGCCCTCACTATCAAGATCCTGATAACGCTATCGGCTTATTACCTCTGCTATAAAAAAAGCGCATGTTCATACGCCCTTTCGCTATGTCATACACTGCAAGATCGGAATTAAGACGCAGCTAAAGATGCTAGCTTAGCTTCTACTGAGTTAGCGTTCGCGGTTTGGCCTGTACTTTTTTCCTGCTCACTGACAGAAATATTCGCAGCAACAGTATCCAAACCAAAAGCAATATCCTCTTGAATATCACTCAACGTTTCGAGGCCAACAGAAAGGCGAATAAGACCTTCACTAATACCAAACTTTTCACGTTCTTCAGGCTCATAAGGCGAGTGGGTCATACTGGCAGGATGCTGTACTAATGTTTCCGCGTCACCCAAACTCACCGCACAAATAGCCAACTTGAGTGAATCAATAAATTGAATGCCTGCATCAACACCACCATGAAGCTCGAATGAAATCATGCCTCCAAAATTATCCATTTGTTTTTTGGCTAATGCATGCTGAGGGAAAGATTTCAAACCGGGGTAATACACTTTAGCGACAGCAGGGTGCGCCTCAATTTGCTTAGCAACTTGCAGTGCACTCGCGCAATGGCGATCCATTCTTAACTCTAATGTTTTTAAGCCGCGCATAATTAAAAAAGCGTCCATCGGCGAGATAACAGCACCGGTCATATCTTTAAGGCCAAAATAACGAACATGATCAATATGTTCTTTTTTACCGATCACCGCGCCTGCAATCAAATCGCCATGGCCACCTAAATATTTAGTCGCAGAATGCACCACAAAATCAGCACCAAATTCGATAGGTCTTTGAAGATAAGGCGTGCAATAAGTATTATCAACAACGACTAAGGCGTCGTTAGCATGAGCAATTTTAGACACTGCCGCGATGTCGACTAAGCCATTATTGGGATTCGACGGAGTTTCGAAATACACTACACGAGTGTTATCACTAATCGCATCAGCCACATTTTTAGGGTCGCTCATATCAACGTGAGTGACTTTAATGCCAAACTTTTTCAAGCCATGCTGTAGATATGAAAAAGTGCAACCGTAAATAGTTTTATCCGCAATAATTTCATCGCCCGGCTCCACCAATGACCAAAGAGTAGAGGTAATAGCACCAATACCAGAAGACATCGCCAATGCGGCTTCGCCACCCTCTAAAGTGGCTAAACGGTCTTCTAGCAGTGCTTGGGTCGGGTTGCCCAAACGCGTATAAATATAACCTTCTGTTTCGCCTGCAAAGCGATCACCACCACTTTTGGCATCGGGAAAGGCAAAGGTTGATGTCATATATAGCGGAGGCACTAAAGCGCCCTGATGACTCATAGGGTCGTAGCCCTTGTGGATAGCACGGGTAGCAAAACCCTGAGAGGCTGAAGACGGAGTTTTTATCGTTTTATCATTCATAATCAATGGCCTAATGTCGTTATCGTTTTTGTATTCTCTAGGCCATCGATAGCATGCACCATGCCAAAGTAAAAAACTTCTTTAAAATCAAACAGATAAGAAAAAAATATTTATAACAACTTCATCAACCGTAAGAATTTTCTTACACAATAAAACGCCTATTACTTCACACCCCTTATTTTCGTTAGGGAAAACCTAGTGTAAGATATTGCTTCCAGCGTAAACTTTTGTTTACACCCTGCATAAACAACGAAAAAACAATATGAAGATAGAGTTGATAGGCGAAAATCGCTTCGGCATTACTCAAGAAGTACTAACAGTGGTAACCAAGCACGAGCTTGAGCTAGCATCAATGGAAGTGAGCACAGGGCATATTTATATTGATGTGCCTCGCTTAACCGAACATGAACTACCACTTTTATCTTCTGCCCTAGCCAACATACAAGGGCTAAATACCATCAAGGTGATTGACCTGTTGCCCAACGAACGGAGGCGCTTTCACTTAGACGCACTGCTCGCCAATTTTCCTGACCCTTTATTTACCGTTGATGCCTCCGGCACAATACTGTCGGCTAATTCCGCGTCGGCAACACCTCTAGGATTAAGCGAAATCGCATTAGAAGGGATGTATATCAAAGACATATTAGATGGAGATTACGCTGTCGCAGCGACAAGCCAACAACAAAAACAACTACAAGAAGTCACTCTCGCAGGACAACCTTATTTATTAGAGCGGCAATTGATGCACTCTACCCATAGCCGCGCCACCAGCAATACAATCCAAGACAGCAACAAGCAACCCACCATACAAGACTGCATGCTGATATTGCATACACCGACTCGTGTAGGCCACCATATATCTAAAGTACAAATGGGAAATATCAAAGGGCTTAACACTATCGCAGGACAATCAGCGGCAATGCTGCAAGTAAAAAGTCGCGCGCAACAATTTGCTAGCGTACATGCACCATTACTCATTCAAGGCGAAACAGGAACAGGTAAAGAGCTGTTTGCTCGTGCCGTACACCAAGCTAGCCCGTGGTCATCCGCTGCTTTTTTAGCCCTTAATTGCGCGGCATTACCGGAGAACCTTGTGGAGAGTGAACTCTTTGGTTATGCCTCCGGCGCATTTAGTGGCGCAACTCGTGATGGCAAACCCGGCTTACTAGAACTGGCCGACGGTGGCACGGTATTTCTGGATGAGATTGGAGAGATGTCGACCTATGTACAAGCAAAGTTATTACGTTTTGTACAAGATGGGACTTTTTTACGGGTCGGCGGAAAAAAAGAACAGAAAATTAATGTCCGTCTTATTTGCGCCACTCATCGTAATCTTGAACAGCTAGCCAAAGAAGGACTGTTTCGTGAAGATCTAATGTATCGCTTAAATGTATTAAATCTAACACTGCCACCACTACGCGAAAGACCTGAAGACATTCTCGATTTAGCCACATTATTTGTTGCCCGCGCCGCCAATCAAATTGATTGCCCAACACCTACCATTAGCACACAAGCAAAAATATTATTGACCAGCTATGCATGGCCGGGCAATGTACGCCAGTTAGAAAATTTATTATTTCGCACTATAGCCATCAATAAAAACAAAACTATCGATGCCAATGATTTACACCTTATTGGTATTGCAGACAACACCATTATTAATAAAGCAGAGCCCGACAACTGGAAAGCCGCACAAGCGGAGTTTGAAAAAGATTTACTGACACGCTTATACAAACACTACCCCAGCACACGCAAACTCGCCAAGCGCTTAGACGTATCTCATACCACCATTGCGGATAAGTTGCGAGCTTATGGAATCAC
Organism: gamma proteobacterium IMCC1989; assembly: GCA_000209515.2. GTDB lineage: Bacteria > Pseudomonadota > Gammaproteobacteria > Pseudomonadales > Cellvibrionaceae > Endobugula. Next base: position 10,718 of record AEVK01000098.1, read on the forward strand.
TATTTAAGTTAACGTTTGCTGTGTCACATTACAGCTCATTACGTTCTTACTCATTAGGGATGCATACAACCATATCGGTAACACCAACATCGACACCGCATTGACTAAAGAGAGTTGATGCCTGCCCTCTATGATGAGTTTGGTGATTAAAAACATGCTGCAATAAGTAGCCTAGATTTTTTACATACTCATTACCTTTAGAGTCTTTGTATTTTAGCGCACTCGATAACACATCATCTGTCAGCTCCGCAGCAAATGAAACAATATGTTCATCCATCACTTCTCGCTCTTCTTTGAGAGAATCGAGATCCATATGCACAGTACTGTTAAGCGACTCAGGCTTGTCTATATTTCGAAAATACCCAAGAGAGTTAAATGTGACTGGATGATCTGCGAATCGTTTAAAC
>AEVK01000097.1 GCA_000209515.2 gamma proteobacterium IMCC1989
CCCTTTGTTGCGAATATGTGTAACCGTCGTTTTACCCGCAAGAGCGGCGCGTAGGCTTGAGGCAAAATGGTCGCCTTTTTGTTGAGCTTGCTGACAAAGGTTCTGCTCTTTTAAGGTCGTTAATACCGCTTTTACTGCTGCACAGGCAACGGGGTTACCACCATAAGTTGAGCCATGGTTACCGGGTTGTAAGATATTGGCGGTTTTTCCTTGGGTTAAGCAGGCACCTACAGGCATGCCATTCCCTAGGCCTTTGGCGGTAGTTAATACATCGGGCAAGATATTATGATGCTGAAAAGCATAATATTGTCCCGTTCTGCCATTGCCTGTTTGGATCTCATCTAGTATTAGTAGCCAGCCTTGTTGATCACATATTTCTCGGAGTTTTGGTAGATAGTCATTATCAGGGATACGAATACCGCCTTCCCCTTGAACTGGCTCAACCATTACTGCGACGATATTTTTATTGCCCACTTGATTTTCAATCGCGGCTATATCGTTATAAGGAAGCTCTAAAAACCCAGCGACTAATGGCGCAAAGCCTTGTTTTACCTTGTCGTTACCTGTCGCGCTTAATGTTGCCATTGTGCGCCCATGAAAACTATTGGTAGTCGTAATAATCGTTGGTGTCGCGATGTCCTTTGAGTGACCATATTTACGGGCGATCTTAATTGCTGCTTCGTTGGCTTCTGCGCCTGAGTTTGAAAAAAACACGTTGTCCATGCCGCTCAATTCACATAACAAATCAGCAGCTTGCTGTTGCGGTGGTAAGTTATACAAGTTGGAGGTGTGTAAAAGCTCAGTTGCTTGTTGCGTAATAGCATCTGTTACAGCGGGGTGGCAATGTCCTAAGCCGCAGACAGCAATACCTGCCAGCAGATCCAAATACTCTTTGCCATCAGTATCCCATACCCGACAACCACGACCTTTTGTTAAGGTGAGTGCGCGATTGCCGTAGGTGTTCATTAATGCTGATGTCATATGACGATACTCATTTAGCTGTGTTTATTCAATTAAGAGGGTGTTTATTTATTGGCTATTTACAATAGCTCAAAAACAAAACAGGCAGCGGTGGCTGCCTGTTTTGTGATGTTTTATGCGGTAATTAATAGAGTGGTCTACTCACTTACCCGCTAGAGTTTATTATCCTGTAAGAGTTATCCTTTGGCAAGAGATGAAATAGTCGCTAATTAGGTGTTAATAAGCATAAGATGGTTGCTAAGTGCATCGAAAACAGCATTTTTAATCGGTTTGTTAGTCAGGTTTTCGTTAAGGCGCTGAATAAACTTTATATAAGAGCCTGAGATATTAAGAGCCTGAGATAAATGCAGTCTTATTTTTTACTCTCGCTGAGTTGTACGACGGTGAAAGCGTCGTGGGTGAAAAATAAACCTTAGCTACGCCCACTTTTTCGTAGGAATACGCTAGAATATGCGCCGCATATAGCCCCACCGTTCATTGGCGGGGTATTTTATTTTTTATGAGGCGTTATTTCCTATGGAAATTATAGATACCATTAAGCAACAAATTGAATCAAACCCTGTTATTTTGTATATGAAAGGCTCTCCTAACGCGCCGCAATGTGGTTTCTCCATGCGTACCTCACAAGCGATTATGGCCTGTGGAAAACGTTTTGCTTTTGTCGATGTGCTTACGAACCCTGATATCCGTGCAAACTTACCCGGCTACGCGAACTGGCCAACATTCCCACAGTTATGGGTGAGTGGTGAGTTAGTCGGTGGTTGCGATATTATTACCGAGATGCATGAAAAAGGTGAGTTACAAGCCTTATTAAATGAAGCCGTTCCAGCCGAAGAAGGCGAAGAGTAAGCCCTGTGTTGACTTCGTCGGCAGCAGCCTCGGATAACTCAATGCAAGAGAGCTTATCCGTTGCCCTCATTCAGCCAGACTTACACTGGCTGAAACCGACGGCCAATAGAGATCATTTGGCAGCCTTGTTACTCGATATTCCATCCCAAACAGATGTTGTTGTATTACCTGAAATGTTCACGTCTGGCTTCACAGAAAAGCCAGAGTTAATTAGCGGTGATCAAAAAACAATGACTTGGATGAAAGCGCAGGCCAGCCTGCATCAAGTCGCGTTAGCAGGAAGTATTGCCTGTGAAATAGAGCAGGGTAGCGACAGCTATTTTGTGAATAGATTACTATTTGTAACGCCTGCTGGTGAAGTGTTTCACTATGACAAATGCCATCTTTTTCAAATGGGAGATGAGCATAAGCGTTATCGCTCCGGTGATAATCGTCAAATAGTAGAATACAAAGGCTGGAAGTTGTTATTGACTATTTGCTACGACTTACGTTTTCCGGTTTTCTGCCGGAATAAAAGTGATTACGATGCAATGATTTGCGTTGCTAATTGGCCAGCGGTACGTCGTCATCCTTGGCGAACCTTATTACAGGCTCGAGCTATCGAAAATCAAGCTTATGTATTGGGCGTGAATCGTGTGGGAGAGGATGGCAAAGGTTTATTGTACAACGGTGATTCTATGGCGGTAGACTTTCAAGGTGACATTTTAGTCGATGGTAAAGAAGGTTGTGAGTCGGTATTAGTAGCAACTTTTTCTATGTCATTGTTACGGCGCGCTCGGCAACAGTTTCCCGTTTGGCAGGATGCTGATAATTTTCATTTTTCTTAATCACCGTTGTGACCAATACCCCAAAATCAAAGTCTACCCTCACTAACGTTTTTAACAGGCATTGGCATAATCGCCAAGCCCCCGTTGAAATAATGTTGTTCCAATTAGTTAATAGCATGAAACGGCATTTCGTCATGCTAAATCACATTTAATGTCCTATTACTTCTTTTTTATGGGGAAATCATAATGAAAAATACCTTTATACACTGTCTGTCTGTTGGTGTGTTGTCGTCTTCTCTTGCTATGTCCGTATCGGCGGCAAGTGATTTTGTTTATCCCACCATAGAGGATGATCGCTCAGGCGGTGTTACCTTTACGCCCATGTTTGGTAACTTAAATTTAGACGATGGGCGTAACGTGGATAGCGACAGCGTTATTGGCTTTGGCTTGGGATATCGTTTTTCGGATCCTTATATGGTGGAATTTGTTTACGCTACTGCTGATGCTGAAACAAAAGCAGGCGCAGATATTGGTGACTTACGTCAATATCGTCTAGAAATGCTATACGATACAGGGGACATTGGTAATTTTAGCCCTTATATTGCCTTGGGTGCTGCGAGTACAGAGTTCGGTAATAATGCCACGGTTGTTGATGACGAAGGGGCTATTAGTGCCGGTTTTGGCGCACGCTATAACTTTACCGATCGAGTTGCGTTACGTGGTGATGCACGTTATTTGCGCGGTGTGGGCGATACAAAAGGCGCTGATGTGTATCTTGGTCTTGCTTTGCAAATCTTTTTAGGGGCTACTCATAAACCAGCACCTGCTCCGGTACAGAAAGTCTCTTTTGTGCAACCAAAAGTAGAAGTGTATTCTTTGGCAGAGCGCTGTCAAAAAGCGGGCGGTGTTATCAATGCCGGTAATTGTGTTAAAAAATCGGTGTCTACCGATAAGATCACCTTAAAAGTAGAATTTGCATCTAATTCCGATAAAGTGCCTTCGGCCTATTTACCGGAGATAGAAAACCTTGCAACGTTTATGCAACAATACCCCACTGCGACAGCGGTGATTGGTGGACATACAGACTCTACAGGTTCTGCAGAATATAATCAGTCGCTTTCACAGCGTCGTGTCAATGAAGTTGCACGTCTACTGAGTGCTAACTATGGTGTCGACGCTAGTCGTGTATCCGCTATTGGTTATGGCGAAGCGCAGCCTATTGCTGGCAACGATACTGCTGTAGATCGTGCAAAAAATCGACGTGTCGAAGCTTCGATCACCGTTGAAGTAGAAGAAACTTTATCGATAGACGTTAAATGATAGATGTTAAGTGATAGGCTCTAAACAATAGACGTTAAATAATGATATCGGCATAACAACATTAAATAATTAATAACTAACTAAGAGAGAAAATATCGTGAATATAGAAGAAATAATGTCAATGGTAAGTGAATACGCGGTTGTTTATGGCGTGAAATTTATTACCGCTATTATCATTTATATAGTGGGTAAGATGATCGCTAAAGCGATAGCTGGTTTGATCGCGAAAGGCCTAGATAAAAAAGGTGTTGATGTTACCTTATCAAGATTTGTGAATAATATTATTTACTACATATTACTTATTGTGGTTATTGTTGCAGCCTTGGGGCAGCTGGGTATACAAACAGCATCGTTCGTTGCCATTATCGGTGCGGCGGGTTTAGCGGTTGGTTTAGCGCTACAAGGATCGCTAGCGAACTTTGCGGCAGGTGTATTATTAATTTTATTCAGACCTATTCGCATAGGCGATTTTGTTGAAGTAGCAGGTGTTGCTGGTAGTGTTTCAAACATCTCTATTTTTTGTACGACCTTGCTAACCGGTGACAACAAAACAGTTATCATTGCTAATGCCGATGTTTCTGGCGGTAATATTACTAATTATTCTTTAGAAGCAACGCGCCGTGTAGATTTGGTGGTTGGTGTGGCTTACGATTCAAATATTCAGCAAGTAAAAGATGAGTTAAAAGCATTAGCTGCTGCTGATGAGCGTATCTTGAAAGATAAAGATGTCACTATTGGTGTGGTTGAACTAGCAGATTCATCGGTTAATTTAGTGTTCAGACCTTGGGTCAATGCTGCCGATTATTGGGGTGTAAAATTTGATCTGAACGAAAGAATCAAGCAGCGCTTCGAAGAAGCCGGTATTGGTATTCCTTACCCAACAATGGATGTTAATGTCAGTAAAACATAAATTACACAGCGCTATTGAAAAATAATTGCTTGTTTATCAATAGCTATCAGCTCAATAAAGAGAATCTATATGACTTTCGGTGAGAAAGTCTTATGATTCTCTTTTGTTTTAAACCAGATTTATTTTTATCACATATCACTTACTAGGAGATAACGATGGCCGTTCTTGTTGGCAAACCAGCCCCAGACTTTACCGCACCAGCAGTTTTAGGTTCGGGTGAAATTAACGAAAGTTATAACTTTGCCGAAGTAACTAAAGGGAAAAAAGCAGTAGTGTTTTTCTACCCTCTAGACTTCACTTTCGTATGTCCTTCAGAGCTATTAGCGTTCGATAACCGTATTGCTGAGTTTGAAAAGCGTGGCGTTGAAGTGATCGGCGTATCAATCGATAGCCATTGGACACATAATGCGTGGAGAAATACTCCAGTAAACGAAGGTGGTATTGGCCCAGTTAAATACACTTTAGTTGCAGACATGAAGCATGAGATTTGCCAAGCCTATGACGTAGAATCAGAAGGTGGTGTTGCTTACCGCGGTTCTTTCTTGATTGATGAAGAAGGTCAAGTTCGCCATCAGGTAGTGAACGATTTACCACTAGGTCGTAATGTTGATGAAATGTTACGTATGATCGATGCTTTAGCGTTCCATCAAGAGCATGGTGAAGTGTGTCCTGCTGGTTGGAAAGAAGGTGATAAAGGTATGACAGCGAACCCAGAGGGTGTTGCTTCTTACCTAAGTGACAATGCAGGCGCGCTATAATCCGCCTCTTTGATCATCCTTTGGTCATCCATAAAAAAAGCCGCTTTTTAGCGGCTTTTTTTATGGATGTCATTTAATCGTTATTGCTGGATAGCCAGCAATAGATAAATATTATCTCTCTAAATGTTGTAACTTACCTTCAACGCCGTCCCACTCTTCTGCATCAGCAGGAGCTTCTTTCATTTCGGTAATGTTTGGCCAGGTTTCAGCCAACTCAGCGTTAAGTTCTAAAAATACTTCTTGGCCTTCTGGTAATTCATCTTCCGAGAAAATGGCATCAGCAGGGCATTCAGGTTCGCAAAGCGCACAATCAATACATTCATCAGGGTGAATCACTAAAAAGTTAGGACCTTCATAAAAACAATCGACAGGGCAAACTTCTACACAGTCAGTATGTTTACATTTAATACAATTTTCCCCAACAACAAATGTCATGGTGGTCGAACTCCTAATACGGTAGTTAATTCTGCAACAGGGTAGTTAATTTTTTTAACAGATCGATGCGGACTAATTTAATAAGGCACGCATTCTATCGCTTTTTATGGTTTTGTTAAATGCTTTCTCTGCAATTACTTATAACCAATAAATTGTTATTTATAGCCAAACGATAACAGTGAGTATTCGGTATCCATTAAGCCCTTTATTGAGCTGCTCTCTTTAAATCAAACAGTGCTTCTAGCGCTTGCCGTGGCGTTAAATCGTCCGGGTGGATAGATGACAACATCTCTATCGCAGGATGGGGAGCGCTAGGAAATAGCTCGTCTTGCTGAGGCGTTTCTTGTGGAGCCGCAGTTTGGGGGCTTGGCGCCGGTACATGGCTTGTTGATGTACTTGAATAACTATTGCTATGTGGGTGTTGTCCACTTTCTAATAATCGCAATTGCTGTTGGGCTTCGTTAACCACTGACTGAGGAATACCTGCTAACTTCGCGACTTGTAAACCATAGCTCTGGCTAGCGGCTCCTTCTTCAATGCGGTGTAAAAATACAATATTGTCGTTGTGCTCTGTCGCGGATAGATGCACATTAGCCACGCCCGTAACGGATTCTGGCAGGCTCGTTATTTCAAAATAATGGGTGGCAAATAAACACAGCGCTTGAATGTTATCTGCTAAGTGATGCGCGCATGCCCATGCCAATGAAAGACCATCAAAGGTACTTGTGCCACGACCGATTTCATCCATTAATACCAAGCTGTTTTTAGTGGCGTTTTGCAAAATATTGGCGGTTTCTGTCATCTCCACCATAAAGGTTGAACGGCCACCGGCAAGATCATCAGACGACCCTATACGGGTGAAAATACGATCGACAATACTAATGGTCGCACTTTTTGCAGGTACATAACTGCCTATATGTGCGAGTAAGGTAATCAGTGCGGTTTGTCGCATATAGGTCGATTTACCACCCATGTTGGGGCCGGTAATAATTAGCATCCTGCGGTCATGATTGAGGCTAATATCGTTAGGCACAAAAGGAGCGGTACCTGCTAAGACTTCTTCTACAACCGGATGACGACCTTGTTCAATAGTAATACTGTTGGTTTCTGCTGCAGCTGTCGTGACGGTAAGTGTGGGGCAACAAAACTGTAAACGATCTGCTCGCTCGGCAAGAGTGGTTAATACATCCAGCTCTGCCACCGCCGCGGCAGAAATTTGCAAGGCCAGTAATTGCTCATTAAGTTGCTCAATAATGGCTTCATATAAGGCTTTTTCTCGGCTGAGGGCACGGCTCTTAGCGGAGAGTGCTTTATCTTCAAATTCTTTTAATTCTGGGGTAATAAAGCGCTCAGCATTTTTTAACGTTTGACGACGAATATATTCAGCCGGTGCTTTATCTGATTGTGCGCGACTGATCTCAATGTAATAGCCATGTACGCGGTTGTACCCAACTTTTAGCGTCGCTATCCCTGTGCGTTCCTTTTCTTGCGTTTCTAAATCAATTAAAAACTGCCCTGCGTGACTGCTGATATTGCGTAACTCATCTAGTTCGCTGTCATAGCCCTCAGCAATAACACCGCCATCACGAATCACCACCGGTGGATTCTCAATAATGGCTTTTTCGAGTAATGAGACTATTTCTGGGAAGGTGCTGATTGACTGGCTGAGCTGCGTTAATAAAGGACAGGTTTTATCCAACACTAATGCAGCTAACAGTTCTTGTAATTGGGGGTATACCGCTAAAGATAAAGACAAACGAGATAAATCCCGTGGACGAGCAGAGCGCAGCGCCACACGAGCTAAAATACGTTCTAAATCGCCAATTGCTTTTAAAGTATCGTGCATAGGTTCAAAGCGATAATTACCTAGTAAAGTACCAATAGCTTCTTGGCGCTGGACTAAAATATCCTGCTGCGTAAGAGGGCGGTTGATCCAACGAGCCAACTGGCGGCTGCCCATTGTGGTGGCACAGGTATTCAAAATAGAGAATAAGGTGTTGTCTTCGCCGCCAGATAAGTTAGTACACAACTCTAAATTACGTCTTGTCGATGCATCCATTAAGACGGAGTCTTGGCGGTTTTCTTGTTGCAAGCGACAGATATGAGGCAGTGCCGTACGTTGGGTTTCTTGCACATAAGCCATCACACAGCCAGCCGCGCCTTTTGCTACGGTTAATTCTTCGCAGCCAAATGCAATTAAATCTCGTGTACCAAACTGCTCGCACAGTAAACGTTGCGCAGTATCTAGATCAAATTCCCATGGCGCACGGTAGCGTAAACCTTTGCGTGTTTCGCCAATAGTGGTGTTTTCTAAGTGTTGATTTAGTAGTAGTTCTGCAGGGTTTAGGCGTTGTAATTCGGCGGCTAATGCTTCTTCCGAATCTACTTCCAGTACATAAAAACGGCCACTACCTACATCTAGTGTGGCAATGCCATAGGTGTTTTCTGAGTTCTTGTTTTCGGTACTCTTATTTACCGTACTCTTATTTACTGTACTTGCTCCAACATTAACCGCCACTAATAAATTGTCGTGCTTGGCATTGAGCAAGGCTTCATCGGTAACCGTACCGGGCGTCACAATACGCATGACTTTTCGCTCAACAGGACCTTTACTTGTGGCTGGGTCGCCCACTTGTTCGCAAATCGCCACAGACTCGCCAGCCTGTACTAACTTAGCTAAATAACCATCCGCCGAATGATAAGGAATGCCCGCCATAGGAATAGGCTCGCCACCCGACTTACCGCGAGCGGTTAAGGTAATATCTAAGATTTGTGATACCCGTTTAGCGTCATCAAAAAACAACTCATAAAAATCACCCATTCGATAAAACACCACTTCATGGGGATGCTCTGCTTTAATCCCTAAATACTGTTGCATCATGGGGGTGTGTTGAGTGGTGTCGGTGGTCATAGTATCTGATCTTATTCTTTAATGAGTGGAAGGTTGTATCCAACGTATCGTGAAGTGTCGAGTAGGATTATTTTTCTTTGTCGCTTTTTCTGGTGTTTAGCGCCTACACTCTAGCGCCACTTGGCCCAAGGATCGCCATCATCACTGCTAGAAGATGAGTTGTGTCCAGCACTAGGTTTTCGGTTGGCTGGTTTGTCTGATCTTTTTGGGCTTTTGCTGCCACGGTTTCGATCGTGATTAGCGGCTTTTCTGGCTCGCTTTTCTTGTAGTCTTGCCGCATCTTCTAAGTCTAGTTCAGCGGGTTCGCCGGGGACTTGCCCTTCGGGTATTACGCGGTCTCTAGGGGAAAGTTCGAATTGTTCGTTGGATGCTCTAGGCAGGCTTTTCAATTGGTATAAATAAAAGCTCTCTACTTTTTCTCTTGCCCAGTCAGTTTTTTTCAAAAACTTCACACTTGATTCAATACTGGGGTTAGTTTTAAAACAGTTGATATTAAGATAAGCAAATAGGATTTCAAAACCGTAATGATCGACGAGTTCTATTAGCATGTTTTTTAAACTCAGCCCGTGTAAAGGGTTGGTTTTATAATTGGTTTTGTTACTAGTGTCGTCGTTAGTGTTAGTCATATCAGCGCCTAGTCTAGCGTGTAAAGTCGTTGTAAGTGAAAGTTGAAAATAATAGCTATCATTATACCTGCCATAGAGTGTGCAAAATAGCCGCATCCGGTGTTTTCTGGTATTTCTTTATTGCGATCTTATATGGCTATTTACGGCTGTGCTGTATATGTCTTTAATAACGATTAGTTTACACTCGCTTCCTAAATCTTAAATGAGCTAGTCTTTGTGAGAAATTTTTTAAATAGTCTTGAACCCACTGAAGCCCCAAAAACCTTAATGCAGCAATTTTTAGGTGTGTTTGCCTATAGCCGCCGGGCGATGGTGCTGGTGTGGCAAACATCGCCTCGATTAACCTATTTACTAGGTGGGCTGACCTTGATAGCGGGCTTGTTGCCGGCCTTGATTGCCTACGTGGGCAAGCTTATTGTTGATCAGGTGATTGCCAGTAGTGAGTATTATCAACAATGGCTGCAGTTCGATAGCGCAGACAGTACATGGTTATTATGGCTGTTATTAATTGAGGCAATATTGGTTATTGGCTTGGTGGGAGTTCAGCGGGGAATTTCGGCAGTGCAGTCGCTACTTCGCGCATTGCTGGGGCATCGTGTCAATGTGATGATTTTAGAAAAGGCGCAAACCCTAAGTTTGGCGCAGTTTGAAGATTCTGAATTTTACGATAAATTAGTCCGCGCACGGCGAGAGGCGTCAAGCCGGCCACTGGCATTGGTAAATAAAACCTTTGGCTTATTACAAAATGCCATCGCACTGGCGGGTTTTTCGGTGCTGTTATGGCAGTTTTCTCCTTGGGTGATTGTGATGTTGTTTGTGGCGGCTTTACCGGGCTTTTTAGCCGAGGCGAAATTTTCAGGACAGGCCTTTCGTTTGTTCCGCTGGCGTTCGCCAGAATCCCGTAAGCAAAATTATTTAGAAACCCTGTTAGCGCGAGAAGATTCGGTTAAAGAAATTAAATTATTTGGTTTAGGAAAATTATTCTTAAATCGCTATAAAGCTATTTTTGATGGCTTATATCATGAAGATCGATCATTAACCTTGCGTCGCGATGGCTGGGGTTTTGTGATGAGTGTGATTGCTAGCGCGACGTTTTATGCGGCATATCTTTGGGTGGTTTTCGATACCGTTACGGCGGTCATTACCTTGGGTGCTATGACCATGTATTTGGTGGTGTTTAAACAAGGGCAGGGGGCAATTACCGCAAGCTTAACGTCTATTAGTGGTATGTACGAAGATAATTTATACGTGTCTAATTTATATGAATATCTAGAACAGCCCGGCGAAGAATTTAACGGTGGTAAAAAGGCGGGCAGCCAACCACAGGATGGCATTCGTTTTGAGAACGTCAGCTTTAGTTACAAGGGCTCCTCGCAATTAGCTTTAGATGCCGTATCGTTTCATTTACCTGCCGGCCACAGCTTGGCGATAGTGGGTGAAAATGGTTCAGGTAAAACGACGTTAATCAAATTAATGAGCCGATTATATCAACCCACATCTGGTCGCATTTTATTTGATGGCACCGATATTAATGAGTGGGATGGCGAAGCGTTGCGAGCGCATATTGGCGTAATCTTCCAAGACTTTTTACGCTATCAATTTACTGTGGGTGAGAACTTAGGGGTGGGTCAGCTCAGTGTGTTTGATGATAAAGCTAGCTGGCAGCAAGCGGCAGAAAAAGGTGGCGCTGCTGACTTTATTGATCGCTTGCCAGCAGCGTATAACACGCAGTTAGGTCGCTGGTTTAAAGGCGGGCAAGAGTTGTCGGGTGGGCAATGGCAAAAGCTCGCATTGTCTCGTGCATTGATTCGGCAAGATGCCGATATTCTCATTCTAGATGAACCCACTGCAGCGATGGATGCGCAGGCAGAAGCGGATATTTTTAATCGCTTTAAAGAAGCGTCTACCGGTAAAACGGTGGTGCTTATCTCTCATCGTTTTTCTACCGTGCGCATGGCCAATGAAATTTTGGTGATAGATCAAGGCCGTGTCGTTGAACGGGGCAATCACGAAAGTTTGCTAAAAGACAAAGGCACTTATGCGCGCTTATTTACTTTACAGGCGAAAGGTTATCAATAAGCGATTGTTTAAGACCAAAAAAAACGCAGTAATAAAAAGAGTGCTAAACCTACGCTAATCGTCAGTAATAAGTTCTTCCATTTCCATGCAATGGCGGCAGCGACTACAGCGCTAATTAAATAAGGATTATAAAAACTTAGCCATAATTCGCCGTTAGGTGTTAACACAATAGGAATAAATAATGCGGTTAATACGGCTACAGGCACATAGGCCAAGGCAATTTTAAACCATTCAGGAAACACTATCTTTTGTGCGAAACCAAATAATACCCAACGTACCGAATAGGTTGCTAGCATCATTCCTAAAATCAAAATAAGATCATGATGCATTATCACCTCCTTTTATTGCAGCGTTAGATTTTTGGCGAATCACAGCCGACCAGCCGTAACCGACGGTAACACCTGCAGACGCAGCAAATAATAATCCTAAGTGATAAGGCCAATTTGCACAGGTAATACTCAGTACTCCAGCAGTAACGGCTGCAAACCAAAACGATTTTGAGCGCAGCAGTGGAAATACAATTCCAATGAAGGTCACCACCATCGCGAATTCTAAACCCCAGCTTTCGATGTTGGGTATCTGTGCGCCCAGTAGAATGCCGATACCTGTCCATGCAATCCAGTTAAGATACATGGAAAGCCAAGAGCCTAAATAAAACCAATGAAAATGCGAGTGTGAAAATTGATCGCCAAAACGACTCACTGCAGCGGCATAGGTTTCGTCGGTAATGCCAAAAGCCAATACCGAACGCCACGCCAGTGATAAGTGTGCGATGGCTTCTTTAAGTGCTGCTGCATAGAGCAAGTGCCTAAGATTAACCACAAACGTTGTTAGGCAAATCACTAACAAAGGTGCGCCAGCGGCTAGTAAACCAATAGCAATAAATTGTGATGCACCCGCATAAACAAAAATAGACATGGCGAGAGCAGTAATCCAACTAATACCACTAGGTTCTGCCAGCGCGCCAAAGATTAAACCAAAGGGCGAAGCTGAAACGAGTAATGGCAAAGTATGGCGAATACCACTAAGAAAAAATTCTAACTTCACTGTAAATAACCTATAAGTTTCATTCCTGTCGAGTGTATTAACCATACGTAAAAATTGAAATTACGCAAGGGCTAAGCCTGATTTAAACCAGAGCTAAGCCAGAGTTAAACCAGAGCTAACAAGATTTACGCATGTTTTGAAAGAAACAGTAAAGACAATAATTAGATAGTAGCTATTCCGCATAAACGTATATTGGATATTTTTTCCTATTGATTTTTAGTGTATATTTTTACTGGCTTTTTAATCAATCGGGTAGCAGTGTTGAGAGAAAAACGTAAAGTAGAACACAGCGAAGAATAATGCAGTAATTAGAGGGGGTAGGATGAGCTTATGAAAAAATGGATTGTTGTTGCATTGGCGGTGTTTGTATTTCAAAAATGGCATGTGGTAGAAAGCTATATAAATCCGTTACCTGAATATGGCGCCGCTCATAAGGTTGATGTGATTATGTATGGAACGGATTGGTGTGGTGTTTGTAAAGTATCAAGAGAGTTTATGGATGAAAATGACATTACCTATTACGAATATGATATTGAAAAATCAACCGAAGGTGAGAGACAGTATGAGTCTCTTGGAGGTAATGGCGTACCACTCATGTTAATTAATGGGATGATGATACGCGGATTTGAGCCAGAAAGAATACTTGCTTTAGCTAAAGGCTCTGATGGGTTGCTAGGTAGGCTAGGCTTTTAAATTCTTACATTCGCTTACATTGAGTAGGGCAGTACCCACGGGAGACATCGGGCGATCGCAGTTGTAGATGCTTAGTTTTACGCCCGCTCACGCGCTTCCTCCAAAGATCAAATGAACGACGTTTCATCTGTTGTCGCATAAGCGAAATCACCTGTGGTTCACCTAAGCCATATAGCGTTTCTATAGCCTCAAATGGTGTTCTATCTTCCCACGCCATTTCAATAATACGCGAGATATCTTCTTTGTTTAATGGATTTACTTGATCTGTCATTTTTGATGGCTTTTATGCTTGTTTATGAATATGTCTTTTTCTGCGACAGCGTTCAGAACAATATTTAATATCATCCCACTGTTTTTCCCAGCGTTTTCGCCATGTAAATGGTCGTTCACATATAGGGCAGATTTTTTCGGGCAAGTTTACTTTTTTGTGAGCCATAATATTCTAAGAATAAATTTTTATCATGTACCGTGCTATTGAACGGATATAGGCCAATCAACGGCATCAACATTATCTATATTTTTTGAAATATATTTATCGCCTTCCCAGCGTTTGATGTAGGTTTCATCAGGATCGTATAGCTGTTGTTGCTTGTCTATATTAAATTGCCGGCCACCACGAGGGTCTGCACCGACACCTGCTATATATTGCCAATTCCCCCAGTTCGCAGCGACATCGTAATCAATTAGTTGTTGTTCAAAATAGGCGGCGCCACAGCGCCAATCAAGGCCGAGTTCATGTATCAAAACACTCGCGACTATTTGTCGTCCACGGTTAGATAAAAAACCGGTTTGATTTAATTGTTTCATGCAAGCGTTGACGAGCGGCCAAGGGGTACTGCCATTACACCATTGTTGAAATCGCTGAGGATAAAAAGAGGCTAGTGGGGCACGCTGTTGTATGCCGGCGCGGTGAAACAGTTTCTTCCCATATTTGCGCGCATACCATTGGAAGTATTCTCGCCATAATAACTCAAACATAATCCAGTAAGTAGAATCGTTAGCGCCATTTTCTTCTTCGTATCGCGATAACATTTGTACAATATATCGGGCAGATAAACTACCGTTTGCTAACCACGGAGAGAACTTACTGCTGAGTTGCCATTCTTCTTTTTCACAACCTAAAGCATTACGGGTGTCTTTATAGTGTGATGGTGCATTAGTAGAAAAATATTGTTTGAGGTGTGATATCCCTGAAGCTTCTCCACCATAAAATCCTAAACTATTCTTGTTTGCATTAATATCATGATTATTTTTACCGTTAGGGATGGTTGAGGTTCTAGGCCAACTAAATTGATGTTCTTCTTGTAGCGTTATATGTAGTTTAGGCGGTAATTTTGTTGGCTGGCCAATTAAAGAGGACTTGATAGCGTCGAGATAATGTGGATGATTTTTTGTAGACTCGATTAGTCGGCGAAACTTAGAAAAATTATCGGGCAGATTATTCAATAAAAACGGTAGTTGTGATTCAGCAAAAAGAGTAAAGGTTTCTTGTTGAATAAATGCTAAGTGGGGGTATTTGTTACTTATTTCTTGCCAATAAGCTTGTTCGTTATAGCCCACGGTGTTGCTGCTAATAACCGTATTTATAGAATAACGTGATAATAAATCACTAATAATTTCCGTCGGATTGCCTTTGGCAATAACCAATTGTTGCCCTAATGCTTGTAGTTCTGTGTTAAGCGCATGTAACGACCCTACTAAAAAATTCCATCTATGTGTTGCAATACGCTGTAAGCCAAAACGATCCTGTTCAAACCATTCTTCATCGATGCAATACAGGCACAACAGGCGATGTTTATTGTTGTTTATTTTATTGGCGTAGAATAACAACGCATTGTCATGTATGCGTAGATCGTGGGTAAACCAAAGCAATGTTGTAGGTTCAGGAGTGGGGGCTATGTGCATAGAAGGCAACTGTTATAAGAAATATTGTTCAGGGTAATATAATTACGGAAATATTTTCCTGCGTATAACAATCTTCTACGTAAAAATACCTTGCTCAGATTTTGCTGAAATAAGAAGGCGTAAAGCGGGGAATGTGAATGTTAATCATGTAGGCGTATGCAGATGTAAGTCATACCCAGCCAAGCTGGGTATGACTCAATTATGCGTGTGATCTAGTTAAAGAAAGCCTTTCAACGTTTACTATCGCTGTTAAATATTTTCGCAATTGAGGTTTTCTTTACTGACCTTAAACTGAGCAATCCCCTCCGCTAGCTGGCTCGCCATACCTGCCATTTGATTGGCTGACGTTAGACTTGCGTGGGCTTGCTCAACGATATTGTGTGAGCTGGTATTGATCGTGGTGATATTTTGGCTCATCTCATCGGTTACCGCACTCTGTTCTTCTGCGGCAGTGGCAATTTGAGTGTTCATGTCTTTAATACTGTTCACCGTGGCAGTAATGGCATGTAAGGTATCAAGTGCGACATTGGCTTTTTCTACGCTGCCTTGTGCTTGCTTATGTCCTTCGCCCATCACGTCAACGGCATTATTAGCGCCTGTTTTTAAACGGTCTAACATCGAACGAATCTCTGTAGTTGATTCTTGAGTACGGGCTGCTAGTGTACGAACCTCGTCGGCCACTACCGCGAAACCACGCCCTTGTTCGCCTGCTCGTGCGGCTTCAATGGCTGCGTTTAATGCGAGTAAATTGGTTTGATCGGCAATACCACTAATGGACACAAGAATAGTGTCAACGGCGTTGGTTTCTTCGCTCAATTGGTTGATTGTATTGGCGGCATTTTCAATTGCTTCAGCTAACGAGTTAATACTATCTACTGTTTCTACCACGACCTTATGGCCCGACTGCGTTGAGCTGTCTGCTTCTTCAGCCGATTGAGCGGCCTCGGTAGTATTTTGTGCGACTTCTTTTACAGTGGCACTCATTTCATTCATCGCCGTGGCGATCATGTCGGTTTCTTGTTGTTGTTGCTCTATTTCTTTTTGAGATTGATTGATCAGTGTTTGTAGCTTGCCTGAGTGATCATGCAGGCTATCGCTAGAGCAGGTAATTCGAGTGACTAATTCGGTGAGTTTATTTCTCGTGTTATTTAACGCGTCGCTCAGTTCATTAAAATCGCGTATTTTACCTTGTGCTAGCGTAGGAACGATGAGGTTTCCCTCTCCAATTTCTTGTGCATTAGATATCATCGCTTTTAATTGCGCAGCGATAATATGGCTGAGGTAGAGGGCAATACCAATGCCTATAATAATTCCGATAACCGACATGGCTCCACTAATGACCTCTAATCTTACTCTTTCGGCATAGAGCATTTCTGTATCTATGGCAGCCAGCGCATTTTGGGATTCTGACAATTCAGCTAGTAGTACATTAATTTTACCTGCCGCAGGTGCGGCTTTGGTGCCTAACCAGTAATTAGCTTTGTTCCAATCCTCTTTTCCACGTGAAGCAAACATTTGTGGCGGAAGTGGTGCGAACGCACTGCGGGCGCTTGAATAGTTATCCCATGCGGTTTTTTGTGCGCCGGCGAATAAAAATGATTGTTGAGATAATTGTGTAAAGCGCTCTTCGTTGATGGCCCATCGGCTATCAAAATTGGCTTTAAATAATTTATCCCCGGAAAGTAAATAAGCACGAATATTGGCTAAGCCTAGTGCGAATGAACCACGGCTGTCCGCCATTAGTTTTAAAGCGGCTTTACGTTCAGGTGTTGCAGGTAGATTGGCTTCTGCATTAATCATAGCGGTAATAGCTGTGACCACTTTCTTGGCTTGTGGCGCTGCTTGTGTGAGCAGCATATTAATCGAATCAATATTGGCAGGTGTATGGGAGATATCTTCGACTTCTTGTTGGGCTTGGCGGAAAGTCTCAATTAGCTGTCGTATCTTATCCAGCCGCTCTAGATTCTCGCTTTCCTCCCATTTTTGGGACAATTGTTCATATTTTTCTAGCATTAAATCTATCTTTTCCCAGCCAGCCGCACGTTCAGCTTTAAACTTATCCGCTTTAGCGGGATCAGCTCCAAGAATCATGTAGCCTCTCAGACCAGCCAAAGAGAGGTGGATACCGTCTAGCAGCTTTTCTCCCGTTAACACCGTAGGTAAGCGGTTATCGAGTAGTCGTTCTTCAATGGTATGAATTTTTCGTGTCTCGTAATTAACGTAAACCGATGTGACAAAAAATAAGCCCAGAATAATACCAAAGCCGGCTAATAGTGTTTGTCGTAACGAAAAGTTCATAAATCCTCACAGAGCATCATATATATGCGGTCATACCAGCGGGAATATCATCGCGAGTTAAGAGCGATAACTAACAGCCAGCTGGTAACTTCTTTAGGTTTCATTTGAGTGTAGAAGGGAATGATGGTTTTAGCTAAGTTGTTTTGCTTAAAAATCAAACAATAGCGGTAGGTGTGTTTGGTGAGGCAATAGGATTACAGTGGTAAGCGTGTGGTTTGTTTGATGGTTTCCATCACAAAGCTGCAGCTGACATCCGAAAAGTTAGCCTTAATCAGTTTTTTGTAAAGACGATCATAATCGGGCATGTCTTTGACGACCGCTTTAATCAAGTAATCTAGGTCGCCACTCATACGATAAACCTCTAGTACGGCAGGAATTAACTCAGTCACTTGCTGTAACTCTTTTATCCATTCCTCATTATGTTGATTAGTGCAGACTGAGATATAAGCGGTTAACGGGAGGTCGATTTTGTTTTGATCGAGTAGGGCCACTCTTTGTAGTATTACCCCATCTTTTTCTAATTTTTGTAATCGTCGCCAACAAGCCGATTTAGAAATATTCACTTTTTCTGCAATGTCACCCACGGATAAGGTGGCATCGGTCTGTACTAGGTCGAGAATTGCTCTATCTTGCTTTTCCATTTTGTGCCTTTTTAGGTGCTTTATTTTGCTGTTCATACCTCAACTAAAATCAAATATAGCATTATTTTCCGATAATTTTCATTAAAAGGTATATTTTTTCAAAAGCTATTCGGTTTTTTGAACAATTAGAGACAATATTCAGCTCGACTCGCTATATAGTTTTACTTATGTCCTGAGCACGGTACACGTGCTGTCCAGATCAACAGAGAAATAGGAGAGTAAGCCATGCCAGCCAATATAGCAGCCTCAGAAGATCTTATAAAAGCAGCTGGTGAGAAAGCCGCTACGCAAGCCGTTGATGGAGTGGCTGGAAAGAACGAGCGTTTGATTAACCATATACGAGAGTCAGTTATAGGCAGCGACCGTTATATTGATACAGCCTTTGGGAAAAAGCCATTGGTCTACGCCGATTACATCGCATCGGGTCGCAGTTTAGGTTTTATCGAAGATTATATTCGCGATCATGTTTTACCGTTTTATGCGAATTCACACACAGAGACGTCGTATACCGGCGCACAAACTACGGCCTTGCGCGAACAAGCCCGCGAGATGATACGTAAAGCAGTGAATGCCAGCGATGATGATGCGGTAATTTTATGTGGCTCTGGCGCAACGGTCGCGGTGAATAAATTAGTCGATATTCTTAACTTACGTTTGCCCGCAGATCTTAATGATCGCTATGCGTTATTAGATAACATTCCGCTACATGAACGCCCTGTGGTTTTTGTCGGGGGGTATGAGCATCACAGTAACGAATTACCTTGGCGAGAATCCATTGCCGATGTTGTGGTGATCCCGCTAGATAGTAAAGGCTTGTTAGATATGGCATGTCTAGAAAAGTCTCTCAACGAGTACGCAGATCGCCCATTAAAAATAGGATCATTTTCGGCAGCTTCGAACGTGACCGGCATTAAAACCGACGTAAATAGTGTGAATGCCTTACTCAAGCAACAGGGTGCGTTGGCTTTTTGGGATTATGCCGCAGCCGCCCCTTATGTGGGGATTGACATGAATCCTGTGATGGAATATGCGAATCAAAATTGTAGTAAAGATGCCGTGTTTATTTCCCCGCATAAATTTGTTGGCGGCCCCGGTACGCCCGGTGTGTTGGTGG
>AEVK01000096.1 GCA_000209515.2 gamma proteobacterium IMCC1989
TTTTACCTGCCGTAGAAACGAAGGGCCTTTTCTCAATAGCGTCTTAAACCATGCAGAGTTTCGCCACATGATGACGCAACTCACCAATCGCAAACTTATCTTCACTGAAGCACAATCATTCGAACTATCTAAAGGCGGCGTTGGTCTACCGTGGCATTACGCTTATATTGGCATGGGCTATATTCGTCCAGCCGATCTTGGTTATACCTTATGGACACCACTGCAGGCGATCAATGCCAAGAAATCAGGTGGCGGTATGGCTTACGTACCAGAAAACATACACTCTGCACGCTATGGATTTGACTTAGGTAGTCTCTTAGCTCCTCAATACAACAAAGACCCAGAGTCAATGGAAAACCATCTCAAAATACTAGAAGAAAATCATAAGGCACTGATTCCTTTCTTAGAAAAAAATCGCATCGAGGATGATTTTGAAGTAGGTGATTCTTTCATTTTCAGCAAATATGTATGGCACAGAAGCGCTCCTTTCTTGGCTGAAAGTAAAACACGACGTTTAGGTCTTGCACTACGTTTTGTTGATTGGAATTCAAGAAAAGAAGCCGTTCGCTGGAAAGCAGAATATGATTTCGGCGGAGGCCTAATCACCGGCCAGAAAAAATATGTCTATGGTGGCGGCGGTGAAGACCGGTACGCTCGGTTCACAGACACACCACATGGGGAAGAAATTAAATTCTCAAAGGAAACTAAGCTAATTATTTAACTATTTTGCATAGCTAACTTTACGGCCTTGTAGATCGAAAATATTTTTATCTATAAGGCCGGCACTATTGGAAAACCCATCATGAAACACTCATCTTCAAAGACCATAATCGGCGGTGACCTATGATCGAAAAAATGTATGCCAAGCGATATCTACTACTACTTTTTGGTATTGCCTGCACCGCTTTTGCCCCATTTTGCATAAGGGAATCGTCACTACACCCTGTGGTATTAGTCGCTTATCGCTGCCTTATTTCAGCAATAGTGTTAGCGCCACTATTTTTTTACCATTTACGAAAAAATCCTAGTTTTGATATGCGGGAATTAGTCAAAGGAAAAGGGATATACTTGGCTGTTTTTCTACCCGCATTTTTCTTTTTTGCCGAATTAGTGGTGTGGAATATTGGGGTACGTAGTGCGCCGTTAGTGAATGCATCTATGTTAATTAACCTAATGCCGCTAGCAATGCCATTTATGTTGTGGATTGTTTATCGCGTATCAACCACGAAGCGTGAAAAAATATCGACAGGTATTGCCATGCTGGGGTTATTGGTGCTGTTTTATACAGATTTGAACCTATCTACCACCTACCTTTATGGCGATATTATGTGTTTATTCGGCATGATATTTTTAACTGCGTATTTATGTCTGGGGAAAAAATTTGCTGGATTGCCGAGCATATTTCTTTATATATTCCCGCTCTATCTTGTTACTGGATTGCTCGCGCTCATCTCATCAATTGTTTACGGTGTTGCCATTGGCGGCTATACCCCTGCGGAATATATACCTCAAGACAATTACCAATGGGGAGTCGTTATCGGCTTAGCATTGATACCCACTGTTCTTGGGCACACAATACTTAACAAGAGCATGCAAACCTTACGCGGCCAATCAGTAGCGGTCGTCAATGTACTGCATCCAGTATTTGCAGGTATTGTAGGATACTTCTTCTATAGCGAAGTACCTGGCGGCAACTTCTTTATCGCAGCAGCTCTCGTCTTTACCGGTATCTGGCTGGTAGTGACCGCAGATGATAAATTAGATCTACCGGCAAGTCCAAGAGCTCAAGCAGCATAGTGAGTAACTATGCCCCAGCTTAAGAAAAAGGAAATAAAAAAGGGAGACAGTAAGCTGCCTCCCTTTTTTATTGATGAATGATTTCAGCAATAATGTTTTATGGCGATCATCGTTGTTTCAACCGCACCGGTTGATTGCTTTACATATTGTTTCGCATTAGAGCCTAGCAATGCCATCCCGCAAGTATCGTGCAGCAACTGATCTACAGTCATCACCAATACTTGTTGGTTATCAACCAATATTAAAGCGTTTTGATCCTGCATATCTTTAGCGATTTGGGAAAAATTATAAACACTGGAGCCACTTATAATAGGCAAGCCCCACACAGCGGCCTCTAACATATTGTGCCCACCATGTTCGATAAAACTCCCCCCTATAATTGCAATATCTGATGCGCCATAAAATAACAGTAGCTCGCCTAAAGTATCGCCAATAATCACTTGCGTATTATCTACTACGGATTGTTCCTTACTACGGAGTGCAACTTGCCACCCCTGCGCAAGACATAACTGCTCAACATCAGCGAAACGTTCAGGGTGGCGAGGAACAATAACTAATCTTAAGGACGGATGTTCACCCAACAGCTCTCTATAAGCAGACAGGATAATGTCATCTTCACCTGCATGGGTACTCGCAGCAATCATGACTACCTTTCTTCCATTACTAGACCATTGTTCACGTAATTGCTTTGCAGCGTCTGATAATTCAGGAGTGACACATACTTCTGACTTAATATTACCTGACACGGTAACTGACATAGAACCGAGAGCCCGCAAACGGTCGGCATCATTTTTTGTTTGCGCCACTATATGCGAAAATAGTGAAAAGGTTTGCTGCGAAAAAGAGGCAAGTCGTTGATATTTCTGTAAGGATTTTTCAGATAGACGAGCATTGATTAACACACAAGGAATGCGTTTTTTATTGCATGCGGTCAATGTATTCGGCCAGACTTCTGTTTCCATAAAAATGGCGCACACCGGACGAATCTTTTGAATAAAACGAGCTATGCAGTCAGGCAAGTCATAAGGCATATAGCTATGCATAACTCGCCCACGCACAATCTCTTCTGAAAACAAGTCTCTTGCGCGAGCAGAACCCGTTGGTGTTGTTGTTGTCAACCACAGCGTATATTGCGGGTACGCTTCTAATATGCGACAGGCAATAGGGTAAGCAGATATAGTCTCGCCTACAGAAACAGTATGCAACCATATTGATACCGACGACTGACGAACATCAGCACTCGGAAGAAAACCAAAACGCTCAGTTAATCGCTGACGATACGCGGGTGACTTCAGACTACGCCACAATAAACGACACACAATCAACGGCAAGCAAATATAGAAAAATAACGTATAGAGCCATCTCATAAAGGATAACCACCTAAAAAAATTAAATTAACCATCAAGCTTCGCTAAAGCCTTGCTGGTGTAATTTTGCGTAATGGCTATTCGCTTTTATCAACTCTTGGTGCGTTCCCTCTTCCACTATTCTTCCTTGATCCATAACTAAAATTCTATCAGCATTTTCGATAGTACTTAAACGATGCGCGATGACAATCGTTGTACGCCCTTGACTCGCCGTTTCCAACGCTTGCTGAATATAACGCTCTGACTCTGTATCTAACGCAGAGGTCGCCTCATCTAAAATTAATATGGGCGAGTCTTTTAACAATGCTCTTGCTATGGCTATTCGCTGGCGTTGTCCACCCGACAAACGAGTTCCGTTCTCGCCCACAAATGTTTGCAAGCCTTCAGGCATTTTTTCAATAAACTCCCAAGCATTCGCCTGTTTCGCCGCATTAATCACGTCTTCTTCAGACATATCTTTCATATCACCATAGGCAATATTATTGAACAAAGTGTCGTTGAACAACGTAATATTTTGGTTCACTAACGAAATCTGTTGACGCAAAAAAGTAATATCATAATCAGACAAGTCTTTACCATCCAATAAAATATTACCTGTATTAGCATCATAAAATCGGGGAAGTAAACCGACTAATGTTGTTTTGCCACTACCTGAACGCCCTACTAAAGCCACCGTCTTGCCCGCACTAATGCGACAACTAATAGAGGATAAAGCAGACTTTCCAGCAATGGGATAACTAAAACCAACATTCGAAAATTGCAATTCACCTACTATTTTAACACCCGATAATATACCTGTATTCTTTTCAGTCGTTTCATCTAACTGGGCAAAAATACTTTCTGATGCTGCAATACCTTTTTGAATTTTATTCATCACCTCGGTTAGTTGACGAACTGATTTTGGAATCAAAAATGCGGCCGTCAAATAAGCAATAAAGGCACCGGCAGTTTCTGCTTGCATATAGCTCAGCGCTAAAAATACGATCACAGCTAAAGCAAACGCTATAACCATTTGTGTCACCGGCGTTGCCAGTGCAGAAGTAATGGTGAGTTTCATGTTTTGCTTATAATTATTATGGCTTTCTTTTTCGAAGCGCTGTTTTTCGTAAGTCTCACCACCAAACACTCGCATCACTCGAAAATTATTAATCATTTCTGAACAGACGTGGGTGATATCGCCCATACTTGCCTGAATACGCGAACTTAAAAGACGTAAGCGCTTACTGATTTTACTCACCACCACCCCTAAAATAGGTGCGATCACGAGAAACACTAAAGTGATTTGCCAATCGAGATAGAACAAATACGCCAATAAGAAAAGGACTGTTGCTCCTTCTCGGATCAGTATTTTCAAAGCATCCGTCACGGCTTGGGTCACTTGCATGACATCAAAGGTAATACGTGAAATCAACGCACCGGAGTTATAGGAATCAAAATAGGCATTCGGCAATTGAGTCAGCTGGTTAAATAACTCTTGGCGCTGTGCATGGATCACTCCAAACGCGACTCTCGCCATACCATAATCACCCACAAAGGTGCCAACACCACGCACAAAAACGATGCCAACCGCCATTAACGGGATAATATATCGCGCCTGCTGGTCTTGTGTATTAATTGCATCGGTAATTTCCCCTAGTAGCCACGCCATAAGGGGTTGAGTGAGTGCAAAGACAACAAAGCCCACAATACCCAGTATAAACATAAATAAATGCGGTTTTATATAAGATAAAAGCCGTAGATAAAGTGCGGTGTCTGTGGTTTTTTGCATGGTTTCCAATATGGGATCAACTGAACGTTAACTAAAGTGTCAATAGAGTGATAAAAAGCAAAAGACATTGCCTAACTAAAAATCAACTTGTATTGTAACGGCTTTAGCCAATAAACGCCTATATATTCCTTAAAAGGGCGCACAACCAATAAGCTCAACGGAAACCATGTCATTATTAAGTATCCACAATACAGGCTCTAAAATATTAATCATCGGTCCGTCTTGGGTGGGTGATATGGTCATGGCGCAGTCTTTATTTATCCGTATTAAAGAGCAGCAACCAAATGCTATTATTGATGTTTTAGCGCCGAGCTGGAGTCGCCCCATTATTGAGCGAATGCCAGAAGTAAACCGTGCGATTGATATGCCACTTGGGCATGGTTTATTTAAAATAGGCATGCGGAGAACGCTAGGACATCAATTACGCAAAGAGCGTTACGACCAAGCGATCGTATTACCCAACTCTTGGAAATCTGCACTCATCCCATGGTTTGCCAACATTCCCCTGCGCACCGGCTGGAAAGGCGAGATGCGTTACGGATTACTGAATGATTGTCGAACTCTAGACAAACAAGCCCTACCTTTCATGGTCGAACGCTTTGTTGCCCTTGCGTATCCGCCGAGAGATACCGCTAAAGCAAAAATTCAACATTGCCCTATTCCTGCCTTACAAGCCAATGCGGCTAATATTCCCGCACTGCTAACTAAATTTACCCTACATCAACAACAACCCATCCTTACGCTATGCCCTGGTGCTGAATTCGGCTCATCCAAGCAATGGCCGGCAGCACATTATGCAGCCACAGCTAAAGCAATGATCGCTCAAGGCTACCAAGTGTGGATTATGGGCTCACCTGCCGACGAAGATATCGCACTTAGCATTCACCAGTCGCTTTCAGAAGGTCAACAATCACATCTAATCAGACTATGCGGAAAAACCAGCCTAGAGGAAGCCATCGATCTACTGTCTATTGCTGATCATGTGATTTCCAACGATTCGGGACTTATGCATATTGCCTCAGCGTTGAATAAGCCTCTCGTGGCCTTATACGGTTCAACGTCATCTGCGTTTACGCCTCCGTTGTCAAAAACAGCGGAAACCCTCTCTATACCTGTAGATTGTGGGCCATGCTTTAAGCGTGAATGTCCAGAAAAGCATCACAAGTGTCTGCAGGAGCTCTACCCAGAACAAGTGTTGAAAATATTGATGGGTAACGAGACATAACCAACGAAAAAACATCAATTACGATTATCGTTGTGATAATAAACGCTGATATAGGGCTATATGCTGCTCTGCAAGTCCATGCCAAGAAAGCGATAATGGGGTCACTGCTTTTTCTTGCACCAACCATTGGTAACAAGCAGCAACCCAATGACTAACCTCTGGCTGCTGAACATCCAACGCACAAACACTCCCCTGCCCTTCACCTATCAACGCAGCAACGCCACAATGCTCCGACACAATCGTCGGGATACCTACCGCATTAGCTTCTGCCACAACCATACCAAACGGCTCAGATCGGGCCGGATGTATCAATAAGTCTATTTTGCCCAAAAACTGCTCTGGCTCACCTACCCAACCGGCTAGTGTGTAAGAATCAACTGGCCAACGCTCGAACAGCGGCTGGATCTCTTCAGGATTACAGCCTGCGACCAAAAAGTGCACCTCAGGTAATAACTCACGTAAAGACGTAACGATCAAACAAGCAATATCTAAGCCTTTACGCTTCCATTCATGACCTAGAAAGCCTACCACTGTGCGACCATCTGACTGACGCTGAATATTTGAAAACTCAGCTGTCACACCTGGGTACGCTGGCGCCAACACGTTGTTCTTTACCTCCGGGTAAAGTTGTACCAATTGGCCTGCGATCATAGGCGAGTTAGGTAATATGGCCTGTACCTGCTCTTTCTGCAATTCTCGTCGCTCTAAGTACGACCACATATGAATGCGGGGAGACAAGAAGTCTAGTATTCGTTTTTTACGACATTGGAACGGAGGTCCATGAAAAGTAGTCACGTGATGAACCGCTGTGCGCTCATGGCTGTGAATGATTGCCTCAGAATCAGGATGTGCCTCTAAGTAATGGGAAACTCTCTGAGAAAAACCCCATTGTGCCAACCAACGAGGCTTACGAAAGCGGTTACCTAGTTCGACAACCCTAATGCTTTCTGGAGAGTTGGCATATTCATCCACCTCACATAAAACTGTGACCTTTTGATGCAAAGAAACTAACGCCGATACCAGCTGAACAACATAATTTTCCATGCCTCCAACTAGACCATAACGGCGGACAATATGAATTGAATGAGCAACCTTTTTCATATATTAACTTTTATGTGTATTAGCGTTGTATTTAAACGCAGAGGATAAGTACTTATCTATCCCATTATCACAGCGAATCTGCTTAACACTCAAACAATGAGACAATAGTTGGTCATTGCGAGACAAACGTCCTCTAGAGTTATCAGGATGATAAATATGATAAGCATTGGCTAGTAACTTCAGCCGTCGACGTGACTTTCCACTATGGAATAACCTAGCGACAAGATCACTATCTTCTCTACCCCAACCCACATAATCCTCATTAAATCCGTTAATTCTAAGGAGATCATCTCTCCAGGCAGAAAAATTACAGGTTTTTGTTGATTTCATCGACGTATCATTAACGCTAAAGAGAGGACTTAAATAGGGTGAATTGATCGTATTGAATCGGTTGCTAATTCCTTTAGAGAAAAAATGAATGTCATTAGCTCCAGATAATATTTCTTTCGCAGCCGCTGGAGACGTAATAACTCTAGAACCTTGTATGAAGTACCCTTGTCGAGCCGAAGCAAGGTGATCCTTTATAAAATGACGATGCAGCACCATATCACCATCAATCATCACAACATAATCAGCTGTTATTTGTGATATCGCTTTATTCCTTATCGCCGCTGCTCTAAATCCATCATCCTCTTGCCAACAATGAATCAATAGCGTGGGAAATGTTGCTTGAAGGTCCTCAATAAAAGCTGACGTGCGCTCATCCGAGCCATCATCAGCAATCACCACTTCTTTGGGTAGATAACTTTGATTAGCAACACTGATCAATACCTGTCTAAGGGCATCGCACCAATTATATGTGGTAATGAGGAGAGAAACTGAACTAACCATCGTTGGTATTTTCTTGTTGTCGAAGCCACAAATCAAAGTATTTTAAGCTAGTTGTATAAGCCGTAAGAAAGGCTAAAATAAACCCATGACGCCCATCTAAGAAGCCCAACCGAAGGATATACATTCTAAAAAATGCAAACATTCCGTGGCATACACCTTTGAGCACACTGGACTTTTTTGTCCCTACACGCTGATCTGCCCACGCTTTCAAATACCCTGTGACCTTAAGGTTATAATCATAAAGGCTATCGTATGTGTAATGCAGTAAGTGTGACGTCTTAGGCAAAGACTCTATCTTTATTCCTTCTGGAATCAACAAGCTTTCGTGCACTAAAGAATCACAATAAGAGGTCTTTGCTCTCGGATAAAGCCGAGTCACCCAATCAGGGCTCCAACCACTATGATGAATAAACTGGCCAAACGCCCAGTTTTTACGATTTATCGCATAGGCATACCGCTGATCGTTAGCCTGAACAACATGCTCTATTGATTCTCTCAGATCCGATGTAACAATCTCATCTGCATCTATCGCAAAAACCCAATCACATACAGCATAACCTTGAGCTAACTGCCTTTGCTTACCAAAGCCTTCCCAGTCAGCATGAATATATACTTTATCCGTATACTGCTTAGCGATATTCAGTGTGTTATCCGTACTACCTGAGTCAACGATGATAATTTCTGTCGCCCACACAAGGCTCTCTAAGCAATCTTTAAGCCTGTCTTGCTCGTTTTTAACGATAAGAACCGCGCTAACACTCATAAATACAAGCAACCTCTAGGTTATTAATAACAGCATAAAGAGCAACAGTTGAGACTGATCAAATAATTACGCACTCACGAATAGGCTTTTCTATAAGCGAAATAGACAAAAACACAATCAATCTCTATACTGAGCCGCTACGTGATTTCTGCAATAATATCATACATCTAATTCCTTCAGCCCTTAAAATATGGGCTGCCACCAAGAAGAAGCTGAAAATTAACCATGCCAAAAAAGCCTGAAGCTATACCATTATTTGGTGTTGATAAAGTTTATGTTCTAACAGTAAAAGCCTTCGATGAACGCATTAAACACATAACTACAGAGCTAGGTAAGTATAATATTGATTTTGAGTTCATTTTTGACTTTGATATACCTGAAATAACAGAGAAAGACCTATCTATATTCTCTCCTAGTAATATGGAAATGGCTCACAAGTCTTTGGTATTAAAGAATATTGCCGTATGGAAAAAAATGGCTGCAGAAAGTATCCAACGAGCCCTAATTCTAGAGGATGATGCCATCCTAGATGAGAGCTTCAGAACTGATTTAGAAGACATTATAAAAAGCGCGGACACACTACCACCCGGCCATCTCATATTTTTGGGTGGCTCAGACACCAAACTACCTAAGGGCTTTTTAAATCACCCCTTTCCTTTAGTCCCTAGACGGATGACAACAGCAGACGGGTTTGTAATCGACAGCACTCTTATCTTTAAACGACTCGAATGGCTAAAGCATAATAAAATTAATCTTCCTGCTGATGGCCTTATGTGTAAAATAGATGCAGATATTAATGCACCACACTTTTGGCCTAAAAAATCTATAGTCCGTCAAGCTAGCTGTACTGGAAAGTTTCAAACGACACTAGATGGCTCCAGATCAAAACACAGCCTCCTGTATATTAAACTTCGATTTCATTGGCATAAGTTTAAAAATCAGTCGGTCAAAAGGTGGCTACAAAAGCTATAACCTTATGAATCAAATCGACAACAAACAAACGTTATTTGCGAGCTACTTACTACTGGCCTTGCTCGTGAGCATCCCTGTATCTCCAGTTGCGACAAGCTTACTGGAAGTAGCAATCTACACTCTTTTTATCGCCACTCCAGAACTACGCAAACGATTTATCTCTTCGTTATCACAACCCATGATTGCTTCAGGACTTTTCCTATGTGGCTTCATAATACTCTCCAGCCTATGGAGTTCCGCCCCATGGGAAGACAAGCTAGAACACATTGTAAGTTGGCGTAAAATATTGCTACTGCCTATAGCGGCCTCTTTATTTTACGAGCCAGACTTTAAAAAACGTTTTCTATTGACGTTCATTATTAGTGTTTTTATTTTTTCAATTATCTCATGGGCCACGCACTTATTTGATTGGCAACTTTCAAAACAAGCAAACGGCTTATTGAGGAATCATGCCACACAAGGAGTCGTCTTTTTTGTGGCTGCTTTTTCTGCCATGTCTTTGGCTCTTCACCAAAATAACTCATCAAAAACAAAAATTCTATTGCTTTTGATAAGCTTAATAATTTTGGCAAATTGCTTTTTCATATCTACTTCTCGTAGCGGCTATGTTGCAGGCTTTATTCTCACAATTTGCATCACTATTTTTTTCAGTCAGAAAAAAGCCATGTACCTTATCCCTATCATAAGCTTGATATTTATAAGCATACTTTATATTTCACCAACACCCCATGCCCAGATTAAAAAAGTATGGACTGAAGTTATCAATATTGACAACAGCACACATATCACATCTAGCGGAATTAGAGTTACGTTTTGGAAAAACACCATTCCGATAATAAAAAACACTCCCATTACAGGGCATGGCTTAAAAAGCATGAAAATAGAATACGAAAAAATAATGGAAGGCCGAACCGACTGGAAAAGCACAGTCACAACGGATCCTCACAATCAATATTTATTAATTCTAGTGGAACAAGGTATAGCTGGCCTTATTGTATTTTTCATTTTTATCTTTTTTTGCTTTAAACAAAAAACCGAAAAACTTTATATGCACATAGGCCGCTCTGTATTATTAGTTTGGTTAGGAACCTCCATGTTCAATGGCCACTTTTCTGCATCTGTAGAGGGGAAATTTATATTTTTATGGATTGGCGCTATGCTAGCTGTCCCTCCCAGAGAGAAACTTAAGGCATCACATGACACAGCTCTCAACTGACATTATTATTATCGGCGGCGGAGTTGCTGGCTTATGGATACATCATCGCTTAAATGACCTCGGCTATCATGCAGTATTGATTGAAAAGCACTCTATAGGCAACGGTCAAACACTGAGCTCCCAAGGTATTATTCACGGTGGTACAAAATACACGTTAAATGGAATATTAACGGGTGCTGCATCAGCCATTGCCGATATGCCTCAACGCTGGCTAGATTGTTTAGCCGGCTCAGGCGAAATTGACTTATCCCAAACAAAATTACTCACCCAACATCAACTGATGTGGTCGACACAAAGCGTTTCATCGAAACTCACTTCATTTCTCTCTAGCAAAGCACTCAATGGGAAAATGCAGTCATTATCCAAAAAGTCCTACCCTGACATTTTCAATACAGCGGCTTTTAAAGGCAACCTTTATCAATTGAATGAGCCTGTTCTAGATATACCTAGCTTATTGAAAAATTTAACTGAAAAATGGCAGCATCGTATTATATGTACCAATGAAGATTATCAATTTATAGAAACAACTAACTGCTTAATTAACGGCGTTATTAGCGATACATTCGAAATACAGGCAAAAAAAGTCATCTTAAGCAGCGGCGAAGGCAATGAAGAGTCACTCCAAAAACTTAATATTGACTCACCTAAAATGCAACGCCGGCCACTACAGATGGTGTTAATGAAAAGTATAAAATTACCTCGTTTATACGCACATTGCATCGGCGCCAGCACAAAGCCAATAGCCACTATCACCTCTCACACGCATTCGGATGGCGATAACGTGTGGTATATCGGCGGAAACATAGCCGAGGAAGGCATTGATCAAACGTCTGAGTCTTTGATCAAACATACACGGTTCACATTACAAAAAATACTGCCCTGGCTAGACACGAGCGATGCAGAATGGACAACACATTGCGTTAACCGCGCAGAACCGGCACAAAAAAACTTACTTCGACCAGACACTGCTTTTTTAGCCGATGCCAAAAACATTGCTATCGCATGGCCAACGAAACTTGCACTAACGCCAAACCTAGCCGATCAACTGATCCATACGTTAAAAGAGCAAAGCATCATGCCCTCGAGCAATGATGGCTCTAGACGAGATTCAGAATTAGAGAAAATCAATCAGCAACACCCCGTAGTATTTTCTCCTAGCTTATGGGATCGAGCATTTGATGCAAAAAGTTAAGATTAAAAACACCGATATCGAAGTAAGTATACTGGGTTTAGGCACCGTTAAACTAGGGCGAAATACCGCCGTCAAATATCCATCAGCATTCGAAATTCCTGATGACAAAGCGGCACTTACTATATTAAATACCACGGCAGAATGCGGCATCAACCTATTGGACACTGCTCCCGCTTATGGCAATAGCGAAACTCGCCTAGGTGAACTAATCAAGCGCACGTCTCACGAGTGGATTATTTCTACTAAAGTGGGGGAGATTTTTGATGCGACCACAGGAGAATCAACTTACAACTTCAATCCTGAATACATACAGTCCAGTATCGAAAATAGCTTGCGCCAATTGCAGAGAGATTACTTAGACATTGTTCTTATTCATTCTGATGGTAATGATGAGAATATCATTACCAACTATGGCGCACTGGAGACACTTAATCAACTAAAACAAAAAGGACTCATCCGTGCGACTGGCATGTCGACAAAAACAGTCGACGGTGGAATATTAGCCGCTCAACAGTCAGATATTGTGATGGTAACTCACAACTTACACTATCAAGGCGAGACTGGCGTCATGGATTATGCGCAACAAAACAATAAAAATATTTTTATAAAAAAAGCATTAGCAAGCGGTCATAGCACGTTAACAAAAGAAAGCACTCACAGCAGTACTGATACAACCGAAGATACCGTACAGCAAAGTTTCAATTGTATTTACCAACATCACAGTGTGAGCAGTATTGTTTTAGGTTCTATCACGCCTGCACACATAAAAAGCAATTCAGAAAAAGCAATTAAAAGTTTTTCTCTTTACCGCTAATAAAAAACTATAAGCGCGCTTTTTCAATAATTTTTGTTGTGGAGCAATCAGGCACCATCGACATAACGCGCACTTCACCACCGTAAGCATGCACAATTTCTTTACCTACGACTTGCTCTTCAGAATAGTCTCCGCCCTTTACTAGAATAGAAGGCTGCAGCTCTTTGAGCAAGGACTCTGGCGTATCGCCGTCAAACATCGTTACCCAATCAGTACTTTCTAAACCTTGCAGTACCGCCAGACGACGATCAACGGAATTTATTGGGCGGCCTTCGCCTTTTAATTTCTTTACTGATTCATCACTATTAATGGCAACAATTAGGCGGTCTCCTAGTGCTCGCGCTTGTTGTAAGTAAGTCACATGCCCTGCATGGAGAATATCAAAACAACCATTAGTAAAAACAACTTTCTCACCACGCTGCTTAGCCAGCTTTACCGCTAGCGCTAGCTGCTCATTACTCAATGAGCCTTGGCTCTGGTGATAATTATGAAAAGCCAGTTCCAATTCTGGTGCCGTGATGGCCGTGGTGCCTACTTTACCCACCACAATACTCGCCGCAATATTTGATAACGTAACAGCAGACTCTAGATCAGCCCCCGCTGCTAATGACGCTGCTATCGTAGCAATTACCGTATCGCCCGCACCGGTTACATCTGCAACTTCTTTAGTAATGGCAGGCAAGTGAAATGGATCTTGATTGGGGCGAAATAAGGTCATACCTTTTTCGCTCCGCGTGACTAATAGCGCACCTATATTTAAACGGCTAATAAGCCCTTGCGCCTTTTCTTCCATCTCTGCTTCAGAACTCACCGAACCCACCACCGCTAAAAATTCCGATAGATTTGGCGTAAGTAAATCAGCGCAGGCATATTTAGAAAAATCGGCTCCCTTAGGATCAACAACGACTGGAATAGACTTGTCCATCGCGTAACGAATCGCTTTTTGGCAGTTACTCAACGTACCTTTATCATAATCTGACAACACCAACACTTTCGCTGCAGATAAGCATTCTTCTGCTATCGGCCAAAGTTTGCCCCATTCATTGCTCGATAGCTTTTCTTCAAAATCCATTCGCAATAATTGCTGTTGCCCACCCATTATACGAGTTTTCACTATCGTATTATGGTTTGATCGGTGAAAACGGCAAGCCACATTAATTGACTCTAACTGTGTGAGTAATTGGTCGCCATCTCGATCATTTCCGACTATACCGGCCAACGATGCGTTAGCACCTAACGATGCTAAATTCACTGCCACATTCGCTGCCCCACCTGGCAGCTGCTCTTCTCGCTTAACGTGAACAATTGGCACAGGTGCTTCGGGAGAGATCCGGTTAACATTACCGTAAAAATAACGATCCAGCATAATGTCACCGATCACTGCAACATTGGCACCGTGGTAATGAGGAAATGATAAAGGCATGAGGCTCTCGACTTATTTATTGGTGGTAACTATTAGCAACAGTGGTGAATTACTTCGACTAATGATTGTTTACGGGCGTATTCAATATTGGCAATAAGCGCTGCCATACATCATCGACCGATATATCACTCATTGCTGGTGTAACCTGACTCTTTTCGACTTTATTTTTTTTGCTGTTGTTTGTCTTATTTTTTGCAATAAGATGCTGCTGATTTTTTCCTGCAGTACCAATCAATAAAGTATCCGTTACTGCATATAGGGTAATTGCAGGTATAGATGCAACCGCGGCCATATGAGCTAAGCCGGTATCACTACAAACCGCGGCTTGTGCATTCGACATAATAGCAGCCATTTCATTCAACCGCATTTTAGGTAGCGCTATTGCACCTGAAAAGCCATCAGCGATCTCTTGTGCTCTTTGGTATTCATTATCACTGCCGCAAGGCAATAATATGGAAAAACCTTGAGCCGCAATACGCGTAATGAGTTCACGCCAAGCAGATAACGGCCACAGCTTTGTTGGCCAGCTCGCATTATGTACACAAACCACATATCGTTCTGGCATAGTCATTACTGGCAGAGGATGAGAACTTAAATTTACGCCATAATCACATTCGAAATTTTCTAATGGCTTCGGCGCGTCATAGTTAAATATCTTTGAAAACAACGACCTCTGTCGCTCTATCGCGTGCTGCCGTAAAGGAATAGTGTAATGATGCCGATAAGCCCAATAGGCAGGCTTTTCACGACAAGTATTTTTATCATAACCATGCACATCGCCTTTGCGTAACCATGACACAAACGCGCTTTTTAAATTGCTTTGAAGATCAATGACCACATCATAATCTGATGCATTTAACTGGTGATAAAACTGGCTAAATTCACCATTTTTATATGCTTGATAGAGTTTTTTTTTCCAGCGTCGATGAGCCGTGGGGATCACTTTATTTACTGAAGGATGCCACTTTGGCACTTCCGCAAAGTTTTCATCCACTACCCAATCAAAAGAAATATCAGGAATATGTTTTACCGCATCCGTTAATGCAGGAAAGGCGTGCATCAAATCACCCATGGATGTCAGCTTGATAATTAATACACGCATATAAACAATACTTATTATTTGTTATTAAATAATTTTTTAAAGAAAGCACTTACCTTATGACGATAAACATGATGCTTAGTATATTTTTCTTCGACTAAATAATTGATCTGCAAAGACTGTCGCTGCCCTTCGTAAGATTGGTAACCGTGCCAACAATTATCCGTTACTTTAAACGCAATCATTTGTCCTATCGACGATGAAAACTCAGTAGCATAGTCATCTATCTTATTCGACTTCAACATTCGCAAACGGCCATTAGCACTTTCCCAGCCATCGTTTACGTAGAGCAATACGGTAATTAGTTTTGTTTTTGAATCCGTATGGATCTGGCCATCTCTTTCACGAGAGTAACCACGAGCGGTAATCACGATGGGCTTATCTTGTAAGTCTACCTCAAACTTTTTAGCTAGCAAGCTGCGAAACTGCTCACTCTTAATTTCATCAATTAGTCTAGCCAGCTCGCCTTTCACCGCTATGCTTTCTAAAGGTAGGCTGCCGCCATGTCTAATACTGGGAAAATCTTTCAGTAAAGCGTCATGGCTTGACTCAGCAAAGGCATTTTCCACACCAAAAAAAGGATAAGGCGTTTTCTGCACCTCAGCCTTCTCTATTGCTGCATAATCAATTACTGCACTGTTCATTTAACCACCGAAAACCATATCATTAATATTTGTGCTCAAACTACACCTTATAGAATTCTTTATACCAAACGGCAAATTTTTCTACGCCTTCCTGTAATGTTGTCGACGGCTTGTAACCCACATCGTCAATTAATGCTTGGACATCTGCATAGGTATCAGGCACATCACCCGGCTGCAAGGGAAGCAATTCTTTCTCTGCTGTTTTACCAAAAACCGTTTCTAAGGTCGTAATGTAATCCAATAATGCAACGGGGTTACTACAGCCGATATTGTAAACTTTCCAAGGAGCTTTACTGCTACTGGGATCTGGCGTCATACCCGACCATTTTTTATTCGGGACTGCATTAACATCCAACACTCTTACCACACCTTCAACAATGTCATCGATATAGGTAAAGTCACGTCGATGCTTGCCATAATTAAATACTTTTAAGGGCTTACCATTCACAATGGCATCAGCAAATAGAAACGGCGACATATCCGGACGTCCCCAAGGGCCGTAAACCGTAAAAAATCGCAGCCCCGTGGAAGGAAAACCATAAAGATGGCTGTAGGTGTGAGCCATCAACTCATTGGCCTTTTTCGTCGCCGCATAAAGAGAAACTGGATGATCCACATTATCCTTCCCCGAAAAAGGAATGGATTCATTCGCACCATAAACCGAGCTAGAAGAAGCGTAAACCAAATGCTGAATACTATTATGACGGCAGGCCTCTAAAATATTGGTAAAGCCCATCACATTACTTTCAATATATTCACGGGGGGCTTCAATAGAATAGCGCACACCTGCTTGTGCTGCTAAGTGCACGACTTTATCGAATTTTTCGTTAACAAATAATGCATCTACTGCTGTTTGGTCGACAAGATCCATTTTGTGAAAAGAAAAATCACCTGATGCGGGCGTATCTGCTATCCATTCTAGTCGCGCTTCCTTTAAGTTAACATCATAATAGCTATTCAGATTATCGATTCCTACGACATCATCTCCACGCGCCAACAATACTTGGGTCACGTGAGATCCAATAAAACCTGCTGCACCCGTCACTAAGACTTTCATTTTTCTTTACTCAAAATTTTCTCGCCATCACAATGCGCTTGCACACATGCCAATAAGTTTTTATAACTTGGGAGATGACTATTCAAATGCTCACCTATCAAATAAGATTGTTTAACGCCTGCTATATTAGCTGCGGCAATATCAGACAATTTATCTCCCACCATCAACGATGATGAAAGATCCACCGAATGCCTTGACAGAGCCTGTAAAAATAACCCAGCCTTAGGCTTTCGACAAATGCAATTATCCTCTGGCGCATGAGGACAATGATAAACATCTGCAACAACAATACCTTTCTCAACTAGCCGCTGAATATACCATTCTGTTAACACTTGATAATCGCGCTCAGAATAATAACCACGACCAATACCTGACTGATTAGTAATCACTATAATCGAGAAACCATTGTCTTGTAATAATTTCAACGCCTCAATAGAGCCCTCTGCAAATTCAAAGTCATCAATTTGATACACATAACCTAGATCATTGTTAATCACACCATCACGATCTAAAAAAGCCACTTTCAGCATAAGAGTGCTTATACCGCTTCAGGAGTAAATGCGTCATCAACCATGGCACACAACATATGACCAACAAACGCATGAACTTCTTGAATTCTAGGAGTAGATGGAGAAGGAACACGTATACAATCGTCTACTAAGGCGAGTAATTTTCCGCCACTTTCTCCTGTCAACGCGACCGTATAGCAACCAATTTCTCTCGCCACACTCATCGCCGCGCAAACATTCGCACTATTACCGCTGGTCGAATAACCGACAACAATATCTTGAGGACGAGCCAAGGCTTCTACTTGTCGAGAAAAAATGGCTTCATATCCGTAGTCATTACCTACTGCGGTCAAAATAGATGTGTCAGTCGTCAACGCTATCGATGGCAAACCTTTTCGCTCAACTAAATAACGTCCCACTAACTCAGCGGCAATATGTTGTGCATCGGCAGCGCTGCCACCGTTACCCATCAATAAAATCTTGCCGCCGCTCTTTAACGCATCAATCCAGCGCTGACCTACCTTAGCCACTTGATCTGCGAGCGAGCGAGACATATTCATTACGGCAATATGTTCGTCTAATTGTGAGAGATAATTCTCTTTCATATTTTACAGCTCGCAGTTCATAGAAATATTTCTTTCAAAGATAGGTTTGCTAAAACATAGACTCGTTAAAAATAAGCGCTTAACAATACGTTAACCAATCATCATATTTTGGATTACGACCATGTACCACATCAAAATACATGGTTTGTAGTTTTTCAGTAATAGGACCACGACCGCCGTTACCAATCGTACGATTATCGACTTCACGGATTGGCGTCACTTCGGCGGCACTGCCGGTAAAAAACACTTCGTCGGCGATATAGACTTCATCGCGAGTGATACGTTTTTCAATAATTTCGTAACCACATTCTTGCGCGAGCACAAAAATAGTATTGCGCGTGATGCCATCTAAAGCAGAGGTTAAATCCGGTGTATAAATTTTGCCTTGACGAACTAAGAAAATATTTTCGCCGCTACCTTCTGCCACAAAACCATCAACGTCCAACAACATCGCTTCATCATAACCGTCTCTGAGGGCTTCTTGTAACGCCATCATTGAGTTCATGTAATTACCGTTTGCTTTGGCTTTACACATAGTCACGTTCACGTGGTGGCGGGTAAAAGATGAGGTTTTAATACGAATACCTTTATTTAAACCATCGTCACCCAAATACGCACCCCAAGACCAAGCGGCAACCATCACATGCGTTTTTAAATTATCAGCACGTAAACCCATGCCTTCAGAGCCGTAAAAACACATTGGACGTAAATACGCGCTGCTTAAATTGTTTTTTTGTACTGCTTGAAGCTGTGCATCATTTATTTCTTCTTTAGAGAACGGCATGGTCATATCTAGAATTTTAGCGGAGTTAAACAAACGATCAGTATGGTCTTGCAGACGAAAAATGGCCGGGCCTTTTTCTGTTTCGTAAGCGCGCACACCTTCGAACACCCCCATACCATAATGTAGGGTATGTGTAAGCACGTGTACTTTGGCTTCACGCCAATCAACCATTTCACCGTCTAACCAAATAACACCATCACGATCTGCAAATGACATACTTCTCTCCTAATTCTGAACAATAATAAAAATACTATTTACGTGTATCCCAACGCCAAGTACTCAATGGAAACACATTCCATTATTATAATAATCGGTGACGTAAGGTCATTTACAATAGACGTAAATCTTTGTCACCCGGATGGCAAAAAATTAGCGATACTACGTTAGCGATACTACGTTTAGGTATCGACATCGCATACCCATTTTTGCCAAAGCGTTTCGACACACGCTTTTTTTTCTAATAATTGATAACTTGCAAACAAGGCAGATAGTTGCGCCTGCTCTATTAATGGAGACTGCTCTTGCAATGCTAAGCGATGGGTAACGGCTCGATAGGCTTGATAAATATCAATTAACGAGGCTCCCTCTTCAGGATCCATACAAACGCTTGACTGCAATTGCTCCAAAATTCGAATATTATCCGTATATTCAGCTAAACTTGCCTGTTTATGTGACCATGCTAAAACGGCATATTGAACCATAAATTCAATATCGACGATACCTCCAGCATCTTGTTTCAGATGAAATAAGACAGTTTTTTCTGGAGCATTTTCTTTTTCACTCTGACCAGCAGTCGAACGGTTGTTTTTTGCTAAATTAGTAGGACTAGTGTCCGCCCCCAGATGCTCACGCATTTTATGACGCATACTGATCACGTCTTCACGTAATCCCCCTATATCACGAACCTGCTGCAGTATATTTTTGCGTAACACGATAAAGCTATCCATCAATTCCGCATCGCCGGTAATCGGTCGAGCGCGAACTAATGCTTGATGCTCCCACGTCCATGCCTCTTTATGCTGATAACGTGAAAACGCCTGTATAGATGTCGCCAACAGCCCAGAATTACCCGACGGACGCAAGCGCATATCCACTTCATATAGCGGCCCCGACAAGGTGCGCGTATTCAATATATGAATAATTTTTTGCCCCAGTCGAGTATAAAAGGTTTGTGCATCGATTGACTTCGCTCCATCCGTCACCGATTGCGCATCAGCTTGATAAATAAACACTAAATCTAAGTCCGAACCGTAACTCAGCTCAATACCACCCATTTTACCGTAGGCCACAATAATAAAGCCCGATTGCGCAGGGCAAATAGCGGAAACAGGCACATCATCTTCGGCACCCATATACTGAGGAACGCCATGTTTAGCGGATAACTGACCCCATGCCAATATCAGCACTTGCTCTAATACGACTTCCGCAATCCAAGTGAGGTAATCGCTCACTTTCATCAACGGCAAACGCTCTGATAACTCACTCGCCGCTACTCGCAAACAATGGGACAACTTAAAATAGCGCAGCACTTCCATGACTTGCTCTACATCATCCGCATCGGTACGTAGTAGGCGAACTCGTAACTCATTCTGCAATTCCGTCTTCGTTGGCAAGGTGTATAAGTTCACCATGTCCAGCATTTCATCTAACAACGCGGGCATTTTTGCCATTAATTCGGCCACCCACACACTGCCCTCAAATAAATCAGCAAGGTGCTTTAAGGCTTGAGGGTTTTCCACTAACAAGGTGATATAACTACTGCGGCCAACAATTTTTCCCAGCCATGTTAATAAACGCAATGCAGTGGTATCCGGCTGCCCTACCTGCGTAGCGATAACTAATAACTGTGGCATTAAGGTATCCAAAGACTCTCGTCGCTGAGCAGACAGCTGCTTTACTGCCCAGCTTTCGCGTAACTGTGTCACCGCACGAATAACCGCCGCACTTTCTAAATAACCCTGCTCTTGCAAAAACACGACAAACTCATCGGGCGCCTCTGCATTAAGTTTATCGTCATCACAATCCAACCATAAGGACAACCACATAGAGGCATCATCGCTCACCACTTGATCAGTCATATCGTCAGGGTCGGCAATCACCAATTGAAACTGCTCATCCACGACATCGCGATGCTGTTTAAGACGAGTAGTGAAATCTTGCCAAGCACTCTCGCCCTCAAACCCCATCATCCAAGCCAATATCATTTGCTCTTGAGGATCATCCGGTAATTGCTGTGTTTGCTGATCACGATATGCCTGTATACCATGTTCGGTTTCGCGTAAAAAAACATAGGCTTGCCGCAACTCTTCCGTTAGCGAGGCATCAAATACACCCTGAACTTGTAACTGCTTAAGAACCGAGAGCCAGTGACGCTCCTGCAAGGCAACTTCTCGCCCGCCACTCACCAGTTGAAAAGCCTGCGTAATAAATTCTAATTCGCGAATACCTCCTGCGCCGAGCTTTACGTTTGTCTCCATATCTTTGCGTCGCACTTCCTGCACAATCATGGCCTTTAGCTTGCGCAATGATTCAATCACCGAAAAATCGGTATATTTCCGATAGGTAAACGGCTGCAAAATAGCGTTTAAGCCTTCGATTGCTTCATGCTCTAACATCAACGACTGTGCTGCATCCGGTAAAGACGAGCAGGCGACCACTCGCGCTTTAATCGCAGCAAAGCGCTCCCAGTCACGACCCTGTGTTTGATAATAGTTTTCGAGAGACGCAAAACTACTCACTAACGCGCCACTCTGCCCATAGGGCCGAAGACGCATGTCCACTCGAAACACAAAGCCATCCACCGTCACATCGTTTAACGTTTTGATCACGCGCTGACCTAGGCGAATAAAAAACGACTGATTATCTAACGGTCGCTTAGGATGGTCGGTCTCTCCTGACTCAGGAAAAGCAAATATCAAATCAATATCGGATGAAAGATTTAGCTCACCCCCACCCAATTTACCCATACCCAACACGACTAACTGCTGAGGCAAGCCAGACACTGCACCGATAGGCGTTCCGTGTTTGCCAGATAATTCTCGATAATGAAAATCA
>AEVK01000095.1 GCA_000209515.2 gamma proteobacterium IMCC1989
TTTTAGTTGAGCAGATAGTTCACTAATCACTACGGGTTTGCCTATTTTGTTTTGCTCTAGGCAGTAATCTACCACTTGCTTGTTAGTTTGATGTGCGATGTCATCAGGCAATGCTTTAGTATAATCCGTCACCACATCTAAAAACTTATCGGTTTCTGCACCTACATCTACTTTTGCAGTGAAACCGATAAACGCGATAAAAATATCGGATAGCTCTTTCTCACCTCTCCAGCGTAATAGCGTGATGGCGGAAGAAGTACGATGCGGGTCTTCACTATACAAATCATCAAGATCAATTTTGACCGCCAAACGAATACCGCTGGTATCTAAATAAAATGATTCATTGATGGTTAGATCTCCATCGATAAACTGCCCTGTCTGATGTTGTACGAAAAAAATATGTAATAACTCAGATGTCGCCAGTCGCTCATGAGCCAATATCATAAAGCCATCAAGTGGTTCTTCGGTTTTATCTATTTCGAGCGCTAAGTGCTTCATTGCTTTTTGGCTAAAGCTTTCAAAACTTATTTTTTCTTGATGATATTCGTCAAGCCATGGGCTTAATGGGTGTGCAGCACGATCTTCAGAAAAACACCCATAATCTTTGCCTAAACGCTTCATCATAGTGTGTTTTAATTCGCGAAAGCATTCCTCTATACGTCCATCCACCAGCCATTCAGTATCTCTCGTACTGATGACAGCTTCTTTTGTTGGGTCTAGCCGTTGAACACGATGAGCGATAATATGAGAAAGAGCCATGGAATAACCTTATGGATGTGTGATAAGCATATATGATGAGTGGCGATGGATGATAAGCGATTATCCAAGTGTTATTGTTAGTTATATCCCTAAGGAAAAACAAGTGGTTTTTTCTTTTCTTTACAATTTTTCCCAGTGGTTGGGAAGTGGAGGGTCGATGACAGTGCGTTCCCTGTATCTATCTTGATTATGCTTGATTTATGCGACCTTATCCGCATTCCTGCTTGTATAAACTTGCATTATAAGGGAGTTTATCAAATACTGTTTGGCGATTTTTGTGCCATCATACAGCTCACAATAAGAGCGATTCAAATTATATAACGACAATGACAAATAGGGAGACAATAATAATGAAACAGCTAACATTCGAAGGGAATGGTTCCGAATACTTTAAGATTTGGATCGTCAATATCTTGCTTATCACTATTACGCTGGGCTTATATTACCCATGGGCTAAAGTGCGTAATCAGCGCTATTTTTATGGTAACAGTGCATTAGAAGGTAGAAATTTTGATTATCATGCGACAGGGAAGCAGCTATTTGTGGGTTATCTCATCGCGATGGCTTTGTTTCTTGTCTATGTGATAGTGGGGGAAATATTTCCCCTGGGTGCACCCGTCTTGCTTGTCGTGTTATTTTTGGCTATCCCCTGGATTATCTGGCGTAGCGTAATGTTTAACATGCGGATGACCAGTTTTAGTAACGTACGATTTGGTTTCTCAGGTAAGCTAGGTTTGGCGTATATAAACTTTCTCTTACTGCCGCTGTTATT
Organism: gamma proteobacterium IMCC1989; assembly: GCA_000209515.2. Classification (GTDB taxonomy): domain Bacteria; phylum Pseudomonadota; class Gammaproteobacteria; order Pseudomonadales; family Cellvibrionaceae; genus Endobugula. The sequence continues at coordinate 1,532 of AEVK01000095.1, forward strand.
TTTTGTTTCTATTTATGTTTTACCCATTGCCGCAGCCATTATTGTACCGATGTACAAAGGCAGTATGCCTGCATATGCTGGTGTTTTGATTGCTATTGCGGTGATTTTGAGTATGGCGCTGGCTGTTTACTTTTTCGCACTAATGCAAAAAAGAAATACCAGTTATTTAATTAATGGTTATCGTTACGGTCAGGGTGAGTTTTCCACCGAGCTTCGTACAGGCGCATTTGCTAAGATCACCCTTAAAACTTTTGGCTTGAGCTTATTGACCTTTACTGTGGTGATGATGTTGGTAGGTACTGCTGTAGCATTGATGGGTTTGGGTGGAGGTTTTACAGATCTTGCGCAAATGGGCAATGTTGAAAATCCAGAAGAATTGATAGGTGAGCTCCTTGCTGGTGGGGCAGTCGTGGCTGTTGTCATTGGGTATATATCAATGATTTTTGTAGGTTTTTTCTTGATGGCATATATGCAAACAAGACAGCGCACTTACATTTTAGAAAATACCTTGTTAGATAACAAAATTGCGTTTATCTCTTCGTTGAAAGCAAGATCGTTGGCTTGGATAATGGGAAGTAATTTCTTATTAATCATACTGACATTAGGTTTAGCGACTCCTTGGGCGAAAGTTCGCGTGGCACGATTGATGCTGGAAAATACTTACGTCGATGTAGGGGATGGTTTTGATCAGTACGTGACCCAAAAGCAAGAAGAGCAGTCTTCTCTTGGCGAGCAAATCGGAGATGCGTTTGATGTTGATATTGGCGTAGGCATTTAATGCAGTCTATGCCTTATGCGTGTTTAATAAGTGTTTAAAGGAATAGTAACATGATTATCTCTGGCCATTGGTATGCATCAGGTAGTGCCGCACAAGTAGCTGCGGCGCTTCATATTGATAACGACGTAGTTGAGGTTAAAACAGGTGGCGATGTTGTGCTTAGCTGCCATCTTCGAGATGTTGGCGTCAGTGATCGATTGGGTAATATTGAGCGTAAATTAACCTTTGTCGACATCGGTATTTTTAGTACACAAGATAATGCCGCGATTGATAGTGCTTTTGGCTCACTGCAAAAATCCAATCGTTGTATACATTTTTTAGAAACTCATATGGCCGCTGTGCTGGTGGCCTTAATCTTTACTATTGCGGTGGGTTTTTCTTTCTTTAGATGGGGTATTCCATGGGCGAGTGAAACCGTCGCACATGCTTTGCCTCATAAAACCAATGAATTGATTGCCGCAGAAAGTCTCGATTTCTTAGATGAATATTGGTTTGGTGAAAGTGAAATTGACGAGCAGCGTCAAGCGAAAATCCGTGATCACTTTCGTACTCAACTGTTGCCTCTCGATGAGACTAATAAAGGTATTAATTATCGTCTACATTTTCGTAGCTGGGATCATAACGATAAAAAAATCCCCAATGCTTTTGCGCTACCTTCCGGCGACATAATATTAACGGATCAATTTGTTCTTCTGACGAAAAACCAAGATGAAATGGATTCCGTACTGCTTCACGAAATAGGACATGTAGTACATCGCCATAGTTTAGAAATGGTCATACAAAGTACTTTAGTAACAACAATAGTGATGCTAGTGACAGGTGACAGCAGCGGTATTGCCGATGTTGGCTTAGGGCTAGGTGCATTATTGGTCAGTAGCCATTATTCCAGAAACCACGAATCAGAAGCGGATGTTTATGCGTTTGAAAAAATGTTGGTAGCGGGTATAGACCCACAAGCATTCTCACTCATTATGGGGCGTATGGATGAATATATGGAAAAGACATTTCATGCAGCCGAAGTTGACAGCGGTATAGAAGTAAATGCAGATAGCCATGGTGGCACTGACGATGACATTGGCATCGATACAGAGTCTACTGCAAAGAGCGATGTGGATGCTAATACAGAAAATGGTCAAGAAGAAAACGTTAACGTGATTGAAAAAACCGGTAACACATCAGATTATAACGATCTGATGAATTACCTCTCTACCCATCCTGAGACAGAAGCGCGACAGAAAAAAGCGCAGCAATATAGTGAATGTTTTAAACAAGGCCTAACAGTTTGTGATGTTCAGTAATCGTAATAGGGATATCACCAATAGTGACATCACCAATTTTTATATGTATCCACATCATTTATTGATTATGCCTAAACGTTTACTTCTTGCGTGAACTTTTAATTAAGTCATAAGCCGCTTGTACTTCTTGCGCTCGCTCGGTAGCCACTTTCACCATATCATCGGGTACGCCTTGGCCGATTAATTTGTCGGGGTGGTATTCGCTCATTAATTTGCGATAGGCTTTTTTCGCTTCGGCATCACTGGCTGCTTCGCTAATACCCAATGCATCGTATGCATTAGCTAAATCCGCCTTATGGTTTGCCTGTGAGTGCTGTTGGTGACCACCGCCAAACGCGCCTTGCCCTCGGATCATTCGTATTAAATGATCGAACGCGGCATGAGAAAAGCGTAAGCCCTCGGCCACTTTACGTAGTGCGATTTCTTCTTGTGGGTCAAAGTCACCATCAGCTAATGCGGTATTAACTAAATAGACCATTAGCATCTGGGTTAATTGAGCACGATGACCACACACTTGCTGAAAGTCGTGCAATGTCTCTTCGGGGCTAAAGTCCGGAGCTGCACCTGTCTTGAATAGCCTAATGGCTTCACGCTTATGATCGGCAGTTAATCCCATCTTCTCCATCAATTGCTGAGTGCTATCAATTTCTTCTTCAGACACTCGGCCATCGGCTTTAGCTAGGTAACCGATAAGCGTAAATGTGGTGCGAAAAAAAGTGGTTTGTATGGCTTGTAGAGCTTCTGGTGTTTCGCGTTGCTGAAGTTGTATCTTCGCTTTGTCAAAAATGTGTCCAAAAAAGATACCCACAATAGCGCCGATAAACCCACCAACTATTAGCCCTAAAATACCACCAATAACCTTACCTGTACCCATGTCACCCTCATTCAATATGTGTAGTTTTTATCATCATTACTGTTGATAAGTATCATAAGGTAATATCACTCATGAAATAAGAGTGAAAACCGTTTATTGCGCTATTTAACTCTCGTATCGTTGTTTTTCTCTCTAAAGTACTTAGATTATCAACTACACTCAAAGAAAGTGATGGGCGACATATCGCGGAATAACAACGGTTTCCCTAGTTGAATGGGTCGAAATAGGTAGGCATGTGAGGCGTGTGAAGAGAAAAATACTCCGTATCAGCGATGTCATGACGAGTACGGTTGTGACTATCGAAATAGATGACACGCTACAAACGGCGAAAGACATTTTTGATAATACGTATTTCCATCATTTACCAGTAGTGGGTGATAGCACTATGAGTGATGGTAAATTGTTGGGCGTGGTTTCCGATCGTGATTTATTAAAAGTGTTAAGCCCTAATATAGGCACGGCAGCGGAGACCTTGAAAGATTTGTCCTGCCTGAATAAGAAAGTGCATCAAGTCATGACACGCCAACTGATTACTCTAGAAGCAACGGCAGATGTTTATGACGCTATCGCCATATTTAATCGTCATCGTGTGTCGTGTATCCCCATTGTAGATAAATCTTTGGTGATTCAGGGTATTCTGAGCTGGCGAGATATATTAAAAGCGCTAGAAAGGATGCGTAAGTAAATACTGGGCTATTGTCATCATGCCTGCTTTATACGACTGTAACAGTGAAATCACGTTATTTACCTTATGTAATCCGTATCTAGATTGTGTCACAAGGGTAATACCGATAACATGCAGCACTCTTTCTTCGCGTCTTTGGAATCCTTATTACATGCCTAAACTTGATCAAGTAAATCGCTTAATGATTGCTAGCGTTAGCCCTAAAGGTGTCTTGGTTGATGCAAAAGAGCTAGGCCCTGTGTTTCTGCGTGAAGCGCCTAAAGACAGCAAAGTAGGCGACAGCCTTAATGTTTTTCTTTATAACGACGCTTCCGAGCAAATAACGGCGACGGCGGCCAAACCGTTAGTGGCGCTGGGCGAATGCGCGTATTTAAAAGTCGTATCGATCAACGAGATTGGTGCGTTTTTGGATTGGGGCTTACCTAAAGACCTGTTACTACCTTATGCCGAGCAGGCTTATCCCGTGCGTGAAGGCGCTTCTTATGTGGTGTATACCTATTTAGATAATAGTGGGCGCATGGTTGCGACCACCATGCTCCACCATCATCTTGGAGAAACGAGTGAGACGCTAAAAGTGGGAGACCGCACAGAATTATTAATCGCAGGTAAATCTGACTTAGGATTTAAAGCCGTGATCAATGGTGAATACTTAGGCTTAATTTACCACGATGAATTATCACAGCCATTACGTTTTGGTAGCCGTATGAAAGGTTGGATAAAAAATATTCGCGAAGATGGAAAAATCGATCTGAGTATTAATACACTAGATACCCAAACCCGAGATCAACTAGAATTACGTATATTAAAAGAGTTACATCAAGCTGGTGGGCGAATAGAATTGTCAGATAAAAGTTCACCAGAAGTTATTTTTTCTGTGTTTAAAGTCAGCAAGAAAAACTTCAAACGTGCATTAGGTAAATTGTATAAGCAGCATGATATTGTTATCCATAGTAATTATATTGAATTAGCAGAAAAATAAACTTACTGTATTAAATATCATACTCAATGGCTAACGGCGCATGGTCTGAAAAACGTTCTTCTTTGTAAATAAGATCAGACCCAGCCACGACTTTATCTCTTAAGCCTTTGCTCACTATGTGGTAATCAATGCGCCAGCCAGTATTGTTGGCCCATGCTTGCCCGCGGTTAGACCACCATGTGTATTGGTGTTCTTCCTGATTGATTATTCTGAAAGCATCAACAAATTGTAAGTTGTCGTTACGCAGGCTATCTTCTTCGTTTAACAGCCAATCCATCCACGAGCGTTCCTCCGGTAAGAAGCCGGAGTTTTTTTGGTTGCCACGCCAGTTTTTAATATCGACTTTTTTGTGTGCAATATTCCAATCGCCACAAATAATAAATTCACGTTTTTTACGTTGCATCGAACGAAGCACTGCTTCAAATTTTTCCATCATGACGTACTTAAACTCTTGTCTTTCTTCCTTGGCAGAGCCTGACGGCATATACAGCGAAACAACACTCACGTCTTTAAAATCCACTTGAATATAACGACCTTCGCGATCGACATCTTCCCAGTCGGCATCATCAATCGCACCTAAGCCCATATGAATAGCTTTGGGTTTTTCTTTGCAGTAAATCCCCACACCGCTATAACCTTTTTTCTCGGCAGAATGGAAGTAACTATAGTAGCCTTCAGGGTGATAGAGTGAATCTTCAATTTGGTCAGGTTGAGCTTTTAATTCTTGTAAGCAAATAACATCGGCATCTACTTTTTTTAGCCAACCAAACATGCCTTTGCGTGCAGCTGCTCGAATACCGTTTACATTAATCGAAATAACTTTCATGGTGTCTCTCCTCGTATAAATTTTTATCAGACGATCGGCGGCTTGTCGCCTAATTCAACGCTGCGGCACAATTTTTCTTTTTTGTGAAGTAACCCGCTAAATGTTTGATGAGTATTCTCCATTGCTATGATACCTTCTCGCCCGGTTTAAAGGGGCTATCAACTAAAATTATAAAACCTTGTAGTTAATACCAAGTAACCAAATTGTCTTTTTTGGGGGTTATTCTCTTTTTAGCTAATAAAAATAATATGGCTATTAAAAATATTCAGTATGGAAAATTATTATGCCGGTTTGGTTTTATATTTTTTTAGGGCTTGTCGTAAATTGCTTATGGGGAGCTGCTTTTTTAGTTCCGTATTACTTGACCGATATAAATCCTGTGGCTATTGCTATTGGTCGTTATCTTATTTATGGCTTGGTTTCTCTTTTTTTAGCTTTATTCATGATCAAAAAGTTGCGTTTATTAACCTATGAGCAATGGCGATATGCTTTTCTTTTTGCTTTTCTTGGTAATGTAGGTTACTACCTTTGTATTGCTTTGAGTGTACATTATGGTGGTATTACAACTACAGCATTAATTGAAAGTATACTGCCTATTACTATGATGATTACAGGCTATTTCTTTGGTCAAGACGGCGATGGCGAATTCGGCTTTCAAGTACTGCTGCTTCCTATTGCTATGGTGTTAATAGGTATTGTTATGCTTAATCAATCTCACAATGCTGGTGTTGAGTTTACAGAAGTAAATTATTCTTGGTATTTAGGGCTTTTCTTTTCTATATCTGCACTATTGTTATGGACGTGGTATGGTTTTTCTAATGCCAAATTTTTGAAAAAAAATCCTTCTGTCACCTCGAGTACTTGGTCAGTAGCTATCGGTGTCGGTTGTTTTTTTCAGGCTATTCTAGGGTTAGGTGTATTTTTAATGACGGCTGAAAATGTATTTCTTAGCACTGATAATATAAGTGTATCAATAATGCGTTTGGTCATTGGTTGTTTGTTTTTGGGGGTGATTGTTTCTTGGTTAGTTACTGTATGGTGGAACCAAGTATCTCGATATATTCCTATGATGATAATTGGTCCGCTGTTTGTTTTTGAAACGTTATCGAGTTTAGTTTATGGTTATATTGTGGATCAGAGGTTGCCGGAATCAAGTGAGGTGATGGCTGTATTACTTATCATTGGAGGTGTTGCGCTGAGTATGGTGGTGACATCGAAAGGCTTAAGAAAAGCTACCCCGGCACTTCAGGAGAGTTGAGTATTTAGATTGTTTTATCTGTTGCCTATTACCGCTTCGAAAATGTCAAAGCGGCAATAGGTATTAATGCTAAATTGTATGGTGTAAGCGCAAATCGACGATACTATTAACAATGTTGTTCCTATTTGATCTTCCAATGCTTTTTGCGCTAGCCAATACAGCAAGGTCAACTAAAGGTTCAAGTAAAATCACTAGCATGTACGCTGCGCCAAAAGAGCCTACAGCCACTAAGTTCTCTACGCCAAAACCTTGCCCATATAATGCCCAAAAGACGACCCAAGAAACAATCCCGCCTTGAAATACCAAAGAGAGTTTTAGTACTTGTGAGTAGGCTAAATCTTTGTAAGCGACGTTACTGGGAATTATTCTTTTCGCTATTATTGCCATAGCAAATAATGGCACTAATAGTGTGGTGACATTCACTGTGTAATTAGGCAAGTCGAATGGTGCAAAAAATAATCCTTGGACTAATAAACCTGTGGCAAGACCGATGGCGGTAGGTACTGCACCAAATAATAAAAATAATGTAGAGCCAAGAATGAAGTGCACTTCAGAGACGCCAACCGGTTTGTGCGGTAACACTTCAAAAAAGATTAATACAGCAAGGCTTGCAATGAATATTCTTGCGATCAAGGAGAATAGTCCTTGCTCTTTCAGTGCGGTCAATATTTGTGAACCGGTATAGGCTAATGCTGCGATAGCTGTACCATAACTCAATACCATTTTTGCGCTTTCAACGACGCCAACTTCAATATGCATAGTGTATCCCCTAATAAATTACACCCACCGTGTAATTGGAAAAAATAATAATGTTAGGCCGGTCTCCAGACTTACTACGCCGTATGGCTTTGTAGTATTACTGTTGCGGGGGCAGTAACAGAATTTCACTGTTTTCCCGTTTCACTTGCGACGCAAGCACCTAGCACATAAGCTGTGGATTGTATCACGGCTAAACGTGTCGGGCAGCTAGAACATTGATACATAATATATCGTTATTTGTCGTTATCGGCCTGTCTGTTTTTTGGCAGTAAAGGTGACGCAGCGTTAACGGGCAATGAAGTTTTAGTGCTTAGTTTCTGACGCTTAAATAATGTGCCAAAGTAAAGTCCTATTAAGACAAATGCACCACCAATTAAATGATATGTATGCAGTGATTCACCGAGTAATGGAATAGCCAATAAAGCGGTGAATAAAGGCATAAGATAACAAGATAGCGCAGCTATATTCGGCCCCAATTGTTTAATGCCATAGCCCCAAAATAAGTAGGCGAAAATAGAAGGGAATATAGCGACATAAAGAATGATTAGGCTGCCACTTTTACTAATAGAGAATGGTGGCAACATACGTAGCTCTATAAAAAATAGTACAAAGGTAAAGGGTAAGCCGACAGCGATGAGTACAGTTAATAGTGCGACTGGATGAATGTTGATGGGATATTTTCTGAGTATGACAGAGTATAGAGACCAGCAAAACGCGATACCCAAAATAAGCAGGTCCCCGATATTAAACTGAAGAGATAATAATTGTGATAGATCGCCATTACTAATGATTACCGTAATGCCAAGTAGTGATGACATTATTCCAAATAGCTGCCAACCTCTAGGCTTTTCATTCAACATCAGCCAGCTGATCAGTAGAGTGATAAGCGGTAAGTTTGAGCTCATTAAAGTAATATTTACTGCAGTTGTTGAGTGAGCGGCCAAATATAAAACGGTGTTATAAATGGTTATGCCTAGAAAACCTAAAACGATAACGACAGGCCATTGCCGACGAACTTCTGGCCAAGTACCTTTAAGGTAAGGAGCGGCAAACGGTAATAATATTAATAGAGCTAGTGCCCATCGTGAAAATGCTAATGTAAACGGCGGGACACCATCACTAGCAAAGCGGGCAAGTACGGCATTGCCTGCCCAAAATAGGTTGGTTGCAGCTAGACCAAGAAAGGCGAATGTTTTAGGTGATAATAAATAATTCATATTATTTGTAGGCGAGCATTTAGTCTCTCACGCTTATGAACGCTTTCCTATTTACGTTCGATGGGTATTTATATGGGTGCTTATTGCCTTGTCATTTCTGATCATGGGTGAGTGCTATGTAGCTAAGGTGATGATCAGCGTCTGACAGTATGGATTCACCGCGAGATGCTATTGAGCTTGCGAGGTAAAATTACTTTGATTGTTGCTGTGTGAGATGTTTTTTTGTAGTAAAGATAAATGGTGCCCGGACTCGGAATCGAACCAAGGA
>AEVK01000094.1 GCA_000209515.2 gamma proteobacterium IMCC1989
CTCATACTGTTTTTCTTTACTTGATAACCTGTATTATCACGGCTTACAAAGCCTGGGCTTGATAACGGAAGCGCATCAACAACTCGAATATCAAGGCCACCATCAGCAGCTTCTTGCGCACCGCCCCATAGAACACAAGAAGGTTGAAGTTCTTGGCTAATTAATTCCGCTTCACACAATCTAGCAACCATTTCTCTTAGATCAGCATCACTTAGATTTGAAATGTCAGATGGTTCAAGCTCAAAAAATATCATAAGGTTTTACAATTTCCTATACTGCCAATTAATATCGATAAAACTGAAAGGTCATATCAACGCACTTGTATAAGGCTGGCATGGAGCGCCAGCGTAATGCCAGTCCTAGCCACGTTTTTTTAGCGACGACATGACAAAATTGTCATATTCGATTACATAATATTTTATCTATATTGTTAACTAGTAGTTCTAAATGGTCTATTCTTTTTGCTATTTGATCTTCATCTATTTCAATAATTCTGCCATGTGAGCTGTAATCACCAGAATGAGCTATTTGGTGACGCCGCTCAACTAGCTTTTCTACAGATTTTTTGATTGATTTTCGGCCACTTAACTTGGCCGCATTTTCAGTTATCTGAGTTAGGCTATATGGTTTAAATATTTTATCTATCACATCAAACTTTTGCGTTGTATAAGACGCATAGTAAGACTCTATAAGTGTCCTTATACGTCGATAAGGTCTTTCCATAGTTAATAAATTTAAAGCTTCCTTAGTATCTAGACCTGAGGCGTAAAGTAAATCAATCAAGTCTTTAGTAGGATTAAACTTTTTAAGATAAGGAACTAATTTTTCAGAAAAAACATCTGTTACATAAGTATCTAATGCGGCTACAGCAAGAACAACAGCGCCGCGAATTATATCTTTTGGCATTGGCACATCTACACTATCTTCTTGGTTTATAATCTGAAGCTTTTTGTAGGATTCAACTAAAGACTCACAGCGTCTAATAGTTTTAATAAATTTTTCATGCGCTTTTGATGGCACAACCTCTCCTATTATTCATAACAGTGTGGCAAAAGGGGGGTATTTCATTTTATCAATATTATCGAGAGTCTTCGTTATCATATTAACAGGGATTCATTAAATTTCTAACGTCCGCTTTGGGTCGATAGCAGACTCTATGCTATCAATCACTAAAAACCTAGCATCGATGCTTTAAGCTACTTACAAACCCTCACAGTACAGAAGCCTGACAAGGCAATAGCTAATGTGATTAATAGCCAATCCTACTTCAAGACGCAAAACAAAGCCATTAGCAAGCAAGGCTGTACTGCATTAATTAACATCCCCTAGAACACATTGACACCTAACTCATCAAAAAGATATATACGCTGCTAAAAATCAAAAGATTGTGGTGTTAACTCCACACAGGAAAATAGTTTTTAGGCTGCGAGATTTCGAGCTCTGGCTGGGTACTAGGTACCGGATAAGCGAAAAACGCTTTCCGGCATGACGACATTCTTTTAACGGGACATAACTTGATTACAGGAAACGATGTGAATTTCATCCATTAAATCTGCCACCTCGGAACCGTGTTTTATCTATGAAGGGTTGATAGCTCTTATTGTGGCCGAGGGAATTGAAAAACATTGCTCTTGCGGACGATGGCTTCTGCTGCTTCTTCGCCCCGATCAAAGGTCTCTAGAATATCTATCAAGTGAGTCTCCACCATATCATGGTTCCCTTTTTTACATTCCATATAAGCCTCCTCTACTAACTCAAGGCATAACTCTAAATACGCCTGATTCCTGTACTTTGTTAAATCAATGGTGTTGCTCATACGCCACTTCTCCCTTCGTTTTCTTTTAATCAATTAATACCCATTCAATTTCATCCTAAACACGCCAAAAATGGCGTCAATTAAATTCTAAAACTTCAAAAATGGCGAAGACTTATGTGACATATTGCACTCGTGTCCATTTTTGTAACGTCATTATTTAGCCCAAACTAATAAGGCTCATATTTGAATGACACCATTTTCCTCATTATGAATTTAAAAATTAAAAAAGGTAACAGAATGAATACTATTGGTTTTTCTACAATTTCAGGGGTTGGCGCTTATTTACCAACAAAGGTAGTTACATCAGAAGAATTAATGCACGATGCAGACAGTCGAAAATTTGGCGTACCAGAAACATTTTTAGCGCGTGCGAGCGGCATCAAAGAAAGGCGTTTTTCCCAATCAACAGAGAGTTTTTCTGACTTAGCTGTTCTTGCCTCTAACACTGCCATTCTCGATGCAGCATTAGATCCGCTAGATATCGATATGATATTGTTTTGTGGTATCGACCGGGATTGCCCAGAGCCTTCAACAGCACATATTATTCAAAAGGAAATTGGCGCACATAATGCTGAATGCCTAGATATATCTAATGCCTGCTTAGGTATATTAAATGGCCTTTCTGTAGCAAATGCTTATATAGGAGTAGGTAGCGCTGAGGTGGTTTTGATTTGTACCGGAGAAAAACCCAGTATTGTTACGTATGATATTTTACGCCAACTAAAAAAGACCTCAGATAAAAAAGTGTTTAGGGCATTGCTAGGCGCCTTAACCGTAGGTGATGCTGGAGGTGCTTTTATCGTTAGCAAAAAACAAAACGATTCAGGCTGCAAATACTTAACGTTTAAATCCGAAGGGCAGTACTCGGATTTATGTTATTACAAACACACTCCATCAGGCATTGAGTTTCAAATGCTAATGGAGAAAATCAGTGGAAAAATGGTAAGCCTGCACGAGCGTGAAATTAAAAAAACATACCAAAAACTAAATTGGGATTCAAATTCAGTCGGTAAACTTTATTGCCATCAAGTAGGGGCTGGGCCTCACGCCAAAATGGCATCTATCGCCAACCAACCGTTAATTAAAGTGCCAATAACCTATGAAAATTATGGAAATCTAACAAGTGCGACATTTCCTGTAAACATGGCACTGCATCCACCAAAAAAAGGTGATAAAGTGCTCTTATTAGGCGCGGGTAGCGGCCTAAGCATATGCCAAATAGGGATACAATTTTAAATGATCACGTTATATACACTACCTAGTATTGCAGCCTTAGCTATCAAATTAAGTATTTTTTGGTTTGGCCGTTATTCGTTCGCATCGGCTAGTGTGTGGTTGTGGTTATTTTTTATAGGTCTATTTGGGATGAACCTATCTGAGTTGGCGACATTTTATTATGTTGCCAAACCAGAAGCAGGTTTTATTTGGTTAAGCGCTTATTACATTTCCGCTTTAATCACTTTTTTCTCATTGCTGGCATTATCATTAGCTAATGCCAGTAAATTATCCCAATCAATAGAGATAGCGATTATTGCTTTTTTAGGCATTAGCGTTTTGCCTTTATTGATCCCCGGCGCTGCTCTAGATGGCGTTAAAAGTATCGGCTATTCAATCACTCGAGTAGCAGGGCCTTATTACGTTATTGTTCAACTGGGTATTTTAATTCCATTAATTGGTGCGTTTTTGACCTCTGGATATTATTTCTGTAGAACAGAATCATATGCAGTTAAAAGAAAATCACAAATAATTCTTATTGCCTGTATGCCAATCTTTATTTCAGTTATTGCTGTTATGCTGGTCATGCAACTGGGTTACCAGCTAAACGCATCGGTTATTCTTTCGTTAATGATCAGTTTTACACTAATGATATTAATTTACACTGAGCAAAAAGAACGTCAATTCAAGTTTATGTCTATGATCCCTACCACTAGGGAGCATCAATTTATTAAGAATTTAGCTCGCCTGATTACCGACCCCGCTATTGGCTTGGAGCAAGGGCGAGATTATATTGAGAAGGAGATGATTAGGGAGGCATTAATATTGATGGACGATAATAAAAACAAAGCGGCTGCTATGCTAGGCGTGAGCCGTCAAACACTACAAAGAAAGCTAGATAAGAATACTAGTAAAGACACTCCTATTGGTATTCAAACTCAATAAGCAGCGAGAGCTGTTTTCGCTGAATCAACGTTACCCTGTGACGTGACATTCAAAGAAAACCTACCGTCTTATTGAATACATATCATTCCCCATCCTTAGGCATTAAATCCGGCCAAGCGGCTTTCATGTAGACGACCATTGACCACAGTGTAAGACCAGCAGCGATGTAGAGGAGGATATAACCTAGGTTGGTTAATAGTGTTGGGGCTTGGGGGTTTTCGGCTAGCAGTACGGCGATGGATAGCATTTGCGCGCTGGTTTTAAATTTGCCGATAACGGATACGGCGATGCTTGAACGCTTGCCTAATTCGGCCATCCATTCTCGTAGTGCAGAGATAACGATTTCGCGGCTGATGATGACAATGGCGGGAATGGCGAATAGCGCGGTATCGTGTACTTCTACTAACAAGACTAAAGCAGTAGCGACCATGAGCTTGTCGGCAACGGGGTCGAGAAAGGCGCCAAATGCGGTCATTTGATTGTATTTTCTGGCTACCCAGCCATCGAGCCAATCGGTTGCGGCGGCCAAGCAAAAGATGCCGGACACTACTACGTAACGCCAATCGTAGGGGAGATAAAAAATCACCACGATTAAGGGGATAAGTAAGATGCGTAACAGCGTGAGTTGATTCGCTAAATTCATTGATTTCTCTAAGGTAAATGATCACAGACTATCTGGTGGTTAACAACCAGCTTTCAAGCCTCAACACAAAGCGCGGGTGTGCACGTTACTCACTATGCAGGGCGCTGTAAATGTCTTCCGCTATTTTTTTGCTAATACCGTCTACTTTTGCCAACTCGTCGGCATTTGCGGCTTTAACTGCCTGAAGCCCGCCAAAATGCCGTAGTAATTCTCGGCGACGCTTTGCCCCTACTCCGGCTATGCCTTCTAGGGTTGAGGTGGTGCGTTTTTTATCGCGCCGCTGCTTGTGGCCGGTAATCGCAAAACGGTGAGCTTCGTCACGGATTTCTTGCAGTAAATGCAGTGCGGGTGAGTCGGAGTTGAGGACTTTTTCTTTGCCCGATTCCAACACCAGTGTTTCGAACCCCGCCTTACGGGTGGTGCCTTTGGCGATACCTAAGATCATCACTTGGTTCACCCCCAACTCTGCCAATACCGCTTTCGCGACGCCTAACTGCCCTTTACCACCATCGACGACAAGAATATCGGGTAATAGGCCTTCACCTTTTTGTAGGCGAGTGTAACGCCTTGAGATGGCTTGCTCCATGGCTGCATAGTCATCGCTTTCGGTAATACCTTCAATATTAAAGCGGCGATAGTCCGATGTTAAGGCACCAGATTGATCAAATACCACACAGGATGCTACTGTTAACTCGCCAAAAGTATGGCTGATATCAAAGCATTCTAGCCGCTTAGGTATGTCGTCTAGTTCCATCGCTTCTTGTAATGCGACAAAGCGCTGCTGGAGATTTTGCTTGGTATTTAGGTGTGTCGTTAAGTTTTGCTCTGCGGCGGTTAAGGCGGTGATGAGCCATTTTTGGCGTTGGGCGCGCACACGATGCAAGATGGGTATCTTTCGGTTACAACGCTCTTGTAGCGCTTGTTCTAGTACGTTTTTCTCTTCGCTATTCAGCGGATAGTTAATCACTATTTCTTGTGGCAGTTCGCGATGTTGGTGGGCAATATAAAATTGCTCTAAAAATGCGCTGAGAAAATCACTATCCTCTAAATCTAATTTGTTTTTTGGGAAAAAACTTTTACTGCCCAATACACGACCGTGACGTATGTAGAGTAAATGAATGCATAGCGAGCCGCCTTTTTTCGCCATCGCAAACACATCTATCTGGCCTTTATCGGATTCAAGATCATGGTCTGTTTGTATTACCCGCAATGCCGATATTTGATCGCGGTACACACCCGCTTCTTCAAAGTCTAAAGTGCTAGCTGATGCTTCCATCTTATCGGCAAGCTGTTTCATTAGCTCATCGGATTTGCCGGTTAAGAATAACGCGGCATGTGCCATATCGGCTTTATATTGTTCCTTTTCAATGAGTCCTACGCACGGTGCAGTGCAACGGTTAATTTGATATTGCAAACAAGGGCGCGTGCGATTGGAAAAGACGCTGTCTTCGCACTGGCGTACACGAAAAGTTTTTTGAATAAAACTAAGGGATTGATACACCGCTCCAGAGTTAGGAAAAGGCCCATAGTAGTCGCCTTTTTTGCGTTTCATGCCGCGATGAAAACTAATACGCGGATAATCGCTATCGGAAATAAAAATATACGGATACGACTTATCGTCTTTTAACAGAATATTATATTGCGGACGCAGCGATTTAATCAGGCTTTGCTCAAGCACCAGTGCAGCGGTTTCTGATTCGGCAATAGTGACTTGTATATTAGCAATTTTCTCAACCAGCACTTGGGTTTTAATCGGTAGGTCTGATTGTTTGAAATAGCTGCTGAGACGATTTTTAAGGTTTTTGGCCTTGCCTACATAAAGGATTTTATCGTTGGCATCAAACATTTGATAAACGCCAGCCTGACGGCTAACGGTTTTCAGAAATTGTTGGTGATCGAAGGGAGTATTCATGGGGGCAGTCTAAACTGCCAAAGGAGGGATTTCGAGCGTTTTTTATGTTCTGTTTTATCTCATCGCTCAGCTTTCGCTAACACCTACAACAAGATAAAGAATGAAACCAAAGAAATAGCGAACACCGAATCTTATTCTAAAGAATCCACGTCGAAGACTTTGTGTTTCACCGCAAATAAAACGAGCTCGACATCGTTATTCAGACTAAACTTTTCAAAAATACGGTAGCGGAAGCTGTTGATTGTTTTGGCGCTCACATTGAGTATTTCTGCAATTTCGTTAGGTTTTTGCCCTCGAATGGTCATCATCGCCACTTGTAGCTCTCGGTCTGACAAGGCCGAAAACGGCGAGTCGGGACCACCGGTGCCGATAGAGCTTTTGAGTGCCAGTTGTTGGGCAATTTCGCTGCTCATATAAGTTTTGCCCGCAACCACTTTATTGACGGCTTCGATGAGTTCGTCAGGTGCGGCACGTTTGGTCAGGTAAGCCGAAGCACCTGCACGCATTAATTTGCTGGGGTATAGGTCGTCGTCACAGGAGGTCACCGCAATAATTTTCACATTGCCATTGGCAAGCTTGATACGCTTAGTCGCTTCAACGCCACCCATACCGGGCATCTTAACGTCCATCATCACGACATCAGGCTGAAGGTCACGTACTAACTGCAGCGCTTTTTCACCGCTGTTACCATTACCTACCACTGAAAAGCCATCTACATCGTCGAGAATACGAGACAGTCCCATTCGGACAAGATCGTGGTCATCTATTACTATTATTTTTATCAAATGAACCTCTGCACTGCTACCCTCTGAACGGAATAGCTGTTGTAAGCATAAATTTACGTGAAGTATTATTAACCGTTTTCCATTAACTTTCAGTAATTATGTGCGCTAGATCACGGAATATTTGAATTTAACCGAAAAAGCCAATTAGACTTTAGTCTATAGCAGTAAACTGAGTAAAGTTTACTTATTTGACGGCAGGGTACTTGATCTTCCGAAAAGTAATGTTGATTCTCTCCCCCACCGCTTTTTTTGTTTTGGGAATTTGATGTTGCCAGCAATGCTGCATATTCCCATGCATTAGTAGCAAGTCACCATTCGATAAACGTATATTTTGTTTATATTGCTCACTCTTTGCATGCTGTACCTGTTGTTTATAATTTTTATGGCGTAGCTGAAACTGCCGATCTGCACCTAGGCTAAGCGAGGCGACGATGGGATTGTTACCCAATTCTGGCTCATCATCACTGTGCCATGCCACGCTATCTTGACCATCACGATAGCAGTTGACTAGAACGCTATTAAATATCTCTCTCGGTGTACTCTCTTTTTGAGTAACGTCTTCTTGAGTAGCGCCTTCTATTAATAATGGCCTTAAGGTTTTCTCAACGGCGGCTTTAATCTCTACTAATAAAGGCAGCCACGGTAGCGGTTCGAAATACTTTCCTGAATAGGTATAACCGCATTGCGGCTCGGCATACCACGCATTTAAGCGAGGAATGCGCATTTTTTTACCGTATAGCACAATCTCGGTTTGTTCCCACGCGACTTGCCGCCGTAGCTCGTCATACAAGGTAGGCGCGAGCGGTGACAAGGATGAAGTTGATAACCACGAGGGGTAATAACTGATTTCGCCATCAGGCAATGACAGATGTGTTTCTCTAGGGCTTGTGAGATTGGAGGAAACGTCAGGCGGCGAGTCGAATAACGATGGCTGATATGACATAGGTGGTGACTAATACTTACGTGGGACTGGCAACAGATGACACGGTTTCACCATCCGCAACAGCGGTATATATACGCGGCTCTACCTCTAAAGCAATACCGTACTTTTGTTGAACATCGTCTATCACCTCATCAACAAAGGCCAGTAATTCTCGTCCAGAACGCTTATTCGGGTTGGTTAATACCAAGGCTTGCTTGTCGTGCATTGCAATCTCATTCACCCACTTCCCTTTCCAGCCGGCCTGATCTAATAACCAGCCTGCGGCTAATTTATATTTCGGGGAGTGTTGAGCTACGATTGGCTTGCTAGAATTTTGCTTGTTAGAAGTTCCAGTCGATATGGATGCAACAGGAAAGGCAACGACTTTGGGATAGGCTTGCTGAATGCGCTCATAACATTGCTGAGACACAATAGGGTTTTTAAAAAAGCTCCCCGCATTAGGAATATCTGCTGGATCGGGTAATTTGCTATTACGAATGTTAATCACGGCATTGGCGACGGTATGGCTGCTGAGCGTTGCTCTATTGTGACCTGCTAAAGCTTCTTGGAGTGCAGGATAATCTAACGACCATACCGGTGTTTTAGATAAGGCTAATACTACACGGGTAATAATCACCTTATCTTTTAGCTCGCCTTTAAAAATGCTATCGCGGTAGGCGAAATGGCAATCGGCGTTATCTAATCGAATAAGCTCGCCACTGGCGAGATCAATCGCTTCCACGTAGCTTAATATTTGGGTGAGTTCTACACCATAAGCACCAATATTTTGTATCGGCGCGGCACCCACACTCCCCGGAATAAGTGCTAAGTTTTCGATGCCGTACCAACCGTTATCCACGCAATGCATGACGGTGTTATGCCAGTTTTCACCGGCAGCAACCGATAAGAAAATCTGCTCATCGGTTTCGTTTTCTATTTGTATGCCTTGTGTTTGTAAGACAATGGTAAGGCCAACAAAGTCATCAACCAGCACGACATTACTGCCGCCACCTAAAATCAATAATGGGGATTGTTCTTGTGAGGGCTTTTGTGAAGGTTGCTGAGCATTTTGCTGCTGTAAAAACTGTAGCGCGTCTTGTAACTCTGCATCGGTGGTCACTTGCGCGAACCAGCGTGTTTGCACATCAATAGCTAAAGTATTGTATGCCTGCAAAGAAATATTTTGTTGGATGGTTAAATCACTCATGGCGATACGATTTAGTACTCTTTTTTAACATCTATTTTTTTAACGTCTATTTTTTAACGTCTATCTTATAAGGCAGTTAATATCTCTATCACTGGAGTCAATCTAAAAAGTTAACTATCAAAACTCTCTACAGGTGATGATTGTTTTTAATGCGGTTCATCAACCCTGCAACACCACGCTGAATTAATGCCATTGCTTCTTCAAAGTGTTTCTCGTCACCGTAATAAGGATCTGGTACTTCATCTACTTGTACCACATCGGCTTCGGTAAGAAACAAACCTAATACGCCATTAAAATTATTAGGCTTCATCATAGCTAAATGTTTGAAGTTATCTTGATCCATTCCTAGTATGTAATCAAATGTTGAAAAATCATCGACCGTCACCACCCGCGAACGTAAATGGCTAATATCGCAGCCTTCCGCCAATGCCGTTTGCTGTGCGCGCTTATCGGGAGAATGGCCAATATGCCAACCACCTGTGCCCGCAGAATCCACCAGAATTTTATCTTGTAGGTTTTCTTTATTCACCAACGCCTGAAACAACGCGTGCGCGGTTGGCGAACGACAAATATTACCTAAACAAACAAACAACACACGGATGGGTTTGTCTGTCATATTATCTGTCACACTATTTGTCATACTATCTGTCACACTATCTGCAACACCATCTACCACAAGTTCTTTTTTACGCAACGTTTTTACCTCTACATCTCATTGCTTATTTATGCGTTATTAGCGCGTTCTTTTTATTTGACTCGAATTTAAGTACTTCTCACTCGCTCTAAATCTTCCTGCGTATCCACGCCGCCGGGTACTTTTTCACAGGCTTCTGCCACATGAATTTTTTTGCCATTGTATAAAATACGTAGCTGCTCTAATGACTCTATTTGTTCTAGTGGTGCTGGCGACCATTGTACGAATTCGTGCAGCAAAGAAACGCGGTAGGCATAAATGCCGATATGGCGTTGGGGTAATACTTTAGTAGATGAAAGCCCTACTGACTCTACATCCAACGTTAAGCTATCTAAACTATTATTTTCCATCCAATCCGCACGGGGGAATGGAATCGGTGCGCGGGAAAAATATAAGGCCATGTTTTGTTGATCGGCGACGACTTTTACTGCATTAGGGTTTACAAACTCTTCGGTGCTGGTGATCGCTTCCGATAAGGTGGCTGCCGACGCTTGACGATGTTGATGTAGATTATGGGCGACTTGATTAATGACCGCAGGAGGTATACAGGGTTCATCGCCTTGCACATTAACAACGATATGATCGTCGCTCAAGCCATATAGTTTTGCGACTTCTTGAATGCGATCGGTACCCGATACATGCTCACTTGATGTCATACACACTTCGCCACCAAAGCCTTTGACTGCGGCCATGATTTGATCGTCGTCGGTGGCGACAATCACTTGTTCGGCGTCACTTTTTAACGATTGCTCAACCACATGCTGGATCATCGGTTTACCGTTAATCTGTAATAACGGTTTTCCCGGTAAACGGGTCGATGAAAAACGGGCGGGAATGACAATGGTAAATGGCATAGTTTAATCACTGTAATAAAAACGGGTTAAAAAATCAGCACTAAAATTAACAGCCCTAAATAGCCCTAAAAAGTAACAAGAGTCACTCACTGGAAAGACTCACCAGTGACTCTACATGTTCGATCAACGCATTGGGCAAGTCGATATCGACCATTAATGCCCAGCAATCTTCAGGCATGGCCGCCTCGCCCATTAAGGCTTGGCATTTTACCCCATCTTTCTCGGTCATTAATACGGTGTCGTTGGTCCATGCAGAAAAGTCTTGCGCGGTAAACTGGTGGTGATCGTCAAAGCTGTGCTGATGACATGTTTGCTTGATCGACTGACTATTATCGATACCCAACTGCGTAAGCGTATTAAAAAAACGTTGTGGGTGACCGATACCGGCAACTGCGTGTAGTGCTTTCGTTAGCATTTTAGCATTTCCATCCACATTATTTGCATCTAGCCACGGACAAGGGCTTAAGGGATATACTTTTTGGCTGGCGATATGGCGCCACGCTTGCGGCTGTAAACTCACTTTAATAGGTAATCGTCTATCGACCTTTTCTTGATCTTGTTTTAACTCACGCATTTTCTCTGCGGGTGTGTTTAGTAAAATCCAATCAACGGTTGAGAGTCGTTTCGCGGGTTCGCGCAGCGGCCCTGCGGGAAGGCAAAAATGATTCCCTAAGCCGCGTTCGCTATCCACCACGACTATTTCTACATTGCGCTGAAGACGATGGTGCTGCAAACCGTCGTCGCTAAGAATTAACTGTACTTCTGGATGACTGACTAATAACTGCTGTGCAGCGGCTACGCGATTTTTGTCGATCATCACCGGGCATTGTGTGGCTTTGGCAATCAATAAGGGTTCATCCCCACACTGCGCTGCATGATCGCTCGCGGTGACAAGATATGGGTAGTGTGGTGCGTTACTGCCGTAACCACGACTGATAATACCTACTTGGATATGCTTTGCGGTGAGTGCATTAGCTAGCGCAATAATAATGGGGGTTTTACCGGTGCCACCGACACTAATATTTCCCACCACGACTACGGGTACTGCTATACGAGTCGAGTGTTTTTGTTGCCAACGTTGATTCGCGTAACCCAATAGTTGATACAACCATGAAAGCGGTAATAGTAACCACGGAATGACCCGCATCGGCCAGTGCTTTCCGTACCACATTTCTAGGAAAAACGATTGCAGCCAAGACGTTTTCTGTGAGCTTGCCATAAGTTAAGTAATTGAGTACATGTGGCTATTCTGGCTCTGCCGGTTGCTGAGTGGTAATGCGCAGCTGAGCAAAACCTAACTGACCCGCGACATCCATGGCACGCACCACCGCTTGATGTGGTGTATTGGCATCGGCGGTAATGGTGAGCGGTAAGGTATTATCGCCGTCGGCCACTTTTTTGAGTGCGCGTTGTAATGTCACCGCTTGTTGATTAACCAATGTCTGCCCATTAATCACATAGTCACCAGTGGCTTTAATGGTAATATCAATAGACAA
>AEVK01000093.1 GCA_000209515.2 gamma proteobacterium IMCC1989
GCAGGTAGTCATCAATAATGATTTCATTAAGTGTTAAATCAAAGCGGTATTTAGGTTGAGAAAAATCGATGATGGCGACATCGCCATTAAGTACTGTTTTATCGATGGTGATTTGAGTTTTTTGCAACGCTGCCCCATTTGTTGTCGCATTAAAATGAGAGCTAAAAGAAACCTTAGTTAATGCAGATGAGTTAGTCGGTACATAATCTATGCCGAATTTTTTTAACGTACTTTGAAGATTAACGGTATTCGATTGAATGTCCCCAACAATTATTGGGACTTTATTCCAGTCTTTAATATCCACATTTCCCGATAATGTAATATCGCTACTGTTGACGGTAAATGCAGGAATGTTCACTAATGCTTTGTTAATGTCGGCACTCATTGAAGGAATGCTAAGCGATATAGG
Organism: gamma proteobacterium IMCC1989; assembly: GCA_000209515.2. Lineage (GTDB taxonomy): Bacteria > Pseudomonadota > Gammaproteobacteria > Pseudomonadales > Cellvibrionaceae > Endobugula. The sequence continues at coordinate 410 of AEVK01000093.1, forward strand.
GGTGTTCTCAAAAGTGCCATCAATACTGATTTCTTCTATGGCTGCAGTAGCGTTCGCTTGCTGAAAGTTGATGCTTTCTATTTCTGCATCAACTGTGTTTGTTCCTTGAGCTATAGACGAACGTAAATTGCTAAGAGCGACGGCCATTGTGTCTTTGTTAATGTTGACTTCGCTATTCAGCGAAAAGGTCATAGTCTCAATCGCTTTGCCTGTTAAGACTCCAGAGATAGAAAGTGGAGCGGTGGTTTCTAAAATATTACCGCTGTTAACGTTTAAGTCGGTTAGTTCATAACGGCTATTAGTTTGTTGGTCGTCAAAAATAAAACGGCCATCATTAATATTAACACCTGCGATAGTGAAAGCAGCAATAGCCGCTGGCTCAGCAGATGCTACCGTTGTGGTGTTCGTTGCTTGAGTTACTTCATTGCTTGAGCTTTTCGAACTGCTTGTTTGACTTAGGCCTGCAAGACTATTTTTACCTGCCGAATTCACGACAAACTCAATGCGAGGCTGCTGTAATAAAATCGTATCGACTTCTATCTTGCGACTCAATAACGGGATGAGCTTCACTTTAATGTCGATTGCCTGTACGTCCACAAAGTCGCCTGCTTTAGGTGCCGATTGTTGGATGACGGTAGGCTGTTTCAGTACGATGTGCCCGGTGCTTACACCTAGCCAAGGGAATACCGATAAGGATAAATCGCCATCTATGGTGGCTTCTAGGCCGGTTTTCTGTTCGATGGTATCGGTAATTTGTGCTTTGTAATCATTGGGGTTGATAAACTGTGGCAGTAAAACCACCGCGGCAATAATAAGCAGGATGATTAAGGCAATAGTGCTAAGGGCAATTTTGATAAGCTTCATAGTGGTCTCTATAAGAAGTCTCTATTTACGTGGCTTTTTAGGTTTTTTAAGTAAATGAATACTGAAAAAATGGTAAGTGATTTTATCGTTCTATATTGTTGTGAGATATAACATTAACATCATCAAGAACGATACGATAGACAGCCATATTGTAGATCAGTTCGTAGATGACTTATACAATGGCTTCACCCGCTGGCAATGAACACGTATAATCACCAGCCTAATCGTATCCGGCTGTTTTTATATCCAGATACTTTATTTGAATACTGGATTTTACACATTGGAGAAGCGCATGAGCGCCCGCACCGCTAGTGTCCGTCGCGACACCCTAGAAACTAAAATTAATGTCGATCTTAACCTTGATGGCACCGGTAAAGCGGTTTTTGCTACAGGTGTTCCGTTTCTAGAGCATATGATGGATCAAATTGCTCGTCATGGCTTAATTGATCTTGATATCACCTGCGAGGGCGACACGCATATTGATGATCACCACAGCGTAGAAGATATCGGCATCACTATTGGTCAGGCGGTGGCAAAAGCCATTGGCGACAAAAAAGGTATTCGTCGTTATGGCCACTCTTATGTGCCATTAGACGAAGCCTTGTCTCGCGTGGTAATCGACTTTTCTGGTCGTCCAGCCTTATTGATGAGCATTCCTTTTACGCAAAAACGCGTAGGCAACTTTGATACCGAGCTATTTTGGGAGTTTTTTCAAGGATTCGTCAATCATGCGCAAGTGACATTGCATATTGATTGCATCAAAGGTCAAAACGCACATCACCAAATCGAAACGGTTTTTAAAGCCTTTGGCCGCGCACTGCGTATGGCTTTAGAGCAGGATCCGCGTATGGCCGGTGTTATGCCGTCTACTAAAGGGACACTGTAAGTCAAAAATGTAAGCCAAAATTGTAAACCAATGTTTCACCCTCGCTCATCAAAGGTAAGAAGAGGGTGAACACTCTGCAAACCACATGTCATTCCGGAAAGCGCCTTTTGCTTATCCGGAATCTAACGTTATCCGGCGTGACGATAAAGGGTTAACCGGTAGAGTGACCGCTTTATCTCTTTTTCTTACTATATTTCTTTTTCTTAATAGGTAAATTATGACAACATCCATCGCCATTATCGATTACGGTATGGGAAATTTGCATTCCGTGGCGAGTGCCTTCGAACACGTAGCACCTAACAGTCATATTGCCATCACTGCTGACCCAGAAGTAATAGCCAATGCCGATAAAGTGCTATTTCCCGGCGTAGGTGGCATTCGTGATTGCATGGCAGAAATTCGTCGCCTTGGATTTGATACTTTGGTTCCTAGACTGATTGCTGATGGTAAGCCTGTGTTAGCGATCTGTGTTGGTATGCAAGCTCTCATGCGATCCAGCGAAGAAAACGGTGGTGTCGATTGCATCAATGTATTACCCGGTGAAGTAAAGTTTTTTACTGAAAATACCGTAGATGCCGATGGCCATAAATTAAAAGTGCCGCACATGGGTTGGAATACAGTAGAGCAAACGATAGACCATCCTCTATGGCAAGGGATTGAAAATAATAGCCGTTTTTATTTTGTGCATAGCTATTTTGTACAGGCAGAAAACCCAGAACAGATTGCGGGCCGTTGTGATTATCAGCAGCCGTTCGCTGCGGCAATGGCCCAAGATAATTTATTTACCACACAGTTTCATCCAGAAAAAAGTGATGTGGTCGGTTTGCAATTATTCAAAAATTTCGTCGATTGGAATGGTCGCGTTTAATATTTAGCGCATCGTTTTTATAGGCGCTACTTTATAGGCATTACTTCATAGGCACTGCTTCATAGGCCCTACTTCATAGACACTACAAAATTAAATTTGGAAAGAATATGTTAATTATCCCTGCAATTGATTTAAAAGACGGCCAATGTGTACGTCTACGCCAAGGCCTAATGGAAGATTCTACGGTATTTGGTGATAGCCCAGTGAATTTTGCCAAGCAATGGGTAGACCAAGGTTGTCGTCGTTTACATTTGGTCGACTTGAACGGCGCGTTTGCTGGCGAGCCAATTAATGGCGAAGTGGTGACTGAAATCGCACAAGCATTTCCTAAGCTACCGATTCAAATTGGTGGTGGTATTCGCAGCGGTGAAATTATCGAAAAATATTTACAGGCGGGCGTAAACTACGTGATTATCGGTACTAAAGCGGTGAAAGAACCTGAGTTTGTGACCGAAATGTGCAAACAGTTTCCGGGTCACATTATCGTCGGTTTGGATGCAAAAAATGGTTTAGTTGCCACCGATGGCTGGGCAGAAGTATCAGAAATAAAAGCCACTGATTTGGCCAAACGTTTTGAAGCTGATGGTGTTGAATCTATCGTTTATACCGACATCGCTCGCGATGGCATGATGCAAGGCGTGAATGTAGAGGCCACTGTTGCTATGGCGCAAGCCTCTAGTATTCCGGTTATCGCATCTGGCGGCATTACCAATATGGATGATATTCGCGGCCTAAAAGCACAAGCTCATCACGGCATATGCGGCGCGATTACTGGTCGTGCAATTTATGAAGGCACGCTTGATGTAAAAGAAGCGCAAGCGTATTGCGATAAATAAGAAATATGGATACAGCATTAAAGTTAAAAATAATTAATATTTGCGACAATAAAATAAGTGCGAAGGGCGATAACGTTGGCTTATCTTTTTCATCGTCGCTTATAAAAAGTGTATTACTTAAAATTTCTGTTGCGCAATATGCGCTAGCACCTGATCACCCAGTTGGTTGTAAGTACCAAAATAATCTAAGCGCCGAAAAGTACATTGTGGGTATTGTTCTTCAAGGTGAGCAATTTGTCGTGGGATGTCATTGACTACATGATTGCCTTGATTAAAAAATAATGGATATACATCAAATTGCGTATAACCTTGTAATAGCGATTGCTCTACTGCCACCGCCAATGAGGGGGAGGCGAGTTCTAAAAAACACGGTTTTACTTCGGCATAGTGATGGCTCTGTTTGGCGATGCGATGCGTGAATTGTTCAAACTCTTGATTGGCTTCTATTTTGCGGCTGCCGTGCGCCATAATCATTAATACGGTGTTGTTATCCTTAGACATCATCTTCACTTTTTACCTCAATCATAACTTCTTCATTTTCGCCGTGATGATTATTCTCTACCGTCACGGTGACATTAATGGGGCGACAGCAAACAAAACAATCTTCTATGTAACTTTGCGGTGCCTCGGATGCATCCACCACCATTTCAATGAGCTCACCGCAGTAGGGGCAGTAACATTTTTTTGTGCTTAACATGAACATTCTCTCTGGTTTTGCGTACAATCATTTGTATAAACGTTACAGAACGCACAACAATAACACTTTAGCCTTATCGCAGTTTCGTAAACAAGAGCATAACTAATGAAATACATCGGCCAAGCAGACTTTTCCCATAGCCAACAGCCCAAAATAGGTGTGCTAGTCACTAATTTGGGAACACCAGAATCGCCTACGACTAAATCATTGCGCAAATACCTTGGGCAGTTCTTAGCGGATCCACGAGTGGTAGAAGTGCCGCGTTTGTTATGGCGCTGTATCCTGCACGGGGTGATTTTACGTATTCGGCCTAGTCGTTCAGCGGCAGCATATAAAACCGTGTGGACTGAGCAGGGTTCACCGCTGATGACTCATACGCAAGCGCAATGCGATGGGCTCACTCAATCACTAAAAAAACAGTACGGCGACAATATCGAAGTAGCCTTTGCCATGCGTTATGGTGAGCCCTCGGTTTCACGTACTATCGAAGCGATGCAACAGCAGGGCGTGCGTCGTTTGCTGGTGCTGCCTTTGTATCCACAATATTCGGCAGCGACCACGGCCTCTACTTTTGATGCGATTGCAGAAGACTTTATGCGCCGTCGTTGGTTGCCGGACTTTCGTTTTATCAGCCATTACCACGATTACCCTCCTTATATCGAAGCGTTAGCAAAGAGTATTGAAGCGCACTGGGAGCAACATGGTCGAGCCGATAAGCTACTGATGTCTTATCATGGCATTCCTTTCCGTTATCTAAAAAACGGCGATCCTTATCACTGTGAATGTCACAAAACGTCTCGTTTGTTAGCTGAGCGTTTGGGTCTAGCGAAAGAGGCCTATATGACCACTTTTCAATCCCGTTTTGGACGCGAAGAGTGGTTAAAACCCTATACCGACCACACCTTAAAAGCCTTGCCCGAACAAGGTGTTAAATCAGTACAAATGGTCTGTCCGGGGTTTTCTTCAGACTGCTTAGAAACCATCGAAGAAATTGGTGTTGAGAATCGCGAATACTTTATGGAGTCTGGTGGCGAACGTTATGAATACATTCCCGCTTTAAATGCCAGTGATGATCATATAAATGCTCTAACGCAACTCATTAACGAGCAGTTACAAGGCTGGACAATGCCTGAATCTAATGCCGGTGAAATGACGCAAGCACATTGCAACGCCTTGCCTAAGGTGTAAAGTGAATTCTGTAAAAGTAACTTATGTAAAAGTAACTTATGTAAAAGTGAATTAATAGCAGCTTAATAAAATAAGGTCCATCTTACTTAGTGTATTGCTACGCCAGCTTTAAAAGCGGGAGCAACGATTAGCATATTCAGCCATGTATGCTCAGTTTGGCGATACTGGTAAATGCAGCGCTCGGCCTTATCTTCATCAAAATCCGCTTGTCGTTTAATGTTATTGTAAGCGGAAGGGTTACTGCCATAGGCATTACATAGTCTGCCGTAGTAACGCTGCTTGTCTAAGCTGTGTTCTGACCAAAAATCTTCCTTCACAAAACGACGCATACGCTTGTCATTAATAAAAAATAAATCTGCTGCGCTAATAACCACGTCGCTTCCGTTCTCAAAAAAATGGATCAACATGACATCGGCGAATGTGTCCGCGGCGTCTTCCTCTTTTCCCAGCACCGGCAAATTATAATGGGCAATCAATGCGTGAGCGAATTCATGCAAGATAACGTGTAATAAGACATTGCCAGTATACGTGTCTACATCTAAATTTTTATGCGTGAACCGTGTGTTTTTATAATGCTTTCGGGTGTCTTCAATAAACAAATACGGAATTTCAATGTGCCTATTTTTATGCCAAATACGGGTATAACTACCAAAAGATAAGGTCACGCCTTTAGGCGTATCAAAATAAGTATTGATGAACTCGGTTACGGCTTTTAAGGTAGGTGATGTCGCTAAACGCTTGGCTATTTTTGCTTCAACATCATTGGCAGGTTCTTCTAATGTGACAGTCATTTCGGCGGCTACGAGATGAGAAAAGCTTAACGTAGCGAGTAACAACAATCCGTATAAAAGTGCCATGTTTTTCAAAGCTCGTATCCTAATTATTCATTAATAAGTCTATTATGACCAGTTTATACGTATAAACCACCATTATTCGATGATTGACATTCGACCATCTACTGCGGAGTGCCACCATGTTCGGCCTATTTAAAGCGAACCCAGAAAAAAAATTACAAGAAAAATACGAAAAATTACTAGAACAAGGAATGCAGTTTCAGCGCAAGGGCGATATCAAAAGCTATTCCATGATCACTGCTGAGGCTGAAGCGGTACTGGCGGAGATACAGGCGTTGAAAGAGGAAAAAGTAATTTGAGAGTGTAAATGACTTGTTGAATCGAATCGCTATCGACTCAACAAGTGTGTGTTTTAATAATAGATGAGCGTTTAAGGAACAGAGTATTCAGCGGTATTTGATACCGGTTGATAATATCCATTAATAAATTGCACTAAGTAGATACTAATGTCGCTGCCCGGCGTGTTGCTAAAGTAGGTATATGATAGTTCATTAGCTGCATTTCGCTGTAAAACAGTAGCCCCATTTTTTATTACTACCCAGCTTAGATTGTCACCTAATGGGCCAGTACGGGTAACGGTGTATCCTGACAAGCTAAGGTTGTATGGGTAAGCTGCTGGTATATCGTATTCAACAACGTCGGATACTATTTCATATTGCCCATCAATAAACATTTTTAGCCATATTCGATAAGATGAACCGGGAGTATTGTTGAAGTAGGTGTAGTCTAATTCGTTAGCTGCATTTCTTTCTAGTACAACTACGCCATCTTGTTCAACAACCCATTGTACAGGGTCTAATAGCTGCCCGTTTCGGGAAAGGTTGAAGTTAACATCGACACTTAAATTAAAACTGGTCTGCCCTACTTCGTAGCTAATAGTATTAGAGACAATGGTATATTCGCCATCAATAAATTGTTTTAGCCAGATGTTATATTGACTTCCTGCTATGTTGTTAAAATAGGTATATGAAAGTTCGTTGGATGCGTTTCTTTCTAGGACTATATCACCATCCTTTTCTATTACCCAAGTAACATTGTCGCCAGTATTTCCGCTCCGACTAACGTTATAGCCTTCATCTAAAGTGAGCTCAATAGTGTCCGTTACTCCTGGTTGATACTCTACAATATTGGATACTTGTTGGTAGCCATCAACAATATATTCTTGCAACCATACACGGATATTACTGTTGTTCGTATTCGAGTAGTATTTGAAAGCTAAGTCTCCAGCAGCATTTCTTTGCAATACAATAACGCCATCTTTTTCCGCTACCCATGATATGTTGTCACCAATATAGCCGCTACGATTTACTGTGAAATCATAATCGAGTGATAAAGCGTAAGGGTGTGTGATCTCAGCCTGCTCCTCTTCTATTGACACAGTAATGTCTTCGGTCTCGCCAAAGGTATATGTACCACAAGCGCTTGCATGGTTGTAGTAACTCATGACTACTCGAAGTGTGGTAATACCTAGATCGACATCTTCCGGAAGGGAAAAAGTAATGGTTTCTTCTGTTGTACTAGAAAAGCTCGCAATGCTTTCATCATTTGTAAATTGGTCGTCAGCATTAATGTCTATCCATGCTTGCCATTTCTCCCGATAAGTGTGGCCGCTATAACCGGGAGTAAAGGTGATTTGATTGTCCCCAGGGTTTATTGGTATCACATCGTCGATATGTTCAAAATAGCCATTGTTATCAGGTGATTGTAACGCTTCGCCGTTGATAGATATCGTATCAATCCACTCATAATTCGAGTATCTGGCAGCAGATGTACAATAGCCATTGTCGGCGTTAGCAAATGTAGAAAAACAGAGTAGGCCAGTTAGAGTTATGGCCATCTTTCGGAAGTGTAGTGACTTCATATGAATCATCCTTTGAAATAATAAAAACCCTTGCCAATGGCATGGAAAATCGAAGTTGCCAGCCACTATTATTGATATATTAGCCAGACTAGCTTGGATGATAATCTGTATTTTCTACACTGACAAGATAGATCGTTTTCACTATCTAATAGAATGTTATATATGTGAAGTAGGTTTATTTTTTAATAATCGTCAACACAATCTCGCCTACATCAAAGCCCCATTTAGTGAGTGCGGATTCGTTGATGAGCACTTTGTCTGATACGAGATACATCCGGTCGTCTACATCGATATCGATGGTGGAATCGCCGTAGGGGATGGTGAGTGTGTAGCGGATAAACATGGCGTTGCCGCTGACTGTTACGTCGCCATCGCCTACCACATCTCCCGCACGCCCAATGTAGGAGTTAGTTTCTGGGTTGTTGTCTTGAGTGTGTGGTATTAGTTCCCAATCACGAAATTGAATCTCTCCGTCGTTAAAGACAAAACGTTCTTTTAATAAGCCCTTGCCATCCGACCAGCTGCCTTCTAGTTCGGCATTAAAATGTCGAATCACTTCGCCAGAACGATTTTTGACAATGCCATGTGCGGTGAGTGAGCCGTTGAAAAATGTTTCTACGTTAAGTGTGGGTTGTTGATCGCTATAGGTGTCGATACTGACCGATGAGCAAGCCGATATTAAGAGGCTGGTGAGGATGATGAAGGTCGTCAATTTAATCGTTTTATACATGGTAACTTTTTACTCGTTGAGGTTTTTACTAATTTCTAATTGAAAATTACGTGTAAAAGGCTTGCTAAGATCACTTTTGATTTTTGGTGAGCTAGTCATTGGGCGCTGTCGTTGTGTTGTGTTTGGTGTTGAAAGCTTATGCTAGGGCAGAATATTTATATGAGGGTAAACTACTTCCCGTTAACTTAATATGGTCATACCGGGCTTGATCCGGTATCTAGTCAGAGCCTGAAAACACTGGATTCTGAATAAGCAGAAAAC
>AEVK01000092.1 GCA_000209515.2 gamma proteobacterium IMCC1989
AAACCATTCATGACTTGTTCAGAGGCTCCTATAGATTATATTTGCTGAACAAACATATTTTTAGGATCTAGAATCACATCTAGCTGATCTCGTTTAAGCAGCCCTTCGCTTTCTACCAATTCAACAATACTACGATTTTCCGCCAAGGCTTGCTTCGCAATACGCGAAGAATTTTCGTAGCCTATAAATGGATTTAATGCGGTAATAATACCAATACTATTCTCCACCATACTCCGGCAATGCTCTGCATTAGCAGTGATACCATCAACACAGCGTGTTTCCAACATGATCATTGCGCGAGTCATTAAGCGAATAGACTCTAAGGTATTGTAAGTAATCAACGGTTCCATTGCATTTAACTGCAACTGCCCTGCTTCCGCCGCCATACTTATAGTGACATCACTTCCCATTACTTGATAAGCCACCTGACTCATTGCTTCGGGGATAACGGGATTAATTTTTCCTGGCATAATAGAACTTCCCGGCTGTTGCGCAGGGAGATTAATTTCATTCAGTCCGGCTCTTGGCCCCATACTGAGCAAACGTAAATCGTTGGACATTTTCGATAATTTAATCGCTAAGCGTTTTAACAAACTCGAAAATAAAACGAAGGCGCCCATGTCAGAACTGGCCTCAACCAAATCGGTCGCTTGCACAAAGTTAAAACCGGATAATTTGGCAAGTTCTGCAATCGCTTTTTTACCATAGCGTGGATCGGCATTAATACCGGTACCAATTGCAGTACCGCCTAAATTAATTTCCAACATTTTATCGGATAAACTGGAAATCAATAATACATCTTCTTCTAAGTTAGTCGCCCATGAAGCAAACTCTTGCCCCAAGGTCATAGGCACGGCATCTTGTAATTGCGTACGCCCCATTTTAATCACATCTTTAAACTCTTCCGCTTTGCGAGAGAATGCATTCTTCAGCGACTTTAGTGCATCAACTAGCTCCCCGTGACTTAACAAAATACCTAAGCGCACCGCGGTAGGATAAGCATCATTTGTTGACTGAGATAGATTCACATCGTTGTTTGGATGCAAGGCGTTATAGTTGCCCAAGGGCTCGCCCATATATCCCAACGCAATATTCGTAATCACCTCATTCGCATTCATATTCGTAGAGGTACCGGCACCACCTTGAATCATATCTACGATAAAAGCGTCATGGTGTTTATCGTTAATAATATCTTCGCACGCTCGAATAATAACCTCCGCTTTTTCTTGGGAGAGATTACCTAAGCCTGCGTTTGCTTTTGCGGCAGCTAACTTCACCATGGCTAAAGCACGAACGAACTTAGGGAAATGATTGAGCGGGACACCCGTTAGATTAAAGTTTTGCGTCGCCCGCCATGTTTGAATACCGTAGAGTGCCTGCGTAGGAATTTTTGCTTCACCTAACAAATCTTTTTCAATACGGACGTCTGTAGATGTATCAACAGAACTAGACAACATGGATCACCTCGATAATAAATAGCTAAAAATTTCTGAGCTTGGCAAACATGAGCTTGAGAAACATGAGTTTGATAAACACTGTCACTAGAAACTAATTACTAGCATCACATTCACTGTTGCCGCGAAAAAGTAAAAACAGAATGGAAATCAAAAAAACAGAGAATAAAAACCACTAAAAAAACAATGAAACAGTGATATATACTTCTCAAAATGTAAAAGTATAGAAACATAAAGAAAAAACAAAATCAAAAAACAATTTTTAGCGCTTGAAAATAAAAAAACCGACCTTAAATCAATGAAAGAGCTAAGTAGCCGATTCTACTTGCTTGCGGGATGTCTCTAAGAGAATCCCATCACTATCAATGATATTGCTTATAACTTGAGGATATACAAATGACTAGAATAGACCTAACTCCCCTTTACCGTTCCAGTGTTGGCTTTGATCGCTTTGGCTCGCTTTTAGATGCCGCGTTTCAAACTGAAAAAACCACTGGAGGCTATCCCCCTTACAATATCGAAGCGCTTGAAGAAAACCGTTACGGCATTACTCTAGCGGTAGCAGGGTTTAAAGAGAGCGATATCGAAATAGAAACCGAAAACGGCGTATTGACTGTACGTGGTAATCAAGAACAAGAAGATGATCGCAACTACCTACATCAAGGGATTGCGCGACGCGCTTTCGAGCGTAAGTTTACGCTGGCAGATCATGTTGAAGTGACCGAAGCGCAATTAGCAGACGGCTTGCTGAATATCACCTTGGTTAGAGAAATACCCGAAGCAATGAAACCAAAAAGCATTGTGATTAACGGTAACAACACATCAACTCTCGAACACAAAACGTCAAAAGTAAAAGCCGCGTAGCTTTCAACCGGCAGGTGGTTTCGACTACCTGCCACACACTAATTTAACGGTTAGCCGACGCTAAGCCGATGCCGAAGAATACAAAAGTCCCACCACCAATACGATTAACTAAACGTCCCCCTTTTTCTGATGACAACCAAAAGCGCATGGACTTGGCAAGATAAGCATACGTTAGATGGATCACAACAATAAGCACACTATACGTCGTAACAAGGAGGAGGAATTGTTGTGTACCTTCACGTTCAAAATTAACAAACTGTGGAAAAATCGACATAAAAAAGAAAACCGCTTTGGGGTTAGTCAGTTGCATCGTAAAACCTTCGACAAACTGTCGCACGGTACTTTTTGTGGTGACAACACTATTACCTAAAGTGACCACTGGCGAACGCCAAAGCTTTATGCCCATATAAATTAAGTACGCTGCACCAATATATTTCATTACTGTAAAAGCCACAGTCGATGTCGCCAAAAGAACACCCAAGCTCGTTGCCGATACACCCGCAACAATAAAGCTGCCCAACGCAATTCCTACGATACCGCCAATACTACCCATAGCACCATAACGAATTGCATTGCTTAACGTGAGTAACACACCTGGGCCGGGGCTCAGAATGGTAACGGAAGCAACAATCACAAATAGTAAATAATTTTCCATATTGGTCTCTCCCCACTATATAGAGTAAATAATCTTCACCGCAATAACTCATCATAACGTAGAACGGCCCTTTATCCTTATAAGAAGCACTGTTTTTCATAAGCAAACGATACTAGAGAATTGTACTGCGTAGCCGATAGCATTATATCGAACTCAAAAAAAGCTCTATTACCATGCATATAAATAACGGCACACCTACATTATCTAGCACTTCGGTTAACACTCAGTCTCAGCTATTAAGCGATCAGAAAGGCTTAGAAGGTAATACATTAGCCTCTGCAGAAACAGCCGTACCGGCTAATAAACCAGAAGATTCATCTATCCAGTATCGACAATCGTCGGCGTATTTACTCAGTATTGGTACTCAAGATCAACAAACATCGTTGACTTATAGCGCAAAATCTCAATATAGCATTAGCAACAATCACAGCAGTTATACGTCTAGCTCCAGCTCTACTACCAGCATTACAGCCAGCTCTGCGGTCAACGAGCCACCCGCACTATTAGATGGCGCACGAAATATATTGAGTTTTATAGAACAACGAATCGCTAGCGAACAAGCCGCGGGAGCCAGCCTTGAAACACTAGACACGTTATTACAACAAGGCTTAGCAGGGTTTACTCAAGGGTATGATGAAGCAAGAGCTATTTTAGGCGATCAAGACTCGCTCAATGATGCCGTTGACGACTCTATATCCCTGCTTTACCAACAAGTAGTAGATGGCATTAATGATTTGCGCCATAGCTATTTAGGCGAAGCAAAAATGGAGCCCACAGCGGTAGCTCAACAAGCAACAGCAACCCCCGTTGATGCAAGCGCACAACAGAGCGCACCTGCAACAAGCAAGCACCCCCCCTCACTGAACAGCTCTTTAACTAGCCCCATTAATAATCTAATGGACGAGTTAAGTGGATCCCCAGATGCCAAAATCCTTACACTATTAGATTCATTAGAAAAGATAGATGAAGTCAGGGAATATGCAGCTGAATACGCCGAGACAAAAGAGTTCAGCTTTAACCTCACCACTGCCGATGGCGATACAGTAACGATTAATGCCAGCCGCGCATCCAGTGTGTCGGCGTACAATAATACAGATGGAAACCAAGGCCTGAGTATCACTCAAGGAAATCAACAGCAGCAATTTTCTTTCGCGATTGACGGTGAGTTAGACGACGGAGAGATGGAAGCTATTAACGATTTGATGCAACAAGTCATGTCGTTATCGGAGCAATTTTATAACGGTGACATTGGCGAAGCTTATGAAGCCGCTTTAGCAATGGATTATGATAGTACCGAAATCACATCGTATGCGTTACAGCTAAAGCAAACCGAAAGCTATGAGGTTGCCGCTATTTATGACGAAGTAGCACCTAGCACTTTTTCTCCGGCTGCAGATTTACACAGCGTATTCGAAACAATAGGTGATTATACCCAGCAAGTATTGAAAGGTATTTTAGATAGCGGCAATCACCAACAAAACCATTACGCGCAAATGATTGAAGCTGTTGCTCGTCAATTAGATCATCAACTAGATCAGCAACTGAACAAAGAAACAGGCACTGATCTTTATCAATTTAGCGACAGTGTGGCGACGATGATGGAGCTTGTATAACAATACTGCGCTAGCAGTCACTTAGCGGGAGAGGTGGGGAGCAAAGGAGATGAGAGGAAAGAAAAGGGAAAAAACAGTACTGGATTGCAACGACTTAGCAACCCAGTACGTTGTACTGACGATACTAACTATTATTTTTTAGCGGTGCATTTTTAGCAAGTGACGCGTTAAGAATAAGATAGCCACAAATACCCGACAGCAACGAACCAACAATAATACCGATTCGCTCGTCGAATACTTTCTCTGCGCCACCGAAAGCGAGCGACCCGATAAATAAGCTCATAGTAAAGCCAATACCGCATAACGCCGACGTACCATACAAGCTACCCCAATTCATACCATTGGGTAACTTGGCAATATTCAACTTAATAAACAACCAACACAAACCAAAGATTCCCACTTGCTTACCCACGAACAAGCCTAGGGCAATTCCGACGGGAACATCATGTAATAACTGATCGGCTCCCATGCCACTGAAATTGATACCAGCATTAGCAAAGGCAAAAACAGGCAGCACAAAGAACGCAACCAGCGTATGCAAGGTATGCTCTAAACTAAGAACTGGGGAAATTTCAGGGTTTTTAGTACAGCGCATAGGAATAAACATCGCCAGTACCACGCCTGCTAATGTCGCATGCACACCTGACTTTAAGGTCGCCACCCAAATCACCAAACCGATCAACATGTAAGGCATTCTTGAGACAACATTACATCGATTAAGTATGGCAAGCACTGGTACAAAACAGGCCACAACGATTAATGCCGTAAACGATATTTCCGACGTATAGAAGGCGGCAATAATAATGATCGCGCCGATATCATCAAATATGGCCAGTGACGTTAGAAAGATTTTAATCGAAGTGGGTACACGAGAACCCAGCAAACTCAGCACACCTAAGGCAAATGCAATATCGGTTGCAGCAGGAATAGCCCAGCCTTGCACAGCAACAGGATCATCATAATTGAAATAAAGGTAAACTAGTGCAGGCACTGCCATACCACCAATCGCACCAATGCCCGGCAGAATAATATTACGTTTATCTGACAACTCGCCTTCAATCAACTCACGCTTTAATTCCAAGCCCACCAAGAAAAAGAAAATCGCCATTAAGCCATCATTAATCCAGAGGAGTAAGGGCTTATCAATACCGGCACTGCCTACACTAATTTGCAGTGGTGTAGACAAAAACGCCTCATAATAAGTAGATAAAAATGTATTCGCAAAAATCATCGCCAATACAGCAGCGAACATAAGTAAAATGCCGCTGGCTGGTTCTGATTTAAAAAACCGAGTCACTAAGGACCAATATTTGTTTTCCATTGAGCACCTTTTTATTAATTAATTGATTTATTATTAATTTACTTACTATTAATTTATTTGCTATTTATGTTTCTGCGCTTTTAGTTACGCGTGTTTTGTTCACTATCTACGCGTGAAGTTTTCTCTTAAGAGTAATCATAACGCATACAGTATAGACCATTAAAATAGGGGGTTTATGCTATTTCCTATTGATTCAAGACAATGATCAAGTATTTTTGAGATGGATACTGTCAGCATTGATTACTTTTTCAGCAAAAATGGCTTTTTCATGATCGGCTAGCAAATCACCTCCGCTCGTTTTCACTTTAATATGCCCCAGCTCCATAGGTAACTCAACCCACTCTGTTTTTTCTTCTTTAGAAAGTAAATCATCTCCTGTGGATGCAACACTAATATCTGCTATCGCAGGTAGCTCAAGCGGTGCTAACACGCCCTCTTTTTCATCATCATTAAGTAAATCGGATGCGGGCGGAGCGACTGTTATGTTGGGTAATACGATATCACTTTGAATATCTTCTGACGGTTCAGATAATTGAGCACCCGGCTGCTCTATTGCCCAGTCACTCTCTTTAGCCTGCACAGAATTATCTTGCTCGGACGAAGACGAGTCTCCACTAGCTGATTCGCCTAGTTCACCTGCAGGAAGCACATCCCAGTCTTGCACCGGTGCTGCTGCAGACAGGACTGCAGAAGGAACTGTTGTCGTGGCAGCGAGCTGTGTTTGAGTCGGTTCAGATGGCTTTTTGATTTGCGCAGCACCATGCACTTGCAGCACGGTAATCATGCCAATACCATTTAATACTTTTTGATATTTTTGCGCAGCAGTATTATCGATATTTTTCTTCAGTACTGTTCGCTTGCCGCAAAACAGCGCAGCTAACTTTGTATCATTGAGACGAAATAAGTGTGCTGCCTTTTCTTTTACTGCAGACAGGTCTGCACCACCTGAAATGTTACCGGTAAAAATAATATCGAATTTTTTTTCAGACTCTTCTGACATAGTATTTTCCAGCTTATTAGCCGTTTACTGATTATGATTCATGTCTAATGAAGGCATCGCTGACGCGGATCGACCAACAACTCTTGCTGGCACCCCCACCACGGTGCAATTTTTCGGCATACTTTCCAGCACAACACTGCCTGCACCAACGCTGGTGCCCTCTCCAATATTAATACCACCAAGCACTTTGGCTCCGGCACTTAACAATACGCCACGACCAATAGTCGGGTGGCGCTTACCTATCGTTGCACCACTTCCTCCCAACGTCACCGCATGCAACATCGATACGTTTTCTTCGATAATGGTCGTTTCACCAATCACCACACCCGTCGCATGGTCCACCATCAACCCTCCGGCTATTTGTGCTGCAGGGTGTATATCCACATGAAACAATTCTGCAATACGGCTTTGCATATAGTAAGCAAACAATGTTCTTTTTTCTTGCCACAACCAATGCGCAATACGATAACTTTGAATGGCATGATAGCCTTTAAAATATAACAACGGTGTGACATATTGTTCGCAAGTAGGATCACGAGTGAAGTGCGCGATAAGATCTTGCAGCATCCTTACTTCTATAGAAGGGTCACTTTTCATCGCCTGCATAAACACATCACGTAATATCATCGACGACACATACTGATTAGCCAAATGATGAGAGAGAAAAAAGCTAATAGCGGAAGCAAACGTGTCATGATTTAAAATATTCGCATGAAAATAACTCGACATAAGCGGCTGTTGCTCAATCGCTATACCCGCTTCTTCGCGAAGAGATAACCAAACATCATCACTGTTAATCTGTTCTGTCGACACTGAAGATTTCATAAGTAAATAAAACGCTGATAAATAGTAGAGAGATGTTCAAGTATGACCGACTGTTCTTCTAAATGTACCTTTGATGATTGCGCGGTCACTTTCCCCATTGGCAGTAATGAAGAAAGGTAATCTTGCAACAATGCTAGAGAATATTGCTGCTCGTAGCGATCGGCAATAGGACGATAACTCAAATGCCATAGCTCAGGCGAGACACCGCCTTTATCTTGTAAATAAGGCCTAAAAAAGCGGGGGACACTCTCTTGCTGTAAATAGCTATCGAGCCATTCCATCATTGGAGCAAAAAGACCGTCGCCCATATATTCATCTGGGTGCAGTTGTAACTGATAATCTCTCGGCATAGCGGCAGCATCATAGATATCAATATCGGTTCCCCAATGATGGCGCGATGCACCGGGTAAAGCTGACCAACGTAATATCGCATACACTTTTTCAATTGCGGATAGCGAATTTATATCAATCACATCACCGCTATCATCCAGTATCGCTCTTTTGCCTGAACATTTATCATTCCAAATAAGTAACTGCCGATCAAAATGGCGAAAGCCACTCGCTACCTGAAGCTGAAATCCTGCTTGCTTTGCATCGTTAATCAATTGCTGCAGCGGCTGGACTATTTCACGATGAACGTGAACACCCGTATGCCCCGGTAATGGCGTGACATGCCCGTCGGCATAACCGAGTAACTGAGAACGCAATAACGATAAAGTTGACATAAATAACTCTCAAGCAGTGATTAAGCACATCATACTCTCTATAACTTCTGGTATAACGTGATAATTACCATTATGATAAGTTTTCTATACGTGATCGGTCAAACCGTACCCAAGTACATATATATCGGCGCTTAAGCTTAATATATGGGCAAGTGACCGAGCTACATTAGAAAACAACAGTAAGAATAATATAAAAAGAGACCTTTGCACGGAAGATGATTTTGCTCTCAGGCGAGGCAAAAACGCACGGAAAGAGGGAGTTTA
>AEVK01000091.1 GCA_000209515.2 gamma proteobacterium IMCC1989
TTGGTGGCCAAATTTAGTGTGCCACTACAAGGGGGAACAGAGGGAGAACAGAGGGAGAACAGAGGGAGTATGGCCACAGAAAAAGGTGTCTGTGGCCATGATGGTTTGATTGAACGTTAGAAAAGCAAGCCCTAGATAAACAGCTCCGAGTTAATCCACAGATGCGTCGCAATACTGGCGGCATAGCCTAATGCGATGACTGGTGTCCATTTTAGATGGCTAAAGAAAGTATATTTACCTGGCGCTTGTCCCATCAAGGCAACACCCGCAGCAGAGCCTACCGATAACAAGCTACCACCTACACCGGCGGTGAGAGTGACTAATAACCATTGACCTAGATCCATCTCAGGTAGCATGGTTAATACGGCAAACATAACGGGAATGTTGTCTACTATCGCAGATAAAACACCGACAAAAATGTTGGCATATAGTGGACCCCACTGGGTGTACATGACTTCAGATACTAGGCTCAAATAACCTAAGAAACCTAGACCACCTACACACATTACCACTCCGTAGAAGAACATTAAGGTATCCCACTCTGCGCGTTGTACATGACTGAATACGTCAAACGGTGCTACTTGGCTGAGCTGCGATAGTTTTTCTGGATTGTTTGAATTTGCTTGGCGCTTTTTCTCTAGAGATTTTGGTAATGTCTTTTTCAAGTAAAAACCAAAGAACTGTAAATAAGCCAAACCCGTCATCATGCCGAAAACCGGTGGTAGGTGTAAGAATGTGTGACACAAAATTGCGGTAGCAACGGTTGCTAAAAATAGGCCGACAATACGTTTTGCGCCGCGCTTCAGTTCTACAGTATCGCCTTGAGAAACTGGCTTTTCCTTAGAGATAAATAGGCTCATTATCACTGCGGGTACTAGGAAGTTAACCACCGATGGAACGAAAAGATCAAAGAATTGAACAAAATCAACGATGCCTTTTTGCCAAACCATTAGTGTGGTGATATCCCCAAATGGGCTGAATGCACCGCCCGCATTGGCGGCTACAACAATGTTTACACAGCTAGCTGAAACAAATGATTTATTGTCTCCACCAACGGCTAGGATAACCGCACACATAACAAGTGCTGTGGTGAGATTGTCGGCGATAGGTGATATGAAAAACGCTAAAATACCAGTCGTCCAGAATAGCTGTCTAAAGCTTAAGCCTTTAGAGACTAACCAAACACGTAAACCGTCGAATAAGCGGCGTTCTTCAAGTGCAGCAATGTAAGTCATAGCCACTAATAAAAAGAGTAATAACTCTGCATACTCTAATAAGTTATGACGTAGTGCATCGCTAACTGCATGACTTGATTCGCTACCCTGATAGGTAGTCGCAATTAAAATCCAAATCATGCCTGCCGCTAATAAAACAGGTTTTGACTTACGCAAGTGTAAATATTCTTCGCCAATAACTAGCACATAAGCAATAACGAAGATGGCGACACAAATATACCCTATGGTCGATGTGGTCAGATCAGCAGCAATTGCGCCAGCGCCGCTAGCTAATGCCAATGGAGATATCAGTGCAATGAGCAGCGATATAAAAATACGAGATGGAATAGACGTGAACATTAAACATTTACCTATACGAAGGAATGAAAAAAAGTAATGATTCTAAAGCGCGCGCATCTTACTATATTGGGCTCCTTTTCAGTACTCCTTTATAGCAAAAAGGTGCTAAAACCATACTTTTCTAGTGGTTTTAGTGCTTTATCCTCTTTTTTCTTTTCATTGATAGATTTCTCCTACGGTAACTGTGGGTGATTTCCTACAGACGGTTTTTATCTTAGCTCCCATAATAGTGTCATCAAATTGATCTTTTCGTAAAACAATGAATGAGGTATGAGTGATGGATTGGCGCTTTATTGATAATGACACATTACAAGAATATGATACCGGTTATGTTATTCAGCTAATCAGTGGTACGTGGTTTAATCCTAAAGAAATACGCCCTATCGTGAGTGCGGATATGAGTTTTCACAAGCAGGCTCAGCTATTACGCTGTGGCCTTGAGTATGTGGGAGAGTTGTGTAGTTCAAAAGAGGCGAATGTCAGCTAAGCCGTGTTAAATCCGATAAACAGACGACAAATATATATTTTAAAATATAGATGTTTTGGTATAGATAGTCAGCTTCTCTAGAGCAAGCTGGCCTAATACTGAGTTACCATAATGATCTAGCTCCGGCGACCATACCGAAACGGTATACTGGCCCGGAGCAACAGCGACAATGCCTCCACTAACCCCACTTTTTGCCGGCAAGCCAACGTTGTAGGCAAAGTTACCCACCGCATCATACAAACCGCACATTAACATTAGTGAATTAATCCGTTTGTCTGCGACCGGTTTATGTTCACCGGTTTGAAAAGTCGAATTACCTCTATTGGCTAAACATTCGGTTGCTCGCACTAAATCAATGCAGTTCATGGTGATAGCGCATTGTTTAAAGTAGCACTCTAGCGTGTGATCTACATCGCCATGTAAGTTACCCATCGCTTTGAGTAAATTCGCGATGGCGGTATTTAAAAACCCTGTTGCCTTTTCTCCTGCAGCCACCTTGCTGTCCACTCTATTGTTTTTATTACCTGAAAGCGATGCGATGAAATCCTCAATTCGTTTGCTAGGGATTGAGCTATGCGTAGCAATAATGTCGGATATCACAATAGCTCCCGCATTAATAAAAGGGTTTCTAGGTATGCCACCTTCAGATTCTAGTAGTAATAGAGAGTTAAAACGCATACCAGAAGGTTCACGTCCCACACGTCGCCACACATCGTCACCGACAATTTCTAATGCCAGCATCAATGCAAATAATTTGGATACACTTTGTATCGAAAAATTTGTCTCCGCTTGTCCTACATAAAATTCTTCCCCATCCACTGTCCGCAAGGCCATGCCAAACTGTTTGGGATCAACTTGTTGTAATGCAGGAATGTAGTCAGCTACCTTACCCTTACCATATTCCGTCACAACTTCTTCGTGAATACGTGCCAGCACGCTCGGCAATGTTTCTGTATCCAGTGGTTGATTATTGTGGGGGAGGCAGTTGTTCATATAATAAAGTTCGTCGAAGTCGTCGGTAGAAGTGAGCGCTGAAGGTGACTGTAGTCTGCTATGTCAATATGTGACAAATGGTCGTTAAGTCGAACATTGCTAATCGATCAATTATGAGTGTTTTGACCTATGGAATCCACTTTTTTTACAGGCCTAATGGTGTTTTTATAATGTGGCTTTGGTTTGAAAGAGGTTGAATTATATTAATGATTGGCTATGTCTAAGAATAAAAATAAGAGAATAGTACATAGTGAGAGAGAAATAAATGGTAGCTACGGGCGGACTTGAACCGC
>AEVK01000090.1 GCA_000209515.2 gamma proteobacterium IMCC1989
AAAAGTGGCTCAAGCCGCTACATTGGATTTGGTTGAAATCGTACCAGACTCTACCCCTATTGTTTGTAAAGTCATGGACTATGGTAAGCATCTCTTTGGATTGAAGAAAACCAAAGCTGCTGCAAAGAAAAAGCAAAAGCAGCAACAAGTAAAAGAAATGAAATTTCGCCCAGGGACGGACGAGGGAGACTATAAGGTAAAACTACGCAACCTTATACGTTTCTTAGAAAATGGGGATAAGGCTAAGGTATCACTACGATATCGCGGCCGTGAAATGGCTCACCAAGAACTAGGGATGGAGATGCTTAAGCGTATCGAAACAGACTTGGTTGAGCTCGCTACCGTAGAGCAGTTTCCGAAAATGGAAGGAAGACAGCTTATTATGGTAATGGCCCCAAAAAAGAAGAAGTAATTCGCGCACACCTCAAAAATGCGCCTAAGGCGCGGTAGCTGCGTTACCTCCGGGTACCTACTTTTGGCAGCTGCGTGCTCAAATCCTCATGTATTAATATACATTCCGGTTTTGCGCGCGCTGCTTCCTTGCTACCACACCTTATGTACTATTTTTGAGGCGCACGGGTCTCTAGAGATCGGGCTTTTAGCTGCCTACTTACTTTATTTATATTAACCTAAATCAGATTATCTGATTCCAAATGCGGAGTTTATTCTCATGGCAAAAGCTAAAGTACACAGTGGAGCTGCGAAGCGTTTTAAAAAAACAGCGGCAGGCTACAAGCGTAAAAGTGCACATAAAAGTCACATCCTTACTAAAATGACGACAAAACGTAAACGTCAGTTACGTGGCACTAGCCTCGTTACTGCAGTTGACAAGCCGTTAATTGATCGCATGTTTCGTGCGACCTAATCGCGTTGCTTAATCCGGTTTAATTTTTAGAATTTATTTTTAGGAGAACTATTATGGCGCGCGTAAAACGTGGCGTTGTGGCACGCAAAAGTCACAAAAAAATATTGAAGCAAGCAAAAGGTTATTACGGAGCGCGTTCGCGTATCTTCCGTGTTGCTAAACAGGCAGTTATTAAAGCGGGGCAATACGCTTACCGTGACCGTCGTGTTAAGAAGCGTAACTTCCGTGCTTTATGGATTACTCGTATTAATGCACAGTCTCGTGCCTTGGGTATGACATATAGCCAGTTGATTGCTGGTCTTAAAAAAGCAGAAATTGCTTTAGACCGTCGCGTACTAGCAGACCTTGCAGTGCATGATAAAGCTGCATTTGCAGCGGTTGTTGAAAAAGCGAAAGCGGCATTAGCGTAATTCTTTCTCTTTAAGATAATGCGTATGTGTTGTTGAATTATTCAGCAATCAAAGAGGGGAAGGGCTGAAGAGCCTTTCCCTTTTTTGTTTACGAATTTAATTTACAGGTGAGTGTAAATGGAAAACCTACAAGCGTTGACAGACGAAGCGCTAAATCTTGTTGCAAAAACTGATGAACTGCCAGCACTCGACCAGATAAGAGTCGATTACTTAGGTAAAAAAGGTCAATTAACCGCGTTGCTAAAAACATTGGGTAAGCTATCAAACGAAGAGCGTCCAGCAGCCGGAGCAAAAATTAATGAAGCAAAGCAGCAAGTACAGCAAGCGATACAATCTAAAAAGGATAGCTTGGAACAGGCGGCTATTAATCAAAAGTTAGCATCTGAAACCATTGATGTTACCTTAGCTGGTCGTGCAAGCGGTCGAGGTCGTTTGCATCCAGTGACAAAAACACTGCAGCGTATTGAAGAAATTTTTACGGCTGTTGGTTACACTGTTGAACAGGGGCCAGAAGTCGAAGACGATTATCATAATTTCGAAGCGCTTAATATTCCTGCGCATCACCCTGCACGCGCGATGCACGATACTTTCTATGTCGATAAAAATAGCTTGCCGCTGGCCGATAAAGATGCGGCCGAGCAATATGCTGAATATGTATTAAGAACACACACCTCACCAGTACAGGTGCGAACGATGGAGAGCAAAGAACCTCCTATTCGTGTTGTTTGTCCGGGGCGGGTTTATCGTTGTGATTCTGATTTAACACATACCCCTATGTTTCATCAGGTGGAAGGCTTGCTGGTCGATACGCACATTAGCTTTGCGGATCTAAAAGGTACGGTTGATCAATTCCTTAAACGCTTCTTTGAAGCCGATATTCCTGTTCGTTTTCGCCCCTCATATTTTCCTTTTACCGAGCCTTCGGCTGAAGTAGATATTCAGTGTACTAACTGTGGTGGCGATGGCTGTCGAGTATGTAGTCATACCGGTTGGTTAGAAGTCATGGGTTGTGGCATGGTGCATCCCAATGTATTTACTTCTAGTGGTATTGATACAGAAAAATATAGTGGCTTCGCCTTTGGTATGGGGGTGGAGCGTTTAGCTATGCTGCGTTACGGCGTAAATGACTTACGTTTGTTCTTCGAAAATGATTTGAAGTTTTTACAGCAATTTTAAATCCAAAAGCGATAATGTTTCTACTTAAAAATAGTAGAAAATAAAAGATCTCGACGTACTTAATATTGAATATTCGGGATGGTTATCGAAGATACATTATTTGAAATATTAACGAAAAGCGACAGACTCAAGTATTAACCTTCAGGAAGTATTATGGTTTTATTTGTAGTTTGAGGCTAATAGCTTGAGGCTAGAAGAAGCAATGAAAATAAGTGAATCATGGTTACGAGAGTGGGTTAATCCAGAGTTAACCACACAAGAAATCGCCGATCAGATTACCATGGCAGGTTTGGAGGTTGATGCGATAGAAAACCTTGCTGGCCAGTTTAGTGGCGTTGTTGTGGCTGAAATTATTTCTGCCGAACAACATCCCGATGCAGATAAGTTGCGCGTGTGCCAGGTCGCTGGACTGGGTGATGATCTTACTCAAGTGGTTTGTGGTGCGCCTAATGCCAATGTCGGTCTTAAAGTGCCCTTTGCGACCGTCGGCGCAGTGTTGCCAGAGAACCTTAATCATAAAAAAATGGAGATTAAAAAAGCCAAGTTACGCGGTGTTGAGTCCTTTGGGATGCTATGTGGTCAGACCGAGTTACAGCTAGGTGACGATGACTCTGGTCTATGGGAATTGCCCATAGACGCGCCAGTAGGCACAGATCTGAACGATTATTTGGGCTTAAATGACAGTGTTATTGATATCGATCTAACGCCTAATCGCAGCGACTGCTTATCGTTAAAGGGTATCGCGAGAGATGTGGGTGTATTAAACCGTTTAGCCGTTAATCAGCCAGCGATAACACCCGTTGCCGCAACCATCGATGATGTGTTTCCTGTCGAGTTAAATGCAGTGGATATGTGTCCTCGCTATGTAGGGCGTATTATTCGTGGCATTGATTTATCCAAACCAACACCATTATGGATGCAAGAACGCCTGCGTCGAGCAGGATTAAACAGCAAGGATATCGTTGTCGATACTACTAATTATGTACTGCTTGAGTTAGGGCAGCCAATGCATGCATTTGATTTCGATAAGCTATCAGGCAGTATCGATGTACGCAAAGCAAAAGCAGGTGAAAAGCTTGCCTTGCTGAATGCTCAAGAAGCGACATTGAAGGATGATACTCTTGTTATTGCTGATAATGCATCCGCTTTGGCTATAGCTGGTGTGATGGGTGGTAATGATTCGGCTGTGAGCGCATCCACGACTAATATTTTTCTTGAAAGCGCTTTTTTTGCACCAGTAGCCATAGCGGGTCGTGCCCGCGCTTACGGTTTGCATACCGACTCGTCACACCGTTTTGAGCGCGGTGTTGATTATCAGTTACAAGAGCAAGCGATCGAGCGTGCAACACAGCTCATCATTGATGTAGCGGGTGGTGAAGTGGGGCCTGTGTCGGTGACCGAAGCAGAGCATGACTTACTTTCAGCAAGATCGGTAAAGCTTCGTCGTTCACGTATCAAGTCTGGCCTAGGTTTCGAGATGGTCGATGAGGAAGTGCTCGATATTCTCCAGCGTTTAGGTCTTGCATTAGAAAGTAGTGATAGCGAAGGATGGGTATTTGGTATCCCAAGCTACCGTTTTGATATGACAATCGAAGCAGACTTACTGGAAGAGCTTGCGCGTATTTATGGTTATAACCGATTGCCAACGACTAGCTTGTTAATGGAGATCAATCTTCCAGAAAAAA
>AEVK01000089.1 GCA_000209515.2 gamma proteobacterium IMCC1989
TTCGTTAGCACAATGAATCCAATTGCCGTCCGTATTATTGCTCTCATCTTGAGGTAACGGATCCACATTATCATCGTCACTATCTGTATTCGTACTCACAACAGATGTTTTAATTTGGTTAAATGCTGAGTTTGCAGCCTCAATGAGTAACGCCATACCACCTCTATTCGGGTGTAGAAGGTCCAAACTATACTGCGTATCTAAATTGCCATCCTGATCAACATCTAACAACATGTCATAATCAATCAACATCACTTCACCTATGTTGCTTGATGCATAATTCCTCACTAATGCATTATAGTGATTGCGCTCTGACTCAGATGCATTTTCATGAACAGGACGAGCATAGCCTTGAAATGGCCCTGCCGTAACAATGACAGGATACATATCATTACCTTCACACCAGTTGATATGATCCTCTAAAGCAGCAAACGTTTCAGTTGCTGTTCGCCCTTCAACAACAAAATCATTCACACCTTGGGCAATCCAACAAATCCCCGGAGCTCCATCATGAGCATTTTTGGCAATCGTCTCTGCTAACATATCATCTAACAATGTATGACTAAGCGGATTGGTATCGAATAATGAGCGACCGGCAAGATTATTCATGGTCATCACATAGCCTGGGGTGAGATTGAGAGAATCTATACCATAAAATGTTGACCAAAGACCATAAGAAAGAAAGGTGCCGAAAGAATCGGTAATGGCAAATACATGAGAAACATTAGGGCCATTATTTATAGTTGATGGAACAGTAAAAGTAGTTAGCCCTGTCACTGCATCATAGTGAACATTTTTAGGATAATTAAACGCTGCTCCACTAATACCATTACGACTAGGTATCTCTCGTCGTTGACTCACCTTAACAAATTCATTGGGCAAACCATCATCCGTAGGAGAAACGCTAAATTGTGATAAGGTCAATACATTGGTTTGCGTATCACCACCAGCAACACCGATACCCAATCTCACGGTTGTTGTATCGGATTTTTCAGACAGGCTCAATACCGTACAATAGATACCATCCTGTGTAGCGGTTCGAGCTTTAATACCTATCAAGTCATCATTCACAATGTTTATATGAGCATTGGCAACTCCTTGAGTCGATGCATTATGGTTAGATACTTGTATACAAAACGAAGCGTCTTTATCAGGCCATAGGGCACCGACTTCAAATTCAATATAGGCACTAGCGGCTTCACCATCATCAAACGTATTACGCGTAAAGGTAACAGACTCCTCATCAGCAGCAACAGAGACTGTTGCATGGGTTTCTTCAACAATGGCCCAATTAGAAAAGTGATTGTGATTGTGAACTCGGCTAGGGGAAGCACCTACTCTAGGAACACGTAATATATTTTTTACCGAGCGACCAGTTTGAAGATCGGCTATAGAATTATTTGCGCTATCATCATCCGTTGTTTTAGTCGGGTCATGTGGAAAAGCATCGGCATTATCACCCACACCATCGCCATCACTATCTACGGTTTCTGATGAGTCATTTGGGAAAGCGTCAGCATTATCACCGACACCATCATTATCAGTATCTACCGTTTCCGATGGATCATTTGGAAAGGCATCAACGCTATCAATAACACCATCTCCGTCACTATCAATCCCATTATTATCTTCACCAGCACTTGACGCTACTATGGTTAAAGCATTAACAAAGAAAAAGCTGTTTTCATTATATGGGCCGGCCATAACAACAATTTTAACTTCACCATTAGTATCTGGCGTAACGATGAGTTGCGCTTGGCTATCACTATTATTAGCCGCATTTAAATACACGGTATTAGTTTGTATTCCTGTGGCTGTAAAAGCCGTTTGTAAATTGAGCGTACCAGTACGCGAAGAGAAAAAGCTAAGGGTATAGTTAGTATGAACAGATAAGCCACTTAGGGTAAATTGCCAAGAGGAATACCCATCACCACCGCCCACCAAGTAATCACGACTTACCGTATCTGGGTAGCCTAATGGAGTGCCAATAGCGCCACTACTACCTGCAGTTCGAGGAGGTACATTCACCTCAAGAGAGAGACCCGTAGACTGCCCTCCTTTTGATAATAAATCAACAGCACCTTCTATATCAGTAGAAATGGTATTCCAATCGCTTACCGTTTCAGAGCGACCAAAATCAACTAACACTTCTAGTGCAGGAATCACATCAATTACTGGGGCCAGTGGTACAGTGATTGGGGTAGGCTCTCGTAAACTACCTAGGTGCCCTGATTCCAAATCAGCAGGAAAACATCCGTTATCATTATTCGCATACTGATTATTGACACAAATACTATGGTCAGCACTCAGATCAATATTTTCCGATGACGTACGACCTGCATCGTTCACAAAGGTGTTTTTCGTTAATACAATATCTTGCCATGTCGATTCATCACCCACCAGAGCATTGGTCTGGTATTGCGTTGCTCCCATAACAGAGCCCATAACATTAACATCACCTAAGATATTACCTGCAATCACTTGATAGCGATTTAAATGGATATACTGATCAGTACCATTATTTAGAAAAAGGGCCGCTCTGGTTCTACCATCGGGGTCACTCTGCCAATGTTCAGGTAAGTCCGTTGCGCTTTCCCAAACACCCGTATCTAAGTCTCCATCTATACAACCTTGAATGATCAGCTTTTGTTTTCCGCCACTGTAATGTTCGCCTCTAAAGAAGCTACGCATAATATTAAAACGCCACCATCCCATTACACGTAAATTATGCTCACCGGCTTTCCTAAAACGGGAATCTGTAATACCTAAAAAATTGGTCATTTCACATGGCATGCCTTCAACATTTAAAGCCAATGCATTTTCAACAGCATCTAAACTACCGACAACATCTACTTGACTAATATAACCACCTTTAGCAAAGGGCACGTTGGCACAATCGAGGCGATTATCATCAGTACATAGAATTGAGCGGCGAGACAAGTCAATATTCCCACCTGTTTGATAAGTTTCTCGATCCATATCAATATTATGTATCCCCACATGCTGGTAGGACATGGGAAAACCAAAAGAAGCTATTTTTAAACCTTCAACATAAATATTTTCAGGCCAGCCCATCTCAGCCACTTGCTGATCATTCACAAATGATGTGACATTAGTTGGCGCATTATCGGCTCCTATATAGCGTGCTACACCTATCTCAAGAAAGCCATCAAGCTCAGGCATAGGTTCACCTGCATCACCAAAAAAACCTAATTTATAATTACTTTCACTCATTAAGGTCGCAATGTTTTGTTGAAAAACATCGCCTTTTTTAAACAATATCAACTTACCATCATATTCATCGGCATTAGGGGTCGTTGCTTGTTTTGTAGCACCCACCGGACAGGCTTTATCAAACCCAGCCCAGTCATCTGCTAGATTTAAGGTGTTAGAAATACAGATAGTATTGGCAGAGTTCCAATCAGTAGATTCTGCGCGAACGACGATCACTTCTGAGGCATCATCAAAATCACCTACCGCATTTTGCGCTCGCATACCTACGTTATAAACACAAGTACCTACATCACATAAATAGGTTTTAGTCGCCATAGGAACATGACCAGATTCAAAAGAAGTGTCGCCCTCCACATAGGTATACGTTTGGGGGTATAAATAACCATAGGTATCAGTTTCATCGGTATCAAAGTCCCAATAATAAGATAACTGAGACCACACACCATGTTCATCTAAGCTTTGTGCAGTAGTTTTATCCGCACTAAAAACAATCGTACAGGGGGAAGCACAATCAGTACGAGACGCATTAATCAAGGCATTAATTGGGTTGACAGAAGCAATAGACAAAGCGGAGAAAATAGAACCACATAAAATCAAACTCCACGCCAACGGCTTTACTGAAAAAAACTCACGACTCAAAAGAACACGCAGCATACGACCCCGCCTCAAAAACAAGTTAAACACTGTAAAAACATCAACTTTTTCCAATCCCTATCACCACAATCAACTTCAGCCGCAGCAACACTCTCTTCGTGCCTTACACTAATAACATGCTTCTTTTTAGATGAAAAGAATATGCTTCCAACATTATCTAAAAGTAATACACGTTCAGAAAAAACTAAACCAGAAATCTCCATATAGCTCACAAATTAAGAACAAATCAAAATAAGCAAAACCACGCTGGCAATTTTTTATTATCAACTTACCCACTTTAAAGAAAAAAAACAAAGAAGAAAACACCAAACAAATAAAAGTTTTTATCACCAAAAAAACATAAAATCTTAGTGATAACCACTAAAAGTCACAAACTAAAAAAAACAATCATTAAAAAAAATATCGAAAACTACTAAACACTTTAAAAAAACTACTAAAAAAAACAGCCCTTAAAAAAACAACATGAAAAAAAATCATGAAAAGATGAGAAAATAAGTTCCTATAACATCCCTGAAAAATTATTTTATGTCTTGGAAAAACTTCAAACAACACAGCTTAGCCGATACCTTATTAATTGAGCGCCAAGCCCTAACCAAACTTAATAATGTACATGAGCTCATTCATTGGGAAACGAATTGAAAAAATGCTTAAAGACATGCACAACAGCCTCCGTAGTGAACACCATTACTGATATTCAAAGCACTGTTGCTGTAATCGTGACATACAATAAGTGTATCCACATATAGAAAGCAATTGACCCGTAATTTATTATTTCGACGATTTGTAGGGTTAAGTTTAACAGAATCAGTTACTGACCTTAGTACTTTCTGGTGTTTCTGTAACAAACCATAAGTCATCGAGTCATCGCGCTCCAAGAAGTATTATTAGAAGAAGGGAATCGCCAATTAATAAAAAAGGAGAGGATGGAGAGAATACTCAAGACCCGGAAACCGGATATAGCATGAAAACAGGTTCGAATGGCAGGACAAAAACAACGTACGGTTACAAAGACCACATCAGTGTTGGCGGAGGTCATTTTATTAAAGCATTAGGCTTCGCCGCAGATAACATGCATGATTCACAGTGTTTTACAGCGTTTCGCAACGAAAAAAAATCGGAAGTTTTTGCAAATAGTGCTTATGCAAGCCAAAAAACGAATGTTTGGCTGGAGCAGCGAGGGGTTGATAATGATGTTTTGGAAAGTGCTTATCACAAACAGCCAGTAATAAAGTGAAGTTTCGGATTCGTTCTGGTGTAGAAAGTGTATTCGACCTATTGAAATTGCATTACAGGATAGCGCAGGCTCGTCACTTGGGTAAAGCTCGGAATCAAATGCGTTTTGGCATGATGTGTTTGACTTATAATTTGAAACAAGGAGCAGGCTTACAACGACAGATACAGAGTTTACAGGAGAATTGCGCCTAAAAAGCGAAATACGGGATGAAATATCTCCGTCAATGGTTTTAGCTTGTTAAAGATTCACAGCGTTATTTTTTATATCGTGACGGAGCACGTTGTAGTTATTAGCACGCTTCGCGCAAGACCTCAATTCAAGTAAAAAATAAAAGTTTTGTTAAAAGTTTAGATATAGCTAATCACGAATTAATACGAAAATTTAAAAAGCTATCTGATGCAGAATCGAAACTATTGATG
>AEVK01000088.1 GCA_000209515.2 gamma proteobacterium IMCC1989
TTCTTTGAGGTAAAGAAAGTAACAAGATAAAGTTAGGCAAAATGTAGATATTAAAATTATCCCGGACAGTTATGCGTTTTTTTCCAGAAACTATCGTCTAGTTCAGGTAGGTCGTTAAAATTGAGCTCGTTGTTTTGTATTGCGGTTAATTGTTTTTTGGGTGAGAGCTTTATCGTGTTTCTTCTAATATGTTTGCCTTTCTTTCCGTGAGGCGGGGCGTATTCAAATCACTTACTCCCCAGCAAACCCATTAGGCAAATGCCCGGTTAAGTTATCCACTAGCGAGATGATGTGACGGTTTTTTTCTGCGAGTACGCCTTCGCCAATGCTGGGCACACGGCATGAATCCGTTTCGTAGTTGAGTTGCTGAAAGGTAGAGGCGAATGTATCGTCTTGCAGATGTTTGGCGTAAGGACGTGACGCGATAGATAGAGCCGCAATATTTTTGGGGTGATTGCCACGGCTAAAACGGACAAAATCTTGATAGCTAAATGTCTCTTCTATTATCTTATCGCTATAGGCAATCAGAGCGTCCATTAAAGCATACAAACCTTCGCTCGGATTGAAGCTGGTTAATACCAAGGTAGCGTTAAAATGGTTAAAGCGAGAAAGTCCGTCGCAAGCCGTTTTATTCTTTGTGGATGGCGCTAATGCGACATCAACGATAATGTTGTGTTGGCGGACCAAAATATCGGTGATTATGAAGGGATGACTTTTTAATGATGCATGAGTAAGAGCTTGAATTAAATCACTTTCAGTCCATGTGGTTTGTGGAGCCGTTCTTTCGTCTTCTATTAAATCACGATTATTCGCCATTAACGGTAAGTCATGATGGCAGCTAAATACGGCGCTGGTTTTGCCGCTATTTTCTTCCTTTAATAAAAAGAACTCACGTAGCTCGTGTTCCCATATTTTTTTGACGGCGAGAAAAGCCGTTTGAATAATTTCTGATGTGGGAGTGCTGGGTTCTATTCGCCATTTTCTGCCGTAAACAATTTTCTTGGGTAGGGCAGCACTGTTTTTGTCGTAGTTCTCTTTACCAATAATGCCGACTTGAATATAGCACCCGCCGTTATCGCTATCGGCAAAAATGGGGGTGAGAGGTAAAAGTCCTATCTGGCTAATAATATGTTGAATCGACGCAAGCGTATGTTCAAACCGCAAGTAGTGCTGTGGTATCGCAGTATTGCCATTAGGCAACTCCACGCTAGGCGCAAAAGGCATAGTGACTTCGCCGTCAAGCGGGGCGTGTTGCTTATGGGTGACTTTTTGGTTATTTCGATAATAGGGTGTATGTAAGTGTTCGCTATTATTGCAGTTTAGACTGGTGTGTGATGATTGTGATGATAAAGAGGGTTGATGGTTTGAGTTATTAGTAGCCATTATGTAGAGAATACCATTCTATTATGAAGTCGTTTTAATGTGATTCTGCGTGAGAATCATACAAATATTAGCAACTTACAATGTCTTTGTTTCCGTTATTTTACGATATGGCTTTGGTACTGGTTTAATTCTTATATGCTATATCTGTCATTAAGGTTTAATAGACTCTTGTTCAACAGATGGGTTCCTTTTTAGTTATTGTTTGCTCTTTTTTGTTGCGTCCAAAAATAGCTTAAACCAATAACCAAACCCCACATAATCGAATTGAGCCCCAGAAAAGTAATGTTTGATAAGCCAATAAGTAGAGTGATTAATGCTGCTTCTTGATAAGGGGTATCGCTAAAGGCGGTTTTCATGCACATTAATAATGTGCCCAGTAAGGCCAATCCGGCAAGCATCGCCATGAGCGCGCTAGGCAGAGATAAAAATAAGGTGACCACGGCTGCAGCCCATAACCCGGCAATCAGATAAAACACGCCTGCCCACAAGGCAGCCTTATAACGTTGAGTAGTATTGTTGTCTACTTGCTCATTCATGCAGATAGCCGCAGAGATTGCCGCCAAATTTAGACTAAAACCACCTAGGGGGGCGAGCGCCATATTCACAGCGCCAGTGCTAATGAGTATGGGTTTGGTTGGCGCAACATAGCCATAGCTTTTTAGCATGGCAATACCGGGTAAGTTTTGCGATAGCATGGCAATAATATATAAAGGAATACTGATGTTGATGATACTGTTCAGTGTCCATTCTGGTGTGACCCATGAAAACTTAGCGATAGAAAAGTTGATGGGATCAACGGTATGACCATTTAACACAGCATAACTAATGCCCACTATCAACAAAGCCGACATGGTGAACGATGGACAAAAGCGTTTACATATTACGAAGCAAGTAAACATAGCGGCGAATAAGCCAGTGTTATCCACCAGTGGAACAAACGCTTTCACGCAAAAAGGTAAGACAATCGCACCGAGCATGGCCGTTGCCAAAGGCGAGGGTATGCGTTGGATTAATTGATTTAGTGGACGAATAAACCCCGTGAGTACAACAAGGATTCCCGCCACAATAAATGCGCCCGTCAGTGCTGCAAGGCTATGGCCCGATGCAATACCAATTAACATGGCAGCCCCCGGAGTCGACCATGCGGTTAAAATGGGTAGCTTGTAA
>AEVK01000087.1 GCA_000209515.2 gamma proteobacterium IMCC1989
CCCGCCACACAGAGGAAATGTCACCAAATTAAGTTCGCCAAAAATCACTCACTATCGGAGTAACATAGTAAGGATCGCTAGATAAAAATGACAGATAACAATAAAAACACTGATCCCTAGGAGTAAAAACATGAGCCACAGCCATGCTGTACTTGATATAGACGACACAGAACAACAGCAGCAATATAGCAGCGATCCAACATCTGACCGTTATACTGATTTATATACTAACGAGTATATCGCTGCTTTCGTTAAAAAATGGGATGCGCTTATTGACTGGGAAGCACGAGCATTAGGCGAAGGAACATTTTTTATTGACCTATTAAATGAACATAAAAAAAAGAAGATATTAGATGTAGCTACAGGAACAGGGTTTCATTCTGTTAGCCTAATTGAAGGTGGTTTTGACGTCACCTCAAGTGATGGTTCAGCCACTATGCTAGCGCGTGCTTTTGAAAATGCAAAATCTCGCGGCCACATACTAAAAACAAACCAAGCCGACTGGCGGCGTCTAGGTGAGTCAGTACACGAAAGATTCGACGCGATTGTCTGCTTAGGAAATTCATTTAGCCACTTGCATGATGAGATGGATAGAAGACGCGCTTTAGCAGAATTTTATGCCGCTCTCAAGCCGGATGGAATACTCATTATTGACCAGAGAAATTATGATTACATGCTAGATTCAGGTTTTAAGACAAAACATAAATATTACTACTGCGGCGATAAAGTCAGCGCTGAACCCGTACATCTTGATAAAAACCTTGCTCGTTTTGAATACACTTTTCCAGGCGGAGATAAATACACACTAAATCAGTTCCCACTTAGAAAAAACTATTTTTGCCAACTCATACGGGAATCAGGCTTCAGTACTATTCAAACATTTGGCGATTTCGAAGAGAAATTCATCGAAGAGGACAGTGACTTTTTTATCCATGTTGTCAAAAAGCAAACCGAATAAAAAATAAAAAAACGAACCTTCACAACACCCACAACAAAAAAAGCAAGAGGACATTATGAGCGCATCCACTGAAGCAATTAAAAACGAAGTTTTAGCAACAGAAAACAAACTCGTTAACCAATTACACTTTACCGAGGAAGAGCTAGAAAACTTTAAACGTGATGGTTTTATCCGTATTAAAGGCCTGTTCACCGAAAAAGGAATTGCAGGAATAAGGCAGCAAGTAGAAGACTGGATTGCTACTGACGAAGTGAATAATGACGGCACTATTTCTCGTTTT
>AEVK01000086.1 GCA_000209515.2 gamma proteobacterium IMCC1989
AACGATATTGGCTAATAATCGCCAAACCACCCGGATCAACGGTGCGCGTTGATAACCGATCGCTGCATCGTATTCAAAACGTGTCACAACGCCATTGGCATCCGTCGTACTCTCTACACGATTCGCCTGATCAAACGCCGTGGTGGTAGTCATCGCATCCGCGGTCCCTGCTGCTGCCGTCGTACTGATCAGATTACCGTTATCGTCATAACTATATTCCGTCGCCACGCCATTACCATCGCTTACATGGGTGGTTTCACCATGCTGATTACTGACCGTCGTCACCGATACCCCTTCTGGGGTCGTCATCGTCACGGCACGGTTTTCATCCGAATAGGTGTAGGTCATTGTCTGACCATTGCCATCGGTACGGGTCAATATACGACCAAAAGCATCATAGGTTTGCGTACTGTCTATAACAGCTGCGCTATTACTAGCTTGCGTGGTCTGTACCACTCGGCCCAAACGATCATATGCTATGTGGGTATGTACACCACGAGCATCAGTGCTGCCCACCACTCGCCCAAACGCATCGTACTGAACCTGAGTAACCTGATTCTCTCCACCTGCATCACGCGTACTACTGGTTAACTGACCACGATGATCGTAGATAAACGTTGAGCTAACAGACGTATTTTCATCAATTTTGACCGTTTGACTCGATTGCTGTCCAAAGGCGTTATAGGTGTATTCAGTACGTGAGCTGCCATTAATGACTTCACTCACCGCACCACGCAAGGTGTAATTCGTGCGAGTCACCGTATCATTAGTGTTATTACTAGCCGACGCCAGACGGTTCTCGAGTGTTTCCGTCACTGCGCCACCGACCAGCCCCTCTGTACTAATAGCGGTGTTATACGCACGAGTATCGGTCACTTCACCAAACGTGTTGTACCCTACCTCGTTAACCTCTCCTTTCGGATTGACGGTATGTGTTAAACGGTCAAGATTATCGTAATAAAAAAGAGTGGTCTGCTGAAGCGGGTCTGTCGTACTGATACGACGGCCTTTCACGTCATAAGCGTGGGCAATGCCATGCTCAGCCCAAATAGCCTCTACCGCTTGCGTCGTCACGGTCGTCAATCGATTTAGCGCGGCACTGCCTTCTCCAGACAACTCTCCCACCAAACGACCTTGCACATCATAATGCGCGCGGACGGTTCTCGCCTCAGGCGTATCTACTGCGGTCGTCGTACTCACAAGCTGACCCACAGCATCATATACATAAGCAGTTGTCGTCACCGCCGTACCATTTGACTGTTGAGTCACCGTCGCGATTTGATTCAATGGGGTATAAGTGGTTAACGTCACCTGATCGTTATTCGCCGGCGACGGGCGAAGCTGTTCTAGTAGTTCAATACCGGTATACGGTACAGACTGCGTGGCATAACGCACTTGTTCAATTTGATTGCCATTGGCATCATACTGATAATCCGTTAAATAACCCTCGGCGTTTAACGCCGCTACCATCTGACCCTTGCCGTTATAAAACAAGTGGGTATGTTGATCGTCGTCACTGGAAACAACACTAGACATCAATGTGTCTAGATCCGCTGTTGCGCGAAGGGATTCATCAACTGGAGACGCATAAGCTGATGTGCCAACCAGTTGGCCAGCATTATCGTAACGATTAACGGTTAAATAACCCACTGCATCCAATGAACCACTGACCTGTCCATCATCATTATAAAAAACACGGCTGTGGCGATCATCAGCGCTGGCAACCGGACGTATATTGTTAACACTAGTCCACGTGTTTATAGCTCTTTCTGGGGGTTCAGCATAAATAATGGTATCGGTGATTCTCCCCGTACCATCGTAGCGATACTCGGTAATCACACCTGTAGCATCAATGCTATATAACAACTGCTGACTGTCGTTGTACAACGAGCGCGTTATCCTAAATGATGAGCTTTGCAATCTCATCAAGTCAAGAGTAACCTGATCATTATAATAATTTTCACTACTATGGCGGGTAGCCGTGCGTATCAGTTGAGTGAGCCTACCCTCAGAAACAACACCGCCATTAGTGATGACTTCGTGTACATTACCGGCATAATCATAATCAATAAGTGTTAACTGACGCTCCGCATCAATGGTACCGATAAGTTTCCCGCGATTATCGTGGAAGGTATATGTTTCATTGCCTAATGCGTCGGTCGTAGACAGCAAATGTCCCCTAGCATCATAGGTATAGCGCGTTTCACCTAAATAATCCAAACCATCTGTACTGCGCTGACTGATTAAACGGCCATTATTATCGAAACTGGACACACTGATGAGCCCATTGGCAGCAGTGGTGTGAACCTGTTGCCCACCTTCTTGGTAATGTGTGGTCGTCGTGCGACCCAGAGCATCTGTCGTGCTTTGTAAGCGACCCAATCCATCATAGACAAATTGTGTCAGACCACTGGCATCAACATTTGCCACCCCTTCCGGGCTAACCGTCTCCAGCAAACGACCTTGCTGGTCATAAACAAATAACGTCGTCGATTCACTGCCATCCGTCACCCCATGGCCAGAAGCATCAACACTAGCGAAAGCAGTCACAGAACTCATTTGCCCACGGAAATCGTATGCCGTATTCACTCGTTGTGTTTGAGACAAATCTTGACTCGCTACCCAAGCCATCAACGTACTTTCTTCTACCGATTCATCAACGTAAGTGCCGGCCAAATACGTAATTTGCGCTAACGGCTTGCCTTGTTCATCGTAACGATATTCTGTCACGCGACCGCCAGCACTCACACTAAAGCGCAGGTGCTGCTCATCATCATAAGCATAACGAACTGTTTGCGGATCACTCGCTTCGCCTATTTGCGTACCGTCTGGGTCATTGATTAAATAAGACGTCTCACTCAATAATTGGTTATCTTCAGAGTAGCGCCACGCTTGCACATGCCCTGTATTGTCTTGCTGATAGGTACGGTTGCCATTCGCATCATATTGGTAAGCCACTTCCTGATAGCGGCCCGCGCTACCATTAATCGAAAAAGTGGTTTTCACCACATTACCATCCAGATCATACGCATGAACGGTATTTTCTCGCCTATTCCAAGTGTCCTGCACACTCAGTTCCTGCACTAACCGGCCTTC
>AEVK01000085.1 GCA_000209515.2 gamma proteobacterium IMCC1989
GCGAATATTGAAGGTAATAGCGAGCTATTGACGAAATATTCAACGATAGCTAAGGCAATGATAAAGCCAGCTAGAAAATCGTTACCGGTACTGTTGTGTTATTGATACTGCTGTTATTGATACTGCGCAGCAGTAATAAATTCGCCAAACGTCTCGCACCAAATAATAATAGCGTTGTATTTTGATGGGTCTACATTACTTGGTACTGCCACCGAAAAATTATCAAATGTTTTCACATCACCCACTAAAGCCATAGACGATTTTAAACGATTAAAATCTGCTTCAGTCTCGACGAAAGTTGGCGACAAATAAATTTTATAATCAGGGCCAGGCGCAAGTCTCCCCATTAATGTAATGAACGCTGCACCAATAGACACTTTACCCTCACCCCAGTGAAACGCATCGCTATCTTGCAGGTCGCGCGTGAACTCAGCAAAATATTTAGCTTGCGAAGATACCGTGGTAATTTCAGATTCCGATGGAGCTGGCGGGGCGATAAGAATAGGTAGAGCATAAATTCCCGCAGCAAAACCAAGCGCTCCGATAGATAAATGAGTGATCGCAAGCAGTACGAATACTTTTATTTTCATGATACACCCTAGATAACTAATATTTTCTTTATGGTATATGAAATTAAGCACGAATCAATACTATTTACACTTCATATAATGTAGTGATGGTAGATGCATAGCGATACTGACTTCGCAAAAACGACTGATTAGTTTACTATGCGCCCACAAAAGTATTTCAGCAAACCGATAACACCATTATGCCCATCAACGCCTTATATACCGACCTTTCTGCTTACTACGATCTACTCTGTGCCGATATCGACTACCACGCACAAAGCAATAGTGTTCGTAGGTTACATCAACTCTTTGCTAACAATGGAAAAGCACATCTTGATCTGGGCTGTGGAACCGGACCGCATGTAAGACATTTTATCGATTTTGGCTATACCAGCCACGGTCTTGATATTAACCAACCCATGTTAGATCTCGCTACCCTTCGCTGCCCCGAGGCGCAATTTCATTTACTCGACAGGAGTACATTTATTGTCGAAGACCTGTAGATTTGAGAACGCGTTTCTTATACTCCATTCATTACAACGACAGCATTGAAAAAACAACGCCAAAGAAAACCAAAAGTAGCATGATGAGCACGCCATGGTCGCCATTGACTTTGATGCGCTTACAGCGATTTTATCGCCCTATTTTAAAGTAAATATTTTTGAATGTGACTATGAAAAAATAAGCCCTTGGAATAAAAAGTCTGGCAATGCTATTTTTGTTTGTATGAAAAGGTAGTGCTTGTACCGCCCTCAGCTCAAGCCGGACAAAGCACTCATTTCACCTTAAAAGCATCTTGATGCTCCGAATAATTATCGCCCTTGGCCAAGCGATCATAAAGCACGACATTCACCGTAGCCGCTAGATTCATACAACCCTCTGTTGGAATATAAACCACGTCTTCGCAAAGGTCGGTGATCTCTTTTTTTAACGTACCGTCTTCGGGACCAAAAATATAAAACGCTCTAGCGGGATGCTTGTAGGTGGTTAATGACTTAGCGTCATCGATCAGCTCAACAGCCACCGGCACGCAGCCTAATGGAATCGTCGCAATTAAATCTTTTACATTAATTAATGGTCGGGTTTCATAAATTTTTTGCGTATCCGTGTAAAACGGCTTGGCGTAATCATAACGCTCGCCCGTATAAAACACCGAACTCACCCCATAACAGCCAGCTGCACGCATAACCGAGCCGACATTTTCGGGAGATTTAGGATTGAACAAGCCGATACAGGCGTAGTTGTTTTTCATAGGAATGACACATATTTCTATTTATTATATGTTTTAACAATTTCTTCAATAGCATCATATTCATAGAATGTATCAAAATCACCGTCACCGTTTGTATCTATCTTTGCCGTCTCAATGAAGAAAGGGCCATACTCTTGTATTTTTATCGCTCTTCTAGTTAACGGATCGATAAAACTAATTTTATCGATCGTTCCATTTCTATAATCCACTTTGTAGTCTTTAAATCCATCACCTGTTGTATCGGTTTTTTGCCATACCGCATTACCAAGATCGTAGTAGATGTCAGTTTCAAAGACCCCATCAAAATTTTCATCCGACGAAGATGATTGAATAAGACCTTTTCGGTCATACAAATAAACAATATCCATCTCACCATCGTAATTACGATCATATTCCATTTTCGATATAAGATTATGTACAAAAACCCACTTCTCATCAAGTGTACCATCGCCGTTATAATCTATACCGTCATATGTGACGGGAGTATTATAATAAACAACCATTACGGCTACACCACACAAAAAACCAATTACTCCAACGCTAAAATTACTTTTCTTTTTGACATCATCAGCCTGACTTTCTTTAGCTTCTAACGGTTGCCTAGCATCCCACTCTTCAACAATTAATTTTCCTTCAGAATAATCTTCCTCTGCTATCATCACCCTTACTGCACCAATGGCTTGAATCTCTCCAATGCCACCTTGCAAATATTCACCATCAATTCTTGCCGTTAGACTAGCCTGCTCTAATAGATTCAGCACCATATGCGCTTCAACCGTATTTTGTGCTTCGTATAGTAATTTCATAGTAAATTTAACTTACATTTATTATCCAAGAATCAAGGAATTCAAAATACTTAGGTCTAGGTAAAAATAGATAGAACACGAAAAGGCAACTACTCATCCGTCGCCACTGAACTGATTTATGATTTTTCAGCTTACCCTTCCAAATCCACCGGCGGCGCCACTCTCAGCACTTCTTCTATCGTTGTTAATCCCAACGCGATTTTTTGTGCGCCGGATAATCGTAAGCTACGCATACCTTCTTTGAAGGCGAGTTTTCTTAGGGCGATAAGATCGCAGCGATCGTTAATTAATTGACTTAAGGTATCGCTCATTGGCATAACTTCATAAATACCTTGGCGACCTAGATAACCAGTATTACGACATTCTAAACAGCCTACTGGCCGGTAAATATATTTGGGCTTGGGGGCTTTCCATGGGCGCACTAAATCGTCCCATTCTTTTTGATCGATGTCGGTTTTTTCTTTGCAGTGTGGGCAGAGCGTGCGCACTAAACGCTGCGCCATGACACCCAGTACGGTGGAACGGATTAAGAAACTAGGCAAGCCAAGGTCGAGCATTCGGCTAATCGCTGTTGGCGCGTCGTTGGTGTGTAATGTGGATAATACTAGGTGGCCGGTAAGTGCCGCTTGCACGGCCATTTTTCCGGTTTCGTTATCACGGATTTCACCCACCATAATAATGTCGGGATCTTGTCGCAATAGAGTTCTTACCCCTGCGGCAAAATCGAGACCGATGGAGGAATGCACTTGGGTTTGGTTAAAGCTCTCTTCTACCATCTCGATAGGATCTTCGATAGTACTCACATTCACTTCGCTGGTAGCAAGTAACTTTAGTGACGAATATAGCGTGGTAGTTTTACCGGAACCCGTTGGCCCTGTGACCAAAATAATGCCGTGAGGTTTGGCTGTCATATTATTCCAGCGCTGCTGGTCATCGCCTAGCAAACCCAACTCTTCAAAACTTTTTAGCAATACGTCTGGATCAAAAATACGCAGCACCATTTTTTCGCCGAAGGCGGTAGGCAAGGTAGATAAGCGTAACTCTACTTCACTGCCGTCAGTGCGTTTGGTTTTGATTCGCCCGTCTTGTGGTTTACGTTTTTCGGCGACGTTCATACGACCTAGAATTTTTAAGCGCGATACTACAGCGATGGAAACAGTCACGGGAAGTTCGTACACTTGATGCAAGACACCATCAATTCGAAAACGTAAGCGACACGTTTCTCGGCGAGGTTCGATATGGATATCACTAGCACGCTGGTCGAAGGCATATTGTAATAACCAATCTACGATATTTACTACGTGCTGATCATTGGCTTCGGGATCTTTTAATTCGCCTAACTCTAACAACTGCTCAAAATTAGTCGCGCCGCTACGCTTACCTGCAATACCAGTCGCGCCAAACACGGAACGCGCTAAAGCGTAAAACTCAACGGTGTAACGAGCAATATCTGCGGGGTTGGCAAATACACGGGTCACAGGCTTGTTTGCCGTGTGTTCTAGCTGCTCTTCCCATCCAGACATATAAGGCTGGGATGTTGCCACAATCACTTCATGAAGATTAATGCCAACACACAAAATATGGTGTCGTTGAGCGAAAGCAAATGACATAACGTCGGTAACATCGGTCACCGTAATTTTTAACGGATCTATGTGAAACAAAGGCAACTGGCTCTTTTGGCTTAACCATTCGCACAATACGTTCTCATCCAATAACGCGCCTTTTACATTATCTTTGGTGTTCTCGTTAGGCGGCTTTTGATCCGAAAGTTTTAACGTGGCGATATAGTTAATCGGATGCATAGCCGATTGTTCGCGGGTACGGGTTTTACTGGTAATAATATTTGCATCTTGCTGGCTCAATCGGCCATCGGCCATTAAGTCATCAACACAGCGTCGTAAATCCATCAGTTTGTCAGCAATCACCGGATGTTCCTGTTTATTATTTTTCAAATAAGAGTAGTCTATAGAGTCTTACAGCCCCTAGCAATCGACAGGATTCACAGAATTCGTAGAACCATTCACGCGATGGTTCTAGACAGAATTTATCCTGTCATTTATATCGTTATGGCAGCGCATAATAGAAACCACAATAAGCAAGGCAAAGTAAAAGCATCATGGCATTCAACGAAAAACTGTTTAGCGAGCAACTAGCGCAGCTAGTCGCTACGCCATCTGTGAGCTGTACCAATCCTAAGCTGGATATGGGCAACCGCGGGGTTATTGATCTATTAGCTAATTGGTTAAGCGATATGGGCTTCGCCATCGACATTCAAGAAGTGGATGGCAATCCTGACAAAGCCAACCTGATTGCCACTTTGGGCACGGCGAATCCGTTACACGGTAAAGGCGGACTGGTGTTTTCCGGGCACGCTGATACTGTTCCCTACGATGATAAGCGCTGGTCTCACGACCCATTTACCTTACATATTGAAAACAATCGCGCCTATGGCTTAGGCGCAACCGATATGAAAGGCTTTTTTCCTGCGGTATTTGCCGCTGTGCAGCCTTTTCTACAGTCAGACCTAAAAGAGCCCATTATTATTGTAGCCACGGCAGATGAAGAGACTTCAATGTCTGGTGCGCGAGCCCTACTTAATCACCCTGTACCCAAGGCCCGCTACGGCATTGTAGGCGAACCCACAGGTATGCAGCCGATACGCATGCACAAAGGCATTGGGATGGAAGCCATTAAGGTACGCGGCCAAGCAGGTCATTCATCCAACCCCGCATTGGGCAATAATGCATTAGATGCGATGCACGATGTGATCACCGAACTTAAACAATTTAGATTAGGCTTGCAGCAACGTTACCGCAATGCGGGATTTGTGATTGATGTGCCTACACTCAACTTGGGCTGTATTCATGGCGGTGATAATCCCAACCGAATTTGTGGCCACTGTGAATTAGAATTTGATTTACGCACCCTGCCCGGTATGGGCTTAGATGATTTACGACAAGAGATAGACATACTATTAGCCAACGTCGCCGACAAGTATCATATTCATATTGAGCGCGATTCACTCTTCGCAGGCACAGAAGCTTTTAATCAGCCTATCGATTCCCCCTTAATTGAAGCCGTTGAGCGCTTAACAAAAATGAATGCCGATAGTGTCGCTTTTGCTACCGAAGCCCCGTTTTTACAAAAAATGGGGATGGATGTCGTCGTTATGGGGCCCGGTTCTATTGACCAAGCTCACCAACCCGATGAATATATTGATTTGGCTCAAGTCCCTGTTGCAGTCAATGTACTACAAGGGCTGATTAAGCAATTTTGTCTTTAGCCATATAAACACACCCAAAGAAAATAGACGCCAATATGAAGGGTGTGTTTTAATTTCTCACTATTGCACTCGATAACCAGACAACTGAAGAACTCATGACAACTACACCCGATCACGTTTCATCTTTTAGACAGACATCTCCCTACATTAAAGCTTACAGAGGTAAGACCTTTGTGATTATGCTGCCCGGTGCGGCGATTACCCACGCAAATTTCGCCAATATCGTCCACGATATTGCCTTGCTTAATAATTTAGGCGTACGCATTGTTATCGTACATGGCGCACGACAACAAATTGATGCGAAGCTTGAAAACCATGGAATAGATAGCGTGATCCATCACGGCAGCCGCGTTACCGATACTGCGAGCTTGTCACACCTGATCGAAGCCATCGGCTCAACACGCTTTGCTATTGAAGCAGCCTTATCCACCGGTCTACCTAATTCGCCCATGCACCATGCTAATCTCCATGTACGTAGTGGCAATTTTGTCACAGCGATGCCTCGCGGTGTGGTCGATGGCGTTGATCTACAATACACGGGAAAAGTGCGTGCGGTTGATGCCCACGGACTAGACGAAATGTTATTTAATGGCGCCATCGCATTAGTGTCACCCATCGGCTATTCAGTGACGGGGGAAGTATTCAACCTCACATATACCGAAGTGGCCACACAAATCGCCATTGAGTTAGGTGCCGACAAGTTAATCGCTTTTACTAAAGAGAACGGCGTGATTAACGATGCTGGC
The DNA here is from genome assembly GCA_000209515.2 of gamma proteobacterium IMCC1989. Classification (GTDB taxonomy): domain Bacteria; phylum Pseudomonadota; class Gammaproteobacteria; order Pseudomonadales; family Cellvibrionaceae; genus Endobugula. Next base: position 6,657 of record AEVK01000085.1, read on the forward strand.
GAATTACAAAAGCAACTGACTTTATTACAATGTGAAAAGTTTTTACTGAAAAAAGAAACCACCGACAGCCACTTTTCGCTCAAGGCTTGCTATCGCGCGTGTGATCAAGGCGTAAATCGCGCACAAATCATTAGCTATATCGAAGACGGGGGCTTGATTAAAGAACTTTTTACCCGTGACGGCTTTGGCACGATGGTACATCGCGATAGTTACGAAACCATTCGTCGCGCGCGCATTGACGATGTAGGCGGTATTTTAGAACTAATAGAACCCTTGGAAGCTGAAGGCATACTGGTAAGACGTTCACGGGAATTATTAGAACAGGAAGTGGGGCATTTCACGGTAATGGAAATCGACGGTACGATTATCGCTTGCTCTGCGCTATATCCTTTTGTGCAAGATAACGCCGGTGAGCTGGCCTGTATGGTGACCCATCCCGACTATCAAGGTCAGAGCAAAGCCGCAAAACTTTTATCGCATATAGAAAAACAAGCAAGCAAATTAACAATGACACAACTATTTGTGTTAACCACACAAACAGCTCATTGGTTTTTAGAGCAAGGCTTTACCGAATCGACACTGGAAATTTTGCCACAAGAAAAGCAAACCATTTATAACTATCAGCGTAATTCGAAAATATTTGTAAAGCGCTTAAAAAGCTAAGGAGCATTCACCAAGGATAGTATTTTTTTAGCGCGCTCAACGACGGGCGCATCTACCATTTTCCCATCCACTTCAACCACGCCACGATTATTACTCATCGCTTCGTTATAAGCAGCGATGATTTTTTCAGCTTGCTGTTTTTCTACCTCAGATACTTGGTAAGTATTATTTACCATCTTCACCTGCACAGGATGAATACACAAAGCGCCATTAAAGCCCATAGACTTTGCACGCTGCTGATACTGAATAAATTTTTCATTATCCGAATAATCAGCAATACTCGCAGGAAAACCATAGGCATTAATATTCGCCATACGTGCGGCATAAATTAACTTTTGTGCAGGCAAAATTAAATTATCTGGCGTCGGTTCAAAGCCACCATCTAAGGATAAGTCTTCTGTGCCTAAAGCCAATCCAATCAAACGAGGGGTGGCTTGTACAATCACCGCTGCAGACTCAATTGCTGCAATCGTTTCGATTAGAGCAATCAACTTAATGGATCCCTGCGGAATATTTCGCTGCGATTCTAGCAAGCCAATAGCATCATCTAGCAAACGCAAATGATCCGCACCTAACACTTTAGGCACAAGGATGGCGGCAGTATTTTTGGTCACAGCCGCATCTAAGTCGGCAACGGCATTAATCATATCGTAATTAATACGCACAACTATATCGATATTTTGAGATGACAAGTTCGTGATATGGTTAGGCAGCGATTGTCTGGCCTCTGCTTTTAGCGCGCAAGGGATACTATCTTCTAAATCGAGAATAATCGCATCCGCACCGCGACTAGCTGCCGCGGCAATAAACTTTTCGTTATTCGCAGGAATAAATAACAATGAGCGCCATGTGTCTGATGGATGAGATAATATTGTCATAATCAAACGCCGCTCAAGATATGTAAGAGATAGTAGGTAAGAGAAAGAATAACTGTTACGAAAATTCTTTTCGAATACTCTCGGAATGTTGGCCTACACTAGGCACCACACCAAAACGATGGTTATCAGGTGTGATGGAATGACGAATAGGCGAATCGATAATACTCACGCTAGAGCCATCTTGCAATGTTACCGCTTTACGACGCAACTGTGGATGCTGCGCAAACGACTCTACAGAATTCACCGCTCCATAAGCAATAGCGGCTTGCTTAAGAATCACTTCTAATTCTGCACGAGTTTTTGCAGAAAACAATGTATTAATAATATCATCTAATAATAAACGATTTTCTACGCGTTTATTCATCGTATTAAAACGCTCATCACTGGCTAAACTTTCTTGACCTAACACATCGCGGCACAAGCCTTTCCATTCACGCTCGTTCTGAATTGAAATAGCTAAAATCTCATCATCCTTTGTCGTGTAACCACCGTAAGGCGCGATAGAAGGATGGTGTAAACCCGCACGTTTAGGTGCTTTTCCACCATACTCGCTATGTAAAAACGGCACTTGCATCCAATCGGCAGCGGTATCAAAAAGCGACACCTGAATACCTGAGCCTTTACCCGTTTGCGCACGCACGAGCAATGCATTTTGAATGCCTATTAAGGCATTCATACCTGCACCAATATCACACACAGAAACGCCAATACGACCATAGCCTTCCGGCGAGCCATTAATGGCGACTAGGCCGCTTTCACATTGCACTAAAAAATCATAGGCTTTCATGTCACGGTACGCACCTTCGTCACCGTAGCCGCTGATATCGCAGGTAATTAACTGAGGATATTGTTCACGTAACTCTGCCGAACCAAAGCCAGCACGTTCGCAGGCACCCGGTGCTAGGTTTTGAATAAAGATATCAGCCTTGGCCAACAACTTGTGCAATAGGGCTGCATCCTCTTGCGCTTTAAAATTTAGCGTTAAAGATTCTTTACCGTGGTTCGCCCACACAAAATAGGACGATTCGCCATTTACTGCAGTATCATAATTACGTGCAAAGTCACCTTCGGCGCGCTCTATTTTAATCACTCGTGCGCCACCTTCGGCTAACTGGCACGCACATAATGGCGCAGCAACCGCCTGCTCAATTGACACCACTAACAAACCATCAAACGGTTTCACTTGTGTACTCATTAATTTATCTATCCACTAACTTTTTTCGCAAACTTAATAATATTGTGCAACATGCCTAGATCGTTTTATCAATGTAGATTTTTTTTCATCTTCGTCATTTTTACGACCACTTTTGGATCTATCATTTTTGTTAACTTTTTTTTCAACTGTTTTTTTAACGCTTGTTGTTGCAACTGCGCAACACTAGCTTGCATTTCGTTAGACACAATCATCATCCCCTCATCGAATCCCATTCCAGGCTTTGCCAACATTCTTTGTGGTCGTGCCGCCAACGCTAGATGAACACATGCTTTAGCTGACACATCGGTCTCATTACAAGTACCACCTTGGTAGGCTTCCACACCGTTTTTCTTGCAATACAATACGGCTTCTACAGTATTGTGTATTGCACCTAAGTCTGGTGTTTTAATTTGCACCATGTCGCAGCAATGTGCATCTACAAACGCTACTATATCTTCATAGGTATTACACCATTCGTCGGCGACTATTTTTGCTGTCGATTCTAGTGCACTTAATTGTTCTTTAATTTGTTTAAGCCCGTCAATCTGCAAAGCTCTATCACCAAGATCAACTGGCCCTTCTATGTATAGGGCAAAAGGGGCTGCAATAGTTTGTAGACGATGAATGTAATCTGCTATGGCTTTATAGTCGTTATCGAAAATAATACCGAGCGTACCATACACATCAATATGTAAATCCGGCGAATACGACGTATCCACTCTTACTTCCGCAATACGCTGTTTAAGCCACTGCACGTACTCGGCTAGCTTTTCACCTTGCTCACCTAATTTGTCAGGAATATTATTGATTAGCGCGTGAGGTAAGGCATCAACTTTTTTGAGCACCATTTTATCCACGGCGTTGTAACGATCATCACCACTCTGGCCAAAAATGGATACTGGCTCAGCAATGACTGGTAATTTATATTCAGCGGTAATCACTTGTGATGGTAAGCAGGTTTTTGCAATTGCTGTTGCCGCTAATAATGCCTGGGAAACACCATAACGAATTGCGGTATGCAAAGGCTTACCATCAACCACTAGTTGATCGAATGATCTTGAGTTTGTTAGAAAAGTAGATACATCAAGATTTATCAATAAGGGTTTAATATGCTCGTCTAAAAAAGGGATAAAGTGTTTAGCGATAAACAACGGATCACGACCACCAGCACCAGAATATTGTACGGCGACACAATCCCCTTTTGCGACGTGGTTATTTTCTAACACGAGTAGAATTGAAATAGCTTCGCCGGGCTGGCGTATAGAATCAAAACCTTCCGTTAAAGCAGCACCACTATAAACAAAGCCGTCTTGTTGAGCGCCTTTTTTAATGGCGTGCTGGTCATCAAAATAAAAAGCAGAATGGCCGGCGACAAATATGGCATCGATTATTTTCATGGATATCTCTTTTTAACTGTATTAAATATTTTCGTAATTAATTTGTCTATTAATTTAAAGCGCACGTAGTACGGGATCTTTAGGTCGTCCTACTAACTTACCTTGCGAAATGGCATTCACATCATCAATCACCATTTGGAATGATACTTCTCGCCCTTCTACTTTGGCGCGCTCTGCCATGCAATCATGATGAAAAGCCAATACATCATCGGGCAATGGCGTAGCGCCTTTTTCCAAAACCCGTACCGCGCCATTATTATCTCGCACAGGCATTAGAATGCCGGAATTACAATCTGCCGGAGCAAAGGGAATATCCATCACACCCGTTTTAAATGCGGCTACCGCGCCACGGGCTATGTCTCCATCACCCAATTCAAACACCCTCGTCATAATTGCCCGCACTTCGCGCTTAATTAATTCAATTTCTTGTGTGAGTGATGGGCTGGGCATCATTTTTTGGTCACTGACCATATTAATAATTTGGCCGGTAGTTTCTAGACCTTGCTTATTCGCTTCTTTCGTCGGGACACCTGCGGCTTCGTGAGGTGTTTTCACAATCACTTTAGTTGCCCCTGCCAAAGCGGCTGCCGTTGCCCCTAAGCTAATTACCGAATACGCCTGCGCTTCATTTTCAGGAAAGCCACCCATCCACTGATGGAATACAGTGCTCAGCTTATAGTCATCAAAGCCCGCATCTTTAAAATATTCGTGAGCAAGATCACGCAAGGAGTGAATCGCCGCAATATCTTGAATTAAATTACCTGCCTGACCATAACCCAAAGTAACGCATTTAACGCCTTGCTCTAAAGCTAACAAACCTTCAATAATCGCCACGCAATGGGAAACAAACGGTGGAACTAAAGTGCCGGTTAATGGGCCAAACGGTTCGCGGTTAATAATAATGCCTTCTTCCGCATATAAACCCACAATACGGTCACAATACTGCCAATCGCGGATCGACTTTTCTAACGACACACGTTTTGAATAAGGGATATTGTAAGAGATACCACCACCTTCGTTACTGGTGAAACCAGACGCCATGGTGATTTCGGTTAGCAGACGCGCATCGGGCGTTCCATGACGAACTTCAATCGGTTTGTTGACCGACTCAACTAACTCACGGCATGCTTTCACACCATGATTTACCGCTGGAAAGCCATTAAGCAATGACGTGCCCGCTTTCACTGAACGATCGATACCTACCTGCGCTTCGTCGTAACGATTAAGACGGGTATAAGCATCGATAGTAGTGGGTAATAGATCGCAGGAATTTTGTAAGTGCTGTAACAAAGTGATCTGCTCACTTAATAAAGCAACACCTGCACGAGGCTGTAATAGGGTTTTATTATTGGTTTCTGCCCGCGCTAATGCCGCAGAAAAACGTTTGCTTTCAGGAATATCGCGCTGGTAACGCATCGCTTCATCTAAGTCGACCGCATCGCCTGTAGGCCATTGCTGCAATACATCGTTGCGCTCTTCTAGCAAAGACTTTTTATCTAATTTTTTATTGTGTATTTCCACGGATAACTTCTTTGAGTGATGTAACTGTGTTGCAGCTGTGATCTAAACACTGGCGTGTATATGAAGGGGTTGGCTAGGCAGTTATGGAGAGACTAAGCAGATATCAAATCTGCTTAGTAAAAAAACAGCCTACGCCACAATCCACTGCTGATTAGCTGATTGCTTGTTTTCAACATCCATGGTTAAAAACTCGGCGACTTCTTCCAAATCGTCACTCGGAGCAAATACACGGTCGTAACCCATTTCTGTGAATAGTACTTTTACATCAGCAAAATCTTTTTTACCAATCACCAAGTTACCGCCTACATACAAAATCATGTCGCTAACGCCACGCTCATCACATCGTTCGCGCATGCCTTTACAATCAATCTCACCATGACCGTAAATAGAGGAAACCAAGATCGCTTGTGCGCCATGCTCAATAGCGGCATCAATGTATTCGTCTTGTGTCACCATCACACCTAAGTTCACCACATTAAAGCCCAAGCGACCCAATACGTTCGCAAGGATCTTATTACCTACTGCATGACAGTCAGCTCCAATCACACCTATGATGATGGTGGTCTTTGCACTATTACTTGCACTAGTATTTTCATGGTTTTTATTGGTATTGATGGCTGAGCTCATTATATTCACCGTTATCTGTTTTTTACTGCGTGTTGCTATAGTCATATAAATACAATTTATTTACAACAGGCTATACATCATGATTATTTAAGTGTTATGCTGTCGCCAAAATCGCTATTGGGTATTTTTTAACCGAAACGCGACGTAATTATTCGCCTTAATACGCCGACTTAGCCAAGCCAGATATAGGTGTGACCATATGAAAATTAATACTAGAGACACTCTACGCAATGCCACTCTGCGACAGCTGCAGATATTTATGGTCGCCGCCGAACACGAGAGCTATGCCCGTGCCGCCGAGACCTTGTATCTGACACAGCCTGCAGTCTCTATGCAGATGAAACGCTTAGCGGAAATGGCGCAAATTGATTTGTTTGTGAAAAGTGGACGAGAGCTAAAGCTCACCTCTGCGGGCAAAACCTTACTTCCTTATGTGCGGCAGATTACCCAAACCATTCGCGAAGCTGGGGAGGAATTAGATGCCATTAAAGGCGCGCGCCATGGGCAGGTGAAAGTAGGGATGGTCACCACAACCCAATATTTTTCGCCACGACTCACTTGTGAGTTTAATAAACAATACCCTGAAATTGAGCTAGATGTTGTGATAGCTAACCGACGAGACATCATCAACAAACTTGAAAACAATGAAATTGATTTAGCGATTATGGGAAGAACGCCGAGGCGAGTACCTGTCGTTGCAGAAAAGTTTTTTGATCACCCTTATGTGATTATTGCGCCTAAATCACACTATTTAGCTAAGCAACAAGTGATTAACCCAGATCATTTGAAGGGCGAGACTTTTTTGGTACGCGAAAACGGCTCTGGTACGCGCTTGCTATTAGATAACTTTTTCACCGAATACAATGTCAACCCGCCTAAACTACATGAATTCACCAATAATGAATCTATAAAACAAGGAGTGATGGCAGGTATGGGCTTGGCCATTATTTCTGCTCATACCATTCACCTAGAAAAAACGATTAAGCTTTTGAGCGTGCTAGATATTGATACCATGCCTATTATGCGCGATTGGTACATCCTTCACTTGAGTACAAAAGTGCTTAGCCCAGCAGCGGTTGCATTTAAGCAATTTATAGAGACGCAAGCGCCAAGACATATGAGCAATATTTTTTCTTAATTGCTACCTAGTCGAACCACATATCACGACAGAAACCTATTCTGCTACAGCCATTATCACACTACAAAAGGGCTTGTAGTTTTACCCCGCCTCTCATACCCAAAAAATGCAACAGACCTACCCACCTCTAGCCGTCTCTACCCGTCTCTACCCACACCCCTTGTATACCGTTAAATCAAACTTTATTGCAAAAAGAAAAACAATACCTTGCGAATATGTCATTTTACGCAACACTCAATAAACACGTATAATCTCTGTTATCTTATATAGCTTACTGACTCCGCTTTACCACGAGGAATACACATGCCTATCTATCGTTCCAAAACCACTACTGCTGGCCGCAATCAGGCTGGTGCACGCGCACTATGGCGCGCCACCGGCATGAAAGACGATGATTTCCAAAAACCCATTATTGCCGTAGTAAATTCATTCACCCAGTTTGTACCGGGTCATGTACATTTAAAGGACATGGGACAATTAGTTGCACGAGAAATCGAAGCCGCAGGCGGTGTAGCGAAGGAATTTAACACTATCGCCGTAGATGACGGTATTGCCATGGGGCACGACGGTATGTTGTACAGCCTGCCATCACGCGACATCATCTCTGATTCGGTTGAGTACATGGTGAATGCTCATTGCGCCGATGCCATGGTCTGTATTTCTAACTGCGACAAAATCACACCGGGAATGCTCAACGCATCCATGCGCCTTAACATCCCCGTTATTTTCGTATCGGGCGGCCCAATGGAAGCGGGGAAAACCAAACTAAGCGATCAAAAACTCGACTTGGTAGATGCTATGGTGATTGCCGTAGACGACTCAGCCAGTGACGAAAAAGTCGCCGAATACGAGCGCAGCGCTTGTCCTACTTGTGGCTCTTGCTCTGGTATGTTTACCGCCAACTCCATGAACTGCCTTACTGAAGCTCTAGGCTTAAGCTTACCGGGTAATGGTACGACACTTGCCACACACGCCGATCGCGAACAACTGTTTAAAGAAGCCGGGCGCCGCATTGTCAGTATTACTCGTGACTATTATGAAAATGATAATGAGGCCGTATTGCCACGCAGTATCGCCAGTTACAACGCGTTTCAAAATGCCATGTGTTTGGATATTGCGATGGGCGGTTCCACCAATACCATTTTGCACTTTTTAGCCGCCGCACAAGAAGCTGAAATAAATTTCACCATGAAAGACATCGACGCGCTTAGCCATAAAGTGCCACAGCTATGTAAAGTTGCTCCGAACACACCGGAATATCACGTTGAAGACGTGCATCGTGCCGGTGGTATTATGGCTATTTTGGGCGAACTGGATCGCGCCGGTTTAATCGATACTTCCATACCCACCGTTCATAGCGCGACACTAAAAGAAGCCTTAGACAAATGGGATATTATGCGTAACCCAAGTCCAGAAGTGATGCACTTCTTTAAAGCAGGCCCAGCCGGTATTCCAACACAAACCGCTTTTAGTCAAAGTACACGCTGGCCAACACTAGATGCCGACCGTGAAAATGGCTGCATTCGCTCACTCGAACACAGCTTCAGTTTAGAAGGCGGCCTTGCCGTACTTTACGGTAATATCGCACTAGATGGCTGTGTGGTAAAAACCGCAGGAGTTGATGAAGACATACTCGTTTTTGAAGGTACTGCCCACGTAGTGGAATCACAAGATGAAGCCGTAGAAAATATTCTGGCAGATAAAGTGGTCGCAGGCGATATCGTCATCGTTCGATACGAAGGCCCTCGCGGTGGCCCCGGCATGCAAGAAATGCTTTACCCAACAAGCTACATTAAGTCGAAAGGTTTAGGAAAAGCGTGCGCCCTATTAACAGATGGTCGCTTTTCTGGCGGCACCTCAGGTTTATCTATCGGACACGTATCACCCGAAGCGGCTGCCGGTGGCGCGATTGGTTTATTAGAAAATGGCGACAAAATTAAAATCGACATTCCTAATCGCACCATTAATGTGTTACTCAGCGACGAAGAACTTGCCGCTCGCCGTGTAGAGCAAGACAAAAAAGGCTGGAAGCCAGCAAAAGATCGTCCAAGAAAAATCACTGCTGCACTAAAAGCCTACGCAAAATTTGTGACCAGTGCAGATAAAGGCGCAGTGAGGGATTTGTCTTTATTGGATTAGGTACACAGTATTTACATAGATAAACTAAAAGGCCGCATTGAGAAATGTGGCCTTTTTTATTTTTTGGCGCGCAAAAATTTATTTGGGCTTTTATCGAAATGATGTGGAAGTAGCGATATTGCTAATTTATCTAGCTTGCGAAAAAAAACTGTACTAATATGTAATACAAACAACTACATATTGGAAATACTTATGAGTATTACAAGTATTCGACTCGCTGACGACGTAGATCAACCCTTAGGTTTATTAGCCAAAAAACTAGATAGAAGCAAAAATTATCTTATTAATCAGGCAATTAAAGAGTTTTTGGCCAAACAATCATTAGAAGACGCTAGGTGGGAAGATACCTTAGAAGCTCTAACATCCATAAAAGCTGGAAAATCGATTGCTGAGACAGATGTAAATGCTTGGCTTAACAGCTGGGGGACAGGCAAACGAACAGCATCACCCAAATGATGAAGGTTAACTACTCTCCGGAATCTATCGAAGACCTCCAAAGAGTTGTGGAGTTTGTAGAACAGAAAAACCCGTATGCCGCCCGTAGAATAGCTATCGACCTCCAAGAAGGCATGAGTAGACTTAAACAATTCCCTGAAATTGGCTTGCCTGTTTTAAAAGCAACAGAACCAGAAAAAATACGTGACCTATATATAGACGATTATACTGTTCGTTATTTAATAGCCAAGGATGTAATTTACGTGCTGAGAGTTTGGCACAATAAAGAAAATGGAAAGAATTTATAGCAGAACTGCAGGATTTGCCTCTATCAATTAGTCATAATATCTCGGCTAGACTGCTACATGTTATCTAGTGCGACCTTCCTTAGCTTGAGGTGATTTACAAAAGGGTCGAAGTCTTTGTCGGTGTAGAGTAACGGGATGTGGTTTTGAATACAGAAGGTAGCGATAATGACATCAGCGGTTTTTCTAATAATGATGCCTTTTTTACGTAAAGACCGATAGTGATCCGCACAATGAGCCACCATATCTTTATCAAACAAAGTGTACTGATCTAACCTACCTAGCAGCGACTTAAGACGCTTATATTCTTTATCCTCTCGAATGCCTTGCAGTATCTCTAAAAAAATCAAATCGCCTAAAGCGACGTTCCCCTCTATTAGCGCACCATCTAAATACTCGGTGTACTTATTATCGTTACCATTAAAATAATCGATCCAAACACTGGTATCCACCAGTATCATTTAGCGCTTCTCATGTCGTCTAAATTCCCTTCCCATTTAAGCTTCCCTCTTAAATCGCGTATGGCCTGCTGCTCTTTTCTTTTGATTAGCAGCCTAAGTCCTTGCTCTACCACTTCTTTTTTGGTGGCTAAACCTGTTGCTTTGATGGCATTCGCCATGAGTTCGTCGTCAATTACAATGTTAGTTCGCATATATCACCATGTGTATATTTTTGATATTTATACACATCACCATCAAGATCGCGGTGCGGCAAGAGAGCAGATGACAAATCTGACTCTCTGAATCGGCTCCGCGGACTGATACTCTTAAGGCTACATACGTTCCAACACACAAAACGCATAGTCATAGATATTCGTTTTAAGTGCAGAATCGCTAGCAGCATGATGTTCTCGCTGAGTCTCTTGCCAAACGGCTGGGTCTACCTCTGGAAAAAATGCATCGCCTTCTATCTCCGCATCGACTCTAGTGATAAATAATTTATCGGCTTGTGGCAGTGCTGTTTTATAAATTTCTGCTCCACCAATCACCATCACCTCATCTACACCATCAATCATCGATTGCGCTTCCGCTAGGCGTAATGCATCGTCGATGCTGTGAACGACTTTTACACCATCATGCTGCCAGTCTTGTTGGCGTGTAATCACAATATTTAAACGGCCCGGCAGGGGACGACCAATGGATTCAAACGTTTTTCGCCCCATCACTATCGGTTTACCCATGGTGGTGCGTTTGAAATATTGCAGGTCTTCTGGCAAGTGCCAAAGTAGTTGATTGTCTTTACCAATAGCGTTGTTGTTTGCCATTGCGACGATAATAGAAAGGGTTATGCTCATTGCTTACATCTCAAAATAGATGCCGAATCGCGTTCGGCATGACTGCTGGGAGTGTTTTATTTAGACTTACACCGCTACCGGCGCTTTAATGGCTGGGTGTGCGTCGTAGCCAATTATTTCAAAATCGTCGAACGTGTAGTCATAAATGGAAGCGGGCTTACGCTTGATAGTGAGTTGCGGCAGCGCTCTTGGCTCACGAGATAATTGCGTATTTACTTGCTCTAGATGATTAGAGTAAATATGTGAATCGCCCGTAGACACAATTACTTCACCTACGTCTAAATCACATTGTTGCGCCAACATATGTACGAGTAATGCAAGACTTGCCGTATTGTATGGCAGACCTAAAAATGAATCAGAGCTGCGAATATACAATTGTGCCGACAAGCGATTGTTCGCCACATAAAACTGATACAACAAATGACAAGGCGGCAAAGCCATGCGACCTTGTTTGACATTTTCTTGCGGGCTAACGGATTCGTCCGGCAGGTACTCCACATTCCAACCATGAAATAAAATACGGCGGCTATCGGGGTTATTTTTTAAGCAATCCACTACGTAATCAATTTGATTAATACTGCCACCGTCTTTGGTAGGCCATGCGGTCCACTGCTTGCCATATAAAGGCCCAAGATCGCCGTTTTCATCTGCCCATTCATCCCAAATAGATACACCGTTTTCTTTTAACCACTGGGTATTGGTATCACCTTTCAAAAACCAAATCAGTTCATTAGCGATACTTTTGAAGTGAAGTTTTTTGGTCGTCAATAAAGGAAAGCCATCTTGTAAATTATGGCGATACTGACGGCCAAAAACCGAGAGCGTTCCCGTGCCGGTACGATCACCCTTTTGCACACCATTGGATAATATATCGTCTAACAAATCTAAATAGGCTTTCATGTGTTACCTTTTATTCTTCACTTACTTTTTGTTTATGCTTGTGTTTGTGCTTATGTTTCTTTTTGTGCGTTGAATGACCCGTTTTCTTATACGTCGTGTATGTCCATATAAGTACACTAACACCTATTACGATCATCGGAATCGTTAATAACTGCCCGCGCGTCATCCAACCAAATACAAGTGTTTTAATATGATCGTCTGGTTGCCGTACAAACTCAACGGCAAAGCGGAAAATACCGTAGAAAATTAAAAACACAGCGCCTACCGCCAAACGTGGTCGTGGCTTACGAGAGAACCAGTACACGATAGCAAAGAGCACCACGCCTTCCAAAAAGGCTTGATACAATTGTGATGGATGGCGTACGAGCTGCTCTGGATCACGTGGAAAAATCATTCCCCATGACACATCGGTTGCCCGCCCCCACAATTCTTGACCAATAAAATTCCCTAAGCGACCAAAGCCCAAACCTAACGGCACTAAAGGCGCAATAAAGTCTAGAGTCGAAAAAAACGAGGCGTTAATCCGCCGACAATAAAGTAGTATCGCAACAATCACGCCCAATAAACCGCCATGAAAAGACATACCCCCTTCCCATATACGGAATAACCACAAAGGGTCAGCTAGCCATGTTTCAAAATTATAAAACATCACATAACCAAATCGACCACCTAGCACTACCCCTAAAGCGCCGTACACAATGAGATCTTCAACTTGAGAGGATTTTAATGGCGAGTCAGTGCGAGCCGCTCTCCTGTATGCCAACCCCCAAGCTGCGGCAAACGCGAGCAGATACATAATGCCGTACCAATGGATATCGAGAGGCCCTAAGGAGATAGCAACAGGGTCGATATTGGGATAATTCAACATAAGCAAAGCCGGAAATATTGTGTGAAGAGCATTCAGACCACCGCTCGAACGAGGCCAATAATATGTGGCATCATATCATAATGTACTCATCGCTAAACGCCTCAAACTAAGGGTATAGTAGCTTCCTTGTTTGCTACAATAGGTTTACATTGTAAGTCTGCCTTAATCGAGCCTTATGAGAAAGACAGCAATAAGAGCAAATGGCTAGAAAAATCACCTCTAGAATAACGACCAACAAGGAACTTAGCGATCAACCAAGCATCTGAGTTGACCTAACTACTTTCCATTCATTTTTATTATATAGACGCTGTATGTGCCTCATTTTATTTTCCTTTGATCCCAACTCCTCACAACCACTGCAACTCGCCGCCAATAGAGATGAATTTCTAGCGCGCCCCACCGCTGCCGCCCACCGCTGGGAAGACGATGTCAATATCTTTGCAGGCAGGGATTTGGTGGCAAATGGTACGTGGTTAGGCATTACCAAAACGGGCCGCTTTGCTGCCATTACCAATGTCCGAGAGCCTTCGGTCGTCGTAGATAACCCCTTGTCTCGTGGTGATCTGACCCGTGATTTTTTAATGGGCAACATGAATGCCGAAACCTACCTTGAGCAGATTAGTAGCAAGCAGCACCGCTACTGTGGTTTCAATTTATTAGTAGGGGAATTCACAAGGAGTCAGCAAACACTTTGGTATTACAGTAATAGAGACACGCAAAACCTGTCCAATAAAAAATACCATCGTTTAGATAAAGGAATATATGGCCTTAGCAATCATCTGCTCAATACTGAGTGGCCAAAAGTAAAAGCGGGAAAAAACTTTGTTGAAGAAACCACGCAAAAAGAGAGCTTTGCACAACAAACAAAACCAGAAAAACACGATGCATTACGCGTTTATTTAGAAAATAAACAACTAGCCCCAGACGACCAACTCCCTAAAACAGGTGTCAGCTATCCACGAGAAAAGGCATTGTCCGCCGCTTTTATCCTCCTGCCCGATTACGGTACGCGCACGTCTACAGTGATTACTATCGATAAGACCCATACGACTAATACGATCTCTTTTAGCGAAAAGAATTATCAATTAGATAACAGCCAATTAATGCCCAAAAATCAAGAATATATTTTTGAGGAATGGGCGCAAGCTTAAGCCAATGTCCAACTTCACTATAGGGTTCCAAGACGAATGACTCAGCTTACCGTTAATATTATTGGCGCAGGTGCTGTGGGACATTTATGGGCCTGCTTTCTGAAAAGAAGCGGCTGTCACGTATCACTATATGTTCGCTCCCCTCGTGAATCACAACGCATAAATATAAATAGTCCAACGGGGAATTTTTCATGTGATATCGATTACCTAACACTCAATCAATGGAAAAAAGCGGACGTCACCCTCATTTGTGTAAAAGCATTTCAGCTCAGGGAACTATGTAAAACGTTATCCCAATACAAAAACAACGAAAACCCTACTATTTTAATGATGAACGGAATGGGCCTTGTCGAAATAGCCTCTAACGTATTACCTAAAACCCCTATATTTCAGGCTTCATTAGTTCAAGGCGCTTTACTGGATAACACTCTAAGCAGCACATCTAATAACATCACCTTAACGCATACAGGTAATGGCACGACGTATATTGGAAGCTTATCGACATCAGAAAGAAAGCATAATGTAGAAAAAGATGGTGTAGAAAAAAGGAGTGTAGAAAAAAGTAGTGTCGAGAAAAATAACTGCGCTAAAATACAATCAATAATAACTCATCTAAACAATGCTCTACCTAAGGTTGCCTGGAAGAATGAACATCAGCAAATCATGCTACTAAAGTTATGCATTAATGCAGTGATTAATCCCGTCACCACACTGAAAAAAATCAAAAATGGTGAAATTATTATTAAGGGCAAACTAGATAGTTTAGCGCAAAAACTACTACAAGAACTATCGCCACTTATTGAAGAACTACTACCATCCTATTCGCTTCAGGACGTCCAACAAAAAATTATCGCTGTCGCTAAAAGTACAGCTAACAACCGCTCATCCATGTTACGCGATGTGGAATTGGGTAGAAAAACGGAGATAGACTTTATTAATGGGCACCTAATTAGGTTGGCACAAGAGCGTTCGATAGAAATGAACGAGCATTACAAAATACTATTAGCTATTCATCGCCTGAGCACTTAGTCGGAATTCAATTTATTTCACGAAACCTCTGGATAACATTATGGCTGTTTATCTATATGATCGCGTATATTTTGTAGGCGCTTTTTAATTTCTTCACTTTTTTCATCTGTCTCTGTAGCACTTTTTATTGCGACGCCATTTGATTCTGCCGTTTTCGTTTGCTCGGGTAACTCTTTGTCGAGCGCAGCAATTGCTTCGTTGGCAGCTTGAATTTTTTTATCGAGTTCACTACTAGAAGGCTTGTCTGCTATCAATTTTTTTAATTGGCGCGCAGGAATAGGTAAGGATTTATCTGGTTGAGCTTCAGTAACGTCTGTTGTATTCAGCACACTATCCGAATCGCCTGTATTAACTACGTTTTTTTCTACGCTATGACTATTCGACCCGATGGATTCACTCGCAACATTCTCCATTGCCGTTCCGGATACTGAATCTTTACTCAATTGGTAGTCCGAATATAAAAACAGACCGACCACTGCTACTAAGCAGCACAATAATGCACCAACTATTATTTTAGTTATCATCGCTTAACACTCTTTTTTTGGGAGGGGGATGGGATTATGTAAGTTTGTATATCGTTTATTATGTTTAACATACCTATGCGATATCATATTTGGTATCAATAGTAGCCTGTAGTTAACAAACAGTAGTAGCCAAGCCATTTTAAAAGACACTGAGTTATACACGCTGAAAAAAGCCATTAACTAGCGTGAAGTCTCTAGCCCTTCTGGACGATCTCGAATACCAATTTTTTTCAGTTCGATATCGACGTACTGAGCCACTGTTTCGGCATCGGTCAGCTTCATTACACGAGCTAGCAGCGTTTCTGCTTGCTCTAGGCTAATCGCCCGAATAACCGATTTCACACGAGGCAAGTTGGTGGAGTTCATAGAGAGAACATCGTATCCCATGGCCATTAGCAGCATAGACGCACCCGGATCGCCAGCCATTTCACCGCAAATACTAACAGGCGTGCCTTCGCTATGAGCCGCTCTTACCACCGACTGCAGCGCCTGTAATACTGCAGGATGAAATGAGTTATACAAACCAGCGACTTGCGGATTATTACGATCTACGGCGAGCAAATATTGCGTTAAGTCGTTACTACCTACGGAAAGAAAGTCTGCGCGAGCAGCAAGTTCTTTCGCCTGATATACGGCGGCAGGCACTTCAATCATGACACCGACTGGCGGCAATTCGACATCAAAACCATCTTCTAGCAATTCACTATGCGCGCGCTGAATAAGTGCTTGCGAAGTCTCTAGCTCTGAGATGTGACTGATCATCGGCAACATAATACGTAAGTTGTTTAAGCCCTGAGAAGCTCTCATCATTGCCCGCACTTGCGACATGAAAATTTCTGGATGATCTAATGTTACGCGTATACCGCGCCAGCCCAAAAAAGGATTCGCTTCTTCGATTGGGAAATAACTTAGGGCTTTATCTCCCCCAACATCCAAGGTACGCATGGTCACGGGGTGTGGCGCAAAAGCGGCAAGCTGTTCGCGGTAGATTTTGCGCTGATCTTCTTCTGTCGGAAAACGGTCTCGTAGTAAAAAAGGCACTTCAGTTCGGTATAAGCCTACGCCTTCCGCACCACGCTCGATAGAGCGCATCACATCTGCCATTAAACCCGTGTTTACCCAGAGAGGCACACGATGGTTATCGGTGGTTTCACCGGGTAAGTCTTTCAGCGCTTCGTAGTGTTTGGAGATTTCCTGATCTTCTTGGATCAGCTTAGTAAATTCATTAAGCGCTTCATCACTGGGATTAAAGTAAGTGTTACCGCGATAGCCATCAACGATAGTTAACTTGCCATCAAGCTGTGTAAAAGGTAAATCTACTGCGCCCATCACCGTGGGAATACCCATAGCTCTCGCCAAAATAGCCACGTGCGAGCTACTAGAGCCTTTAACAGATACCAAGCCTAACAATTTATCTTTTGGCACTTCACCTAATACAGACGCTGTTAGCTCATCGCCAATTAATACCGTATTGTTTGGGTAAGTTTTTTCTGTAGCGGATGATTGCTGCAAGTAACCCAGCACTCGACTACCTAAATCGCGTACGTCCGCTGCACGCTCGCGCAAATAAGGGTCATGCATACTGGCGAAGGTATTGGCGTGTTGCAAAATAACACGGCTCCATGCATAAGGAGCGACCACGCCTTTTTTAATCGCATCGGTCACTTCGCGCCCTAAAGAGGTATCGTCCAGCATGGCTAAATATGCATCGAACAAACCGCGCTCTTCGACGCTGAGGCGATTGCTAAGCTTCTTGCCTAGGGCTTTAATGTCATTACGTACAGCGCTTAGAGAGGTATAGAAAAACGAAAGTTCTTCTTCAATATTTGAACATAGTTGATAAGCGACACTGCTGAGGTCAGACTGCGGAGATAAAACCACAGCGGTACCAATAGCGATACCCGGTGAGCCTGCGACGCCTTTGAAGCGTAAATCAACACCAGTGTCATCTATTTCTTCTGCACCATGGATTGCTTCGGCGTGAGCAATAATGCCTGATAACTGTGCGGATATTGTGACCAAAAAGGCTTCTTCATCATCATCAAAGCGACGACGATGGGATTGCTGCACTGTCAGCACCCCTAGCACTTCGCGCTGATGGACAATCGGCACGCCTAAAAAGGAAGTAAAGCGCTCTTCACCTGTTTCTGGGAAATAATGATAGCGAGAATGTGCTTCTGCATTCTCTAAATTGATAGGCTCGCCGCGTTTAGCGACGTAGCCAACCAAGCCTTCATGCAAGCTCATTTTTACCTGACCCACCGACTCCGGTAATAAACCTTCTGTCGCGCGCAGCACAAAATCGCCTTGAGGATCACGCAGGTAGACCGAGCAAACTTGTGTGTGCATAGTGGTGCGAATTCGCTGAACAATGATTTCCATTGCTGAGCGCACACTGGCAGCGGAATTGACTTCTTGCGTTATAGCTCTTAAAGAATCTAACATCTGTCCATTCTTTCGTTATTTTTGGTATGAGACTGCTGGTTTTAGACTGCCTATTTTAGCTGAGGGCTTAAGCCTTTTGTCACGCAATTATCATGCGTGAGCAAATTTTATTCATTTTTCGTAGGCCGCTTCTAAGTGGCTATGAGCCGGCGCTAATTCTTTAAGTGCTCGGCGATACACATCACGCTTGAACTCAATGACCTGATCGAGCGGATACCAATAACTCACCCATTCCCAATGATCAAACTCAATGGAATCGCTGCGGGTCAAAGAGATCGCGCTGTCGTCTTCCAGCAGTTGCAACAAGTACCACTTCTGCTTTTGCCCTATACACAGCGGTAGTTGGTACTCACGTACAAACTGCTTAGGCAAGTCATAGTTTAACCAACCGGAGGTCGATGCGACCACACGCACTTGCTCAGGCAGCAGGCCAACCTCTTCATGCAATTCGCGATACATAGCTTGCTCTGGTGTCTCACCATGGTCAATACCACCTTGAGGAAACTGCCATGCGTTAGCACCACCGATACGTCGTGCCCATAAGACCTGCCCTTTCGAGTTACTTATGATGATACCCACGTTAGCGCGGTACCCTTTATCATCTATCATACATTTCCTCTACAACACGTTACTGCTATTCCTTTAGCGGCAGTACAAATTAAGTGACAACACAAGAAGAATAGCCTTAACAATCAAAAGATTATGGCCACTTACTCATATGTGCAACAGCTTTTACAATGGCTTTACTGTACCACAATTCACATTAAGGTTGCCGTAAAAAACCGTCCAAGGTATGCTCCAGCACACATTTCTGAAGATAACGAGTCGTCAAATACGACATCTATTCCCCAAACGACAGAGCCAAAAAATGGCTAACTTAAGGCACCTTTTTATATGAAACTAGCTATTTTTGATCTCGACCATACTTTATTGGCAGGTGACAGCGACTATGCTTGGGG
>AEVK01000084.1 GCA_000209515.2 gamma proteobacterium IMCC1989
GTTAGGCATCAAATGAATAAGTTTAAAGATGTAATTCTAGCTTTGGTATTAGCGATAGTATTTTTAGGTATTGGCTTATACTTAGGTTTTCAAGAAAATCCAGCGTTATTTGGTCGTTTTGGTTCTTTGGTTGTTCTTTTTGGTGTGGTCGGCGAGTACGCTCTTATCAAAAAAGAAATGAATCAATTATATTCCTCTCTTAAGGGGCAGGGTGCAATGCAGGATGGAGGCCAAGGAATTCCAGACCTTAGAACTAATAACATCCATCGTATACTAACAGCGATATCGCGTGGTGCTATTGTTATAGGAACTTTAGTTTGGGGGTTTGGCGACTGTTTTTTGTTGGGTTGGTGTAAATGCCTAACAAGCGGTTAAAGTACGCTCCCTTT
>AEVK01000083.1 GCA_000209515.2 gamma proteobacterium IMCC1989
ATTTACGATGCCTTAACGATTGTAGAGCGCCATCGCCATCGTTATGAGTTTAATAACCACTACCTTGAAAAGGTTCAAGAAGCGGGTCTGCGCATTAGTGGCTGGTCTTCGGACGACAGCTTGGTCGAAGTGGTCGAATTGCCGGATCACCCGTGGTTTGTTGCCTGTCAATTTCACCCCGAGTTTACCTCTAACCCGCGTGATGGGCATCCTCTGTTCGTCAGCTTTGTGAATGCGGCGTTAGATCATGCTGGTGTTAAGCGCTAACTATTAAGAGTAACTATGTGATGAGTACAAGTGCTTCCGTTGTGTTGTCGGTTAACGATATTTATGTTTCAAACGACCTACCGTTTACCTTATTTGGCGGGATGAATGTTTTAGAATCTCGTGATCTTGCTATGACGGTGGCCGAAGCCTATGTAAAAGCCACTGAAAAACTACATATCCCTTACGTTTTTAAAGCGTCATTTGATAAGGCAAATCGCTCCTCGATACATTCTTACCGTGGCCCTGGTTTAGACGAAGGCCTTAAAATCTTCGAAGAAGTGAAAGCGACATTTAATGTGCCGGTGATTACGGATGTACATGAAGTTGATCAAGCGAAGCCAGTCGCCGAAGTCTGCGATATTATTCAGTTGCCGGCTTTCTTAGCGCGCCAAACAGACCTTGTTGAGGCCATGGCAAAAACGAATGCCATTATTAATATCAAAAAGCCTCAGTTTTTAAGTGCCGCACAAATGAAAAATATCGTCGATAAATTCCGTGAATGCGGTAACGAGAAAATTATGTTGTGTGAACGCGGTAGCTGCTTTGGTTATGACAATCTCGTGGTTGACACTTTAGGGTTTCGTACCATGAAAGAGGTGAGTAACGGTGCCCCGCTGATTTTTGATGTGACTCATGCCTTGCAATGCCGAGATCCAATGGGAGCTGCTTCTGGCGGTCGTCGTCATCAAGTAGCCGAATTAGGGCGCGCAGGTTTAGCGGTAGGTTTAGCGGGGTTGTTTTTAGAAGCGCACCCTGATCCTGATAATGCAAAGTGCGATGGTCCTAGCGCCTTGCCTTTAGATAAGCTTGAGCCGTTTTTAGCGCAAATGAAAGCGGTAGATGATGTGATTAAGTCGTTACCCGACTTAACGATTGCCTGAACATCGGTCGCATTACCATTTATTTATTCGTAAAATTTTTTATTAACATTCTTTTATTATAGAACCTTTTTTTATAGATCATTGCCGGAGAAACACCAGTGAGTAAAATTGTTAACATTACAGCCTTAGAAGTTTTAGATTCACGCGGTAATCCCACCGTATCTGCTGATGTGATTTTAGAGTGTGGCGCAGTAGGTTCTGCTTGCGCGCCTTCTGGTGCATCAACCGGTTCTCGTGAAGCATTAGAACTGCGTGATGGCGATAAAAATCGTTATTTAGGTAAAGGCGTATTAACAGCCGTGAACCATATTAATACGACGATTAAAGCATTGTTAGTTGGACAAAATGCCGCTGATCAAGCTGCGCTCGACCAAGCGATGATTGATGCAGATGGAACTGAAAATAAAGCCACATTTGGTGCGAATGCGATTTTAGCGGTATCGCTTGCTGCGGCTAAAGCGGCAGCTAATGCGAAGAATATCCCTTTGTACCAACACATAGCTGACCTTAACGGTACGTCTGGGCAATACACCATGCCAGTACCGATGATGAACATTCTAAACGGCGGTGAGCACGCAGATAATAATGTCGACATTCAAGAGTTCATGGTGCAACCTGTAGCGGCTAAAACGTTTGCAGAAGCCTTACAGGTCGGTGCAGAAATTTTTCATGCATTGAAAAAAGTATTGTCGAATAAAGGCTTAAATACAGCAGTGGGTGATGAAGGTGGTTTTGCGCCTAATTTAGCATCTAACGCCGATGCGGTTGCGGTGATAAAAGAAGCAATAGCACAAACGAATTATGAGCTAGGTAAAGATGTGACCTTGGCCTTAGATTGTGCAGCAACGGAGTTTTACGAAAACGGCCAGTACAATTTAAAAGGCGAGGGGAAAATATTTTCTTCAGAAGGTTTTAGTGACTACCTTGCTGCGTTATGTGAAGAGTACCCTATCATCTCTATTGAAGATGGCTTGGATGAATCAGATTGGGATGGTTGGAAATATCAGACTGAAATTTTAGGTGATAAAATTCAATTAGTCGGTGATGATTTATTTGTTACCAACACTAAGATTTTACAAGAAGGTATTGATAAACATATCGCCAACTCTATTTTGATTAAGCTCAATCAAATTGGTACGTTAACGGAAACCTTAGCAGCGATTAAGATGGCGAAAGATGCTGGTTATACCGCCGTTATTTCTCATCGTTCAGGTGAAACAGAAGATACAACCATTGCTGACTTGGCTGTGGCTACTTCTGCCGGACAAATTAAAACCGGTTCTTTATGTCGTTCAGATCGCGTAGCGAAATATAATCGTTTATTAGTGATTGAAGCAGAATTAAAGGGGAATGCTCCTTACCGCGGTATGGCCGAATTCTCCCAGTCTACTAGCTCAAAGCCTACAGCTTAGGCTATCGTCATTCACAGAAATTTTATAGAAAATATCTGTGATGGGGGAAAACGATGAAATGGTTGATTGCAGTGTTACTAGTTATTTTGGTTGGACTGCAATATCGCCTTTGGATTAGTGAGGGCAGCCTCTCTCATCGCGCGGCACTCCAAGAAAAAATCGAACAGCAGCAAGCCAAAAATAATCGCCTACAAGAGCGTAATGCGGTATTAGCCTTGGAAGTGGAAGCCCTAAAGTCTGGCTTAGATGTTATTGAAGAGCGTGCCCGAGAGCAAATGGGCATGATTAAAGAAGACGAAACCTTCTTTATGATTGTTGAGCCTGAACGTCGGCAATCTAAGGAGTAAACGTTGGATACGCCTCTCACATCTGAAAGTCATCATCGTCAAAAAAAATCGGAGCAAGGGCTTTGGTTTGTCGTGCCCGCCGCAGGTATCGGCCAACGCATGGGAGCGGCGTTGCCCAAACAGTATTTGCCATTCGCTAATACTACTATTCTTGAAACCACCTTACGGACACTACTATCTATTAAACCGCTTGCCGGTATCGTCGTGGCCATTCATCCCAAGGATGCTCACTGGTCGACCTTAGCTATTTCTCAGCATCCTGATATTCATACTGTAGTCGGTGGAGATGAGCGTGCTGATTCTGTTTTATCTGCACTCGATTTCTTATCCTCACTGTTTATCAAAAAGAATAGCGAAGACGAAGAAAGTAGCAAACAATGGGTGCTGGTTCACGATGCCGCGCGGCCCTGTGTATCGTCTACATCTATTTATCATATGGTTAATGCATTAGTGGATGATGAAGTAGGGGGTATTCTTGGTGTCAGAAGTAGCGATACTTTAAAACGAGTTAACGATAACAATACCATTGAAACAACACTAGACCGTAGCGCTATCTGGCAGGCGCAGACGCCACAAATGTTTCGTTATGGCCTGTTGCGAAACGCGCTCAGCCAAGCATTAGCCAGTAAGCAAGTGATTACTGATGAAGCATCCGCAGTAGAGTTGGCTGGTTATGCGGTTAACATTATTGCCGGTCGTCATGATAATATTAAAATCACACAGGCTGATGACCTGCCTATCGCAGAAGCGATATATAACATCATTCAATAAAAATAATAAGCTCGGAAATAAAGTAAGGCGATATGTGTGTATTTGCGTCTGCGGGTGAGAGCCGGAAGAGAGCGGGAAAAGAGTGGGAAGAGGTAATAGAGGATGGTAATGGATATTCGAATTGGGCAAGGCTATGACGTACATGCTTTTGATGATGGTCATCAAGGCATCAAAAAAATCGTGATAGGTGGGGTGATGATCCCTTATGAAAAAGGCCTAGTGGCACACTCGGATGGCGATGTGCTGATTCACGCCTTATGTGATGCTTTACTAGGTGCTTGCGCTTTGGGTGATATAGGGAAACATTTCCCAGACACCGACCCCGCGTATAAAGGTGCTGATAGCCGTGATTTATTGAGAATGGTGTATGCAAAAATACGCTCACTCCATTACCAACTGATTAACGCAGATATGACCGTTATTGCACAAGCCCCTAAAATGGCGCCCTATATTGACAATATGCGTGTACATATTGCTTCCGATTTACAGGTACATAAACAATGTATCAATGTGAAAGCAACCACTACCGAGCATCTTGGTTTTACAGGACGAAAAGAAGGTATTGCTGCACAAGCAGTGGTTTTGCTTGGCTTCGATGATTTTGGCGATTAATGAACCCTTCTGCTGATTCCACAACCGCCCCCGAACCTGAATCCGAACAGCTGGTATTGTCTACCGCTTTTCCTTCTGCTTATCGCCTACCAGCGCTTTCTGGTATTTTCCGGCAATCACCACAAGATTTTTGTGTAGATGAGGTGCTGGGTTTCCCGCTAACCGGCCAAGGTGAACACCAGTGTTTACATGTCGAAAAAACCTCTCACAATACCCATTGGGTCTTAGCTGCATTAGCCGAGTATGCTGGCATTAGCGAAAAAGATATCGGCTATTGTGGTCGTAAAGATCGCCATGCGATTACACGCCAATGGTTTAGTCTTTACTGTCCTCCGGTTTCCAAGCTTAGTCCAGAGCTTGCGCGTAAATCTGTAGATTGGACTCAGTTTTCAATGGAGGGCGTGCAAATATTATCGATAGATAAGCACGCTAAAAAACTTCGTTTGGGGGATCATGCGCGCAATCAATTCGCTATTACTCTGAAGGATGTGCGTACCGGCTCCTCTCTTTCCCATTCCCACTCGCCCCCCCATTCGTCTATTGCCAAGGTTTCTACCTCGTTGGCCGAACATGAGTCTCTTCCCTCATTGTCTTCTGAAGATCAGCAAAACATCTCCGCTGAAATTATCAGTACGCTAAAACAAGGTGTACCTAATTACTTTGGTGCACAACGTTTTGGTCGTGAAGGTAATAATCTTGTGATGGCGAATGACTGGTTGGTGCGAGGAATTTCCCCTCCTCGTAAACAGCGTTCAATGATATTGTCTGCGGCACGCTCTTATGTTTTTAATCAGGTACTTGCTCACAGAGTCAGGAACGGTATATGGAAAACGACGTTGGTTGGCGATGTAGTGAATGATACTTATCCTACCGGCCCATTGTGGGGGAGGGGACGTTTAGCGACAAAAGATGACGCTCTTGAGATGGAGAAGATAGCAATAGGCGATTTAGCCCAGTGGTGTGAACGCTTAGAGCATTTGGGCTTGAACCAAGAGCGAAGAGAATTAGTGCTAACGCCAGATGAGCTTGAGGTACAGTGGAAAGGTAATGACCTTTATTTATCTTTCAGCTTGCCTTCTGGTACTTTTGCGACGGCTATTCTGGCTGAAGTAGCTCAACTTGTTACGGTATAGCGCTTTCTAAACTGAAATGACCTTTCCGTCTAGATTGTTCATTTTAGCGTCCCTCCATTAGAGATGTTTGCGATTAAGCTCCTGTGGTATTTATCGACGGTTAGTTGAATATGGTATATTACATAGGCTTTTAAGCCGTTTTTTTGAATGTCTTAAAACGGTTTATGATTAACGTAAACTAGCTAAAGTCAAAAACCTAAAGCCAAAAACGCCTAAAACCAATAATGATAAGGAACAGTAGCATTGAACACCCCATTAAATAACAAACTTAGGCTGCAAGGTGTGGGTATGACATCCCAGCGGACAAGAGAGCGTCTTGTCCAACGGTTAGTCGATCAAGGCATTAGTAATATAGAGGTGTTGGATGTTCTTAGACATCTACCTCGCCACTTATTCTTAGATGAAGCCTTGTCACATCGTGCCTATGAAGATACTGCCTTGCCGATTGGCTTTGGACAGACACTTTCGCAGCCTTATATCGTTGCACGAATGACTGAAATTTTAATTGCTGCGACCAGTAAGCGTGACAAGGTACTCGAAATTGGTACCGGTTCTGGTTATCAAACATCGGTTTTAGCGCCTTTTGTTGGCGAGCTTTATAGTGTTGAGAGAATTAGACCGTTGCAAGAAAAGGCTCGTCAGATTATCCGTCAGCTAAAAATTCATAATGTTCGTTTTCACCATGCAGACGGCGGGTTTGGTTGGGCATCCCAAGGGCCTTTTGATGCGATTTTAAGTGCTGCAGCTCCAGCGCGTATTCCTGAAGATTTAAAACAACAATTAGCCCCTAATGGCGTGCTTATTATTCCTGTTGGTGAGCAAGAGCAGGTACTGACAATGGTGGTGCGCAAAGGCGATAGCGATGAGTTTAGTGAAAAAATCTTAGAACCCGTCAAATTTGTACCGCTAGTACAAGGAGTAACACGTTAATTATGTCTAACAATGTGCCTGAAAATACGCCTGAATCTGAGCTGACGAATAATTCTGTGTCTATTAATTGGTTGATGCTTTTTTTGAAAGGAATTGTGATGGGAGCGGCAGATGTAGTTCCCGGTGTGTCCGGAGGAACTATTGCCTTTATTACTGGGATCTATGCTCGTTTGATCGATGCATTGAAAACATTACACCCTCTTAGTTTGGCTCTTTGGTACCAGCAAGGTTTCGCAGTATTTTGGCGTGCGATTGACGGTCGTTTTTTACTAACACTATTTGCGGGCATTATTACCAGCGTTCTGAGTTTGGCGAAAATCATTCACTATATGCTAGACGTCTACCCTATACCGGTATGGTCTTTCTTTTTTGGTTTGGTTCTCGCGTCTATTCTTTATCTTCTAAGGCAGGTGGCTATTTGGCGATCACCACAAGTTATTGCCATTTTTGTAGGGACGGTTATTGCCATAGCAATTTCTATTTTGCGGCCAGCACAGCTACCAGAAACGTGGTGGATGATGATGTTTTCTGGCTTTATTGCCATTTGCGCAATGATACTGCCCGGTATTTCGGGCAGCTTTATTTTGTTGCTAATGGGGATGTATAGCGTATTTATTAAAGCGCTAAGTGATTTTAATATACTATTTTTAGCGAGTTTTGGTATTGGTTGTATTGTGGGGCTAATTGCTTTTAGTCATGTGCTCAGCTGTCTATTAAAGCGGTATTATTCGATTGTGATGGCTTTATTAACGGGTTTCTTGGTGGGATCACTCAATGTCTTGTGGCCTTGGAAGCAAGTAATAGAGACTGCAATGAATCGTCATGGAGAGGTTATCCCCATTGTGCAGCATAATGTATCACCGCTTACTTATAGTGCGATTAATGAACAGTCATCTATGTTGATAATATCGCTAATATCTATGTTACTCGGTTTTTTGATTGTTTTTTCACTAGATTGGTTAAGCAATAGTCATGCAGGGCCAAGTAATAAAGTGTGATTTGCGTCACAAATGGCGCTAAAAAACGTTTTTAAAGTGATGAGTTACAATATTTTGACAAAAATTTTAGAGTTTTTTCGCATAAATCGGAATGTTTAAGCACATTAAAGTATAAAAATGAATACACAGGAAGCCGATAAGTTATCCACACCTTTCTTACAGTTTCATCGACTGTTATTCAAGCTGTTCGTTATAACGAGCATTAGCTTCTCCTTAACGTCATGTATATTTTCACAAAACATTGCTCCCTCCTCAGACCTTAGTCGTAAAACTGTGACCAAGGTCGCCAAACCCAGTCAACACATTGTAGAGCGCGGTGAAACATTATTTGCCATCGCTTGGCAATACGGTATAGATTATAAACAGTTGGCCATTGCTAACGGTATAGGGAATGACTTTCTTATTTATCCAGGTCAAGCCCTTAATTTATCGACTAAGAATAACAATACCTCTAAAGCAAACTCATTAAGAGTGTCATCGGGATCACCTAGCAGCTCAAAATCACCCATAAAGGCTTCCAAGACGATTCCTTCTAAATCAAAAAATGTTCCACGAAAAGTGGTTAAAAAAACACCTGTCACTAAGCCCCCCGTCTCCCGTCCAGAAAAAAAATCGCCGCGTTCACCATCAGTAGCTACAAGTAGTTCTTTTAGCCAAAAGTTAATTTGGCGTTGGCCTGCGAAAGGAAAAGTGATTACTAACTTTTCGTCAGCGAAAGGGGATAGTAGGGGTATTGATCTCTCCGGGAAAAAGGGGGATTCTGTTACTGCGGCTGCATCAGGAACAATTGTTTATGCCGGTAGTGGGTTGAGAGGTTACGGCCAGTTAATCATTATTAAGCACAACGATAGATATTTAAGTGCTTATGCCCACAACAGCCGCATAAGAGTGAAAGAGGGGCAGAAGGTTAAGGTTGGACAGCATATTGCGGATATCGGCTCGAGTGGATCGAGAGCAAATATCCCCAAGTTGCATTTTGAAATTAGGCGTAATGGTCAGTCAGTTAATCCATTAACTTACTTACCTAAAAGAAAGGCCTAAGAAAAAGACCTAGAAGAAAAACCTAAACTCTCTTTGACTTTGACCGATAACAGTAATGAGCGACGAGAAAACAAGACTTGTACTCAACATTACCGTTATCAGGGTGCTGATTTGTCATCTTCAAAAGTGTGATCAGAAGTATGACAAGGTATTGCTTTAGATCGTTAATAATAATCTTGCAGTAAGCTCTACATTCAGTGTTAGTTAATTATAAGTACGGCGCACCAAATAATAAGCCTGTACAACAGTGGGAATAATACAATGACAACTGCAGACATCACCGCATCAGCGGACAGCACTACCCAACCTTTCCACGTCATTGAAAATAATGAAGTAGATACTACGATAAACGATAGCACTGAAAAAAGTGCGAAAAAAAGCAGTGATGATAGTGATGATAATGCGTCATCAGCCAAGACAACATCGACGACGAAGATCGAGGCACAGAAAACCTTAGATGCGACACAAATATATTTAAATGAAATAGGTTTCTCTCCTTTACTGTCAGCTGAAGAGGAAGTGTTCTTTGCGCGCAAATCGCTAAAAGGTGAAGAGGCTGCTCGCAAGCGAATGATAGAAAGTAACTTGCGTCTAGTGGTTAAAATTTCTCGGCGCTATGTGAACCGCGGCTTGGCGCTGCTTGATTTAATTGAAGAGGGCAACCTTGGACTGATACGTGCGGTTGAAAAGTTTGACCCAGAACGCGGTTTTCGCTTTTCTACTTACGCGACATGGTGGATTCGACAGACAATTGAACGTGCGATTATGAATCAAACCCGCACCATTAGATTGCCTATCCACGTAGTAAAAGAGCTCAATGTTTACCTTCGAGCGGCGCGTGAGTTATCTCAAAAACTAGATCATGAACCGTCTGCAGAAGAAATTGCTAACTTATTGGATAAGCCTGTAGCGGATGTCGAAAAAATGCTGGGCCTCAATGAGCGAGTGAATTCTATTGATGTGAATATTGGTCCGCAGGGAGATAAAACGCTCTCGGATACTATTCCTGATCAGCATGTTTCTGACCCAGTATCATTGCTGCAAGACAGCGATATGTCGGCAAGTATTGACGGTTGGTTAACTGAGCTTACCGAAAAGCAGCGCGAAGTGCTGTGTCGTCGCTTTGGCTTGCGCGGGTATGAAACGAGCACGCTTGAAGAAGTCGGTCGAGAAATAGGATTAACTCGTGAGCGAGTACGTCAAATACAGGTAGAAGCGTTAAAGCGCTTAAAAGATATTATGGAGCTTCAGGGCTTAGATAGTGAATCACTATTTAGTAGTATGTCTTAAATAAAAAAACTGTAAAAAACTAGAGCCAGATCAACATTTTTAAAAAATGTTGATCTGGCTCTAGTTTTTTGTTTTTAACCCCAGTTTTTATGGCTATCGTAAAGGCCAACCCCCAAGTTCTTGCCAGCGATTAACAATCACACAAAATAATTCCGCTGTTTTGCGTGTGTCATAGGATGCTGCATGGGCTTCTTTATTACTAAAGCCAATTTTAGCTAACTGGCAAGCCTGTGCGAGTACCGTATGGCCAAAAGCCAGACCCGATAACGTCGCTGTATCCATGCATGAAAAAGGGTGGAACGGATTGCGTTTCATTCCGCAGCGTTCAGCTGCTTCATTGACAAATCCAAGATCAAAGTGTGCGTTATGAGCAACCATAATCGCTCTTGTGCAATCATTACGCTTTACCGCTTTGCGGATTACGCGAAATAGCTCATTCAGCATGTCTTCTTCAGGTATCGCGTTGCGATCGGGGTTTTCTAGGTCAATCCCAGTAAAATCAAGAGCCGATTGCTCAATGTTAGCGCCTTCAAACGGGGTGACATGATATTCGTATAGTTGGTCAATAGAGAGAATACCTTCGTCATCCATAGCGAGTGTTGCGGCAGATACTTCAAGCAATGCATCAGTTCTAGAGTTGAAACCTCCTGTCTCAACATCAATCACAACGGGCAAGTAGCCTCGGAATCTTTCCGCCATAAGCGAACAATGGTCTGAATGTGGCACAAAAAATCCTTACATTAAATAACAGTGACGTGGGTAACATCGAAATGAGCGCATACACGCATACATAAGTGCAGGGCGTTTATAAAGCATTCGTCTATGAAATGCATAATAGCGGCTCTCAACTATACTTATCAGTAATAGCCATGCATCCTACCTAAAAACAGAATTAAAGCACAGGATATTATCGTCGATAAGCTTATTATGATCATATTAATTCTTATAAATAAAACCATGTTAAGCATGCAACGATGCGGTGCGCGTATAGCGAGAAAGATGACGTCCGAGCTATTGCAGTACCGCTGTAGTACCGTTTGTAGTAACGCTTGTAGTACCGTTTTTCTGGCTTTACTGCTTTTTGCTGTCGATGTGTCTGCTAGTATTATCCCTAGCTCCATCACTTATGCTACGCGATTAGATGCAGTAACATGGGTTTTTGAAGGTTCTAAATTTAGCTGTCAGATACACCACAATGTTGATGATTTTGGCACGGCCATGTTTGAACGTAAGGCCGGTGTTAGCACGCGGTTTTTTTTACAGTCACAAAGTCCTCGAATGAAGTCAGGCAAAGCCGATTTGGTTTCTCAGCCGCCTCCTTGGTTAATGAGTGAGTCGGCCAGTGTTCTATCCGCGATAGACGTTAGGCATGGAGAAACACCGGTAACGATCAATAGAAAAATATCAGAGCGCATGTTGGCAGAGCTTCAAAAAGGCATGGACCTACATATTATTCGGCAGCCTTGGTATGGTGATAAAAATGCATTGCTTGTCGTTATTCCTAGTGTGAGATTTGGCGATAGCTATCGAGACTATCTTGACTGCCTGCGTAATCTATTGCCGGTTAACTTTTCTCAAATAGAAAAAAAATCACTCTACTACAACGATGCTGAAGAGCTAAAGTCCTCCGCAAGAAGATACTTAAATCAAGTGGCAGATTACGTCAAAGAAGATCCTGCTGTGAAAACGGTTTATATTGATGGTCATACTGACAGTGTAGGCGTGCGTGCAGATAATTTGGAAAAATCTAAAGAGCGCACCGCCTTAGTGGTCGATTATCTAGTTGAAAAAGGCGTTTCTCCAGATATGATCGTTGCCCGTTGGCACGGTGAGCGATATCAGGTGGCAACGAACCAAACCGCTAAAGGTCGAGCAACAAATAGACGTGTCACATTACGATTAAGCAAAGAGCTGCCTCATAACACCATTAATGCTT
Source organism: gamma proteobacterium IMCC1989 (assembly GCA_000209515.2). Taxonomy (GTDB): domain Bacteria; phylum Pseudomonadota; class Gammaproteobacteria; order Pseudomonadales; family Cellvibrionaceae; genus Endobugula. The sequence goes on from AEVK01000083.1 coordinate 11,619, forward strand.
CTAAGCCTAAAGCGGCTAATGCCTCTGGTGAGAGTGGCTCTCTTAATAGTGGTTCTCTTAATAACAGCTCTCTCAATAATAGCCCTGCTAATAATGCTGCAGCTAATAACGATTCAACTAAGAATAAATGAGTCTGCGATACACACTCACTAAGCTGAGTGAGTGTGTCTGTGTGAGAATCTTTTGATAATTAACAAAAGACTTAGTAAAAAGGATAGCCTGTAGTTTTCATGTCCTTTTATGAAAGCGCTATTATCTGCCTTATAATGCGCTAATCGTTTCTCCTATTCTGTTATTTTCTGTTACAATCCGCGCCCGTATTAGCCGTCATATCGTGTGCTCAACGAGTGAAACGGCGAATTTCATCGTATTATTTATGTGATGCGCTAGCTGTTAAGTACTTATTCTCTGGGAGAAATTCATGTCTTCAATTAATAAAGTTGTTCTAGCCTACTCCGGTGGTTTAGATACCTCTGTCATTGTTAAGTGGTTACAAGAAACCTATCAGTGCGAAGTAGTGACTTTTACTGCTGATCTAGGGCAAGGCGAAGAAGTTGAGCCTGCGAGAGCGAAAGCGGAAGCTTTAGGTGTAAAGGAAATCTATATTGATGATCTGCGTGAAGAGTTTGTGCGTGATTATGTCTTTCCTATGTTTCGCGCTAATGCCATTTATGAAGGTGAGTATTTACTAGGCACTTCTATAGCGCGTCCATTAATCGCTAAGCGCATGATCGAAATTGCTAATGAAACCGGTGCGGATGCCATCTCCCATGGCGCGACAGGTAAGGGTAATGATCAGGTGCGTTTTGAATTAGGCGCTTATGCATTAAAGCCAGGCGTTGAAGTGATAGCGCCTTGGCGTGAATGGGATTTAACTTCCCGTGAGACTTTGATGGATTATTGTGCAAAGCACGATATCCCAGTAGATTATTCAAGCAGCAAGAAAAAATCTCCTTATTCAATGGATGCTAATTTACTTCATATTTCTTATGAGGGTGGAATACTTGAAGACCCTTGGGCAGAAGCAGAAGAAGATATGTGGCGTTGGAGTGTTTCTCCAGAAAATGCACCAGACGAAGCGGTATATTTAGAATTGTCTTATGATAAAGGCGATATTGTCGCGATTGATGGCGAAGCCATGTCGCCGGCGACGGTATTAGAGTTTTTGAACAAAATTGGCGGCGAACATGGTATTGGTCGCCTTGATATTGTTGAAAATCGTTATGTCGGTATGAAATCACGTGGCTGTTACGAAACACCGGGCGGCACGATTATGATGAAAGCGCACCGTGCAATAGAGTCGATTACGCTTGATCGCGAAGTAGCCCACCTGAAAGATGAATTGATGCCTAAATATGCAGAGCTTATTTATAACGGTTATTGGTGGAGTCCTGAGCGCGAAATGTTTCAGGCGATGATTGATCAATCGCAAGCAGTCGTTAATGGCGATGTGCGCGTAAAATTATATAAAGGTTCTGTTAGTGCCGTTGGACGTCGCTCAGAGAATAGCTTGTTTGATGAAAATATTGCCACATTTGAAGATGATGCGGGCGCGTATGATCAAAAAGACGCCGCTGGCTTTATCAAATTAAACGCGCTTAGACTACGTATTGCTGCTAATAAAGGCAGAACGCTGCTGTAAAATTACTATAACCGATTTCTCAATCGGGCTGCTTTTTTGGTCGAAAGCAGTTCGGTTATTAGGATGTAAATACTTCCTTAAAGAGAATTTCCATATTCATGGAATCGAATATCGTTTTGTCACCTGAGTGGCAGACCGGATATAAATCGTTTTTAGCTTATTGTTTTAGAAGTTCCCCCCATGTTTCTTTTTCTGTCTTAGTAAAAGTCACATAAGGGCGATAAAATATAATTATAAGCGAATTAAAAACGACTAAATTACGTGTGTAATCTACACTTACCTAGGCAGGTTATGCATATGACCTATGCCTATATGGTGTATTTTGATGTTTATTTGATATGAATCAAATACGACGTAAGCACTTTATGACACTGTATGGTGTGCGAATAGCTTATCCTGCTCGCACGCGTTAACAGTTTTTATGTTCACTTTCTAACCATCTAGGAAAGTTTCTATGAGTAATCATATGGCAGCTGCCAATGCTAATTCCATTTACAACTATCACGTTGTCCGCCAGTTTTCTATTATGGCTATCGCGTGGGGTATTTTTGGTATGGGCTTGGGCGTGCTTATTGCTTCGCAATTGGTATGGCCTGACTTAAACAACATTCTTCAGCCCTATACCCACTTTGGTCGTTTACGTCCCCTGCACACCAATTCGGTTATTTTTGCCTTTGGTGGCTGTGCCTTGTTTGCCACCTCTTATTATGTGGTGCAAAGAACATGTCAGGTGAAGTTGTTTGGTGGCTGGTTGATTCCCTTTACTTTTTGGGGGTGGCAGGCAGTTATTGTGTTAGCAGCGATTACCCTACCAATGGGTTTAACCTCCAGTAAAGAATATGCTGAATTAGAATGGCCTATCGATATTCTACTGGCGCTAGTGTGGATTTCTTATGCGATCGTATTTTTCGGTACGATTATGAAGCGTAAAACTTCTCATATTTATGTGGCCAACTGGTTCTTCGGTGGTTTCATTGCCACAGTCGCTGTCTTACATATTGTCAACAGTGCAGCCATACCCGTATCGCTGACTAAATCTTACTCTGCTTATGCCGGTGCTGCCGATGCGATGGTGCAATGGTGGTATGGACATAATGCAGTAGGTTTCTTCTTAACCGCTGGTTTCTTAGGAATGATGTATTACTTTGTTCCTAAACAAGCGGGTCGTCCGGTCTATTCTTATCAGTTGTCCATCGTCCATTTTTGGGCGTTGATTTCTTTATATATTTGGGCTGGTTCACACCACTTACATTATTCAGCATTGCCAGATTGGGCGCAGAGTTTAGGTATGGTGATGTCGTTAATCCTATTGGCGCCAAGTTGGGGCGGCATGATTAACGGTATTATGACCTTGTCAGGTGCGTGGCATAAATTGCGTACTGATCCGACATTACGTTTCCTTGTGGTATCACTGTCGTTCTACGGCATGTCGACGTTTGAAGGGCCAATGATGGCAATTAAAACGGTGAATGCCTTATCACACAATACTGACTGGACTATCGGTCATGTGCATTCTGGTGCATTAGGTTGGGTTGCGATGATTTCTATTGGTTCGCTTTACCACCTGATTCCTATTTTATTCGGTAAAACAGGTATGTGGCGTACAAGCCTGATCAACGTTCACTTCTGGTTAGCGACATCGGGTACGGTGTTATATATCGCCGCAATGTGGGTTAACGGTATTACGCAAGGCCTTATGTGGCGTGCATTCAATGCCGATGGTTCATTAACTTATAGCTTTATTGAGTCGGTTCAAGCGAGTCAGGGTGGTTATATTGTTCGTGTGATTGGGGGCGGTTTATTCTTGTTAGGTATGTTTGTAATGGCATATAACACCTATCGTACTGTTCGCCATGGTGCGCCAGTACAAGTAGCCGAGCAGCAACCACCCTCTAATACTCAAGCCGCGTAAGGAGCGATCACAGTGAAGAATCATGACATTGTAGAAAAGAATATTGGTTTGATGTTGTTCTTTGTCATCATCGCGATCAGCTTTGGTGGCCTAGTAGAAATCGTGCCGCAGTTTTTCTTGAAAGAAACCACTACTCCTATTGAGGGCTTGAAGCCGCTAAAAGCAGTAGAGCTAGAAGGACGTGACATTTATATCCGCGAAGGTTGCCATGTATGTCATACCCAGATGGTAAGGCCTTTACGTGCAGAAGTAGAGCGCTATGGTCACTATTCAGTAGCAGGTGAGTCAGTGTATGAGCATCCATTTTTATGGGGTTCTAAGCGTACTGGCCCTGATCTTGCCCGTGTAGGTGGGCGTTACAGTGACGTATGGCATAGAGCGCATTTGTACAATCCGCGCAATGTAGTGCCAGCATCTAACATGCCTTCATTTCCTTGGTTGTTTGATGCCATCGTTGACGGCGAGCAAACCCCTAAAAAAATGCGTGCATTGCGTACAGTTGGCGTACCGTATACCGACGAAGATATCGCCGGTGCGGAAGCGGCTGTTGAAGGCGTAACGGAAATTGATGCACTAGTAGCATATTTGCAGCAACTGGGCACATTGCCTATTCTGCAGCAAAAACGTTAAAAAATAGGCGAGGCAGACAATGGACATCAATGATATAAGAGGTTTATCGACAGTTTTCGTGATGATCGCTTTCGTTGGCATTTTTTGGTGGGCATTTGCTCCTTCGCGTAGAAAAAAGTTTGATGATGCGGCAAACCTACCGTTTGCCGATGAAGAGCAGCATGATCGTTCATTGGATGATCGTACGGAAAACAATAGCTCTTTAGATAAACAGTAAGATTCGATCGACAGCGATTAGAGAATAGGTAATTTATTATGAGTACGTTTTGGAGTTGGTGGATTATAGGTCTTACAGTGACCAATTTATTATTGATCCTTTGGGTATTGCTGGCCAATCGAAAAGTAGCGGTAAGAGATGATGTCGATCCAGAAAACAGAACCACTGGTCATGTGTACGATGGTATTGAAGAATATGACAACCCATTACCTAAGTGGTGGTTCTATATGTTTATGGGCAGTATCGTGTTTACGGTATTGTATCTTATTATTTATCCAGGTTTGGGTAATTGGAAAGGCTATTTCCCTTTCTATGAAGAAGGTCACTGGACCAGTGTTCGACAGTTGGAAGAGCAACAAAAAAGAGCTTTAGCGCAACACGAAACGAGCTATGGTATCTATTCGACCATGTCAGTTGAAGAGCTTGCTGAAGACTCTCGTGCAATGAAAATGGCCTCACGCGTTTATGCCAATAATTGCGCAGTTTGTCACGGCGCAGATGCCGGTGGTGCATTGGGTTTTCCTAACTTAACCGATAACGATTGGTTGTATGGTGGAACACCAGAAAATATTAAATATACCTTAGTGAATGGTCGTAATGCGGCGATGCCAGCATGGTCGGGTGTACTAGGTGAAAAAGGGATTAATACGGTCACGCAATATGTATTAAGTCTTTCTGGTGCAGAACATAATGTTGATCTTGTTGAAGAAGGCCAAAAAATATACGCCGCGAATTGTGCTGCTTGTCATGGTGGTGACGCCAAAGGCAATTATGCGATGGGTGCGCCTAATTTAACGGATGATATTTGGTTGTATGAAGGCACCCCAGCGGGTATTCGACAAAGCTTACGCCAAGGTAGAAACGGTGTAATGCCTGCGCAGCAAAACCGCTTGCGTGAAGATAAAATTCATTTGTTAACTGCTTATGTTTACAGCCTATCGTTGGAGTAAAAAAGTGTGAGACGCTAGACGTGAGAGTTTAGAAGCTTTACTTCGCAGTGTTCAGTTTTTTAAAGCATCTTGCATCTAACACCTAAGGTCTAAGGTCTCACAGTTAAAAAGGGTAATTCTCTCAAAGATGTCTAACGCTACTGATAAAAAAGAACCCGCCAACGAATCACCTATTCGTTACGTTAATCTTTACGAGTCAGAAGAAAAAGTCTACATTCGAAAAATTTCTGGTTTTTACCAGTCACTACGCCGCTATGCTGGCCTACCACTCATGTTAGGCTTTTTGTTACTACCCTGGTTTACCATTGATGGCCGCCCGGCCATCTTGTTTGATCTCCCCGCACGACAATTTCATATTCTTTGGGTTACTTTTGGTCCTCAAGACGGCATGCTGCTGGCTTGGCTATTGATTATTTCTGCGTTTGCTTTATTTACTGTTACAGCTTTTCTTGGTCGAGTATGGTGTGGTTTTACCTGCCCGCAAACCGTATGGACGCTTATGTTTATCTGGGCAGAACATTTTTGCGAAGGTGACCGTAATAAACGTATTAAACTAGATAAAAGTAATTGGACAGTAGAAAAGTTTTTCCGCAAAACCAGTAAGTATTTTCTTTGGCTGATTATTTCTTTTATTACTGGCTTCACTTTTGTCGCTTATTTTTATCCGGTACGAGAATTGCTCAACGGTTTTATACCTTATTTTGATGATGCGGGCTTTTTGGTAGTTGATAGTTTTACAGCGATTTTCTGGACGCTCTTTTTTACCGGCATGACTTATATGAACGCAGGCTTTTTACGTGAGCAAGTCTGCAAATATATGTGCCCTTATGCGCGTTTTCAGTCAGTCATGTATGACGATGACACGCTTGCCGTGCATTATGATACAGAGCGTGGTGACCCTCGTGGCGCGCGTAAACCCGATGAGGACTACAAAGCCGAAGGGAAAGGCGACTGTATTGATTGCTCTTGGTGTGTGCAAGTATGCCCAGTCGATATCGATATCCGTGATGGATTGCAATACGAATGTATTAACTGTGGTTTATGTGTTGATGCCTGTAATGCTGTGATGGATAAAATGGAATACCCCCGTGGTCTTATTCGCTTCACTAGTGATGATGAACTGGAAAACGGCAAAACAAAATTCTTACGTCCTCGTGTATTTGCTTATATCGCTATTTTGATTGTGATGTGTAGCGCGTTTATCTATACGGTTGCCAACAGAAAACCATTAACGATAGATGTCAGTCGTGACCGTGGTGCGCAAATGTTTAGAGTGCGTAGTGGTCAAATACAAAACGTGTATATGATTAAAATTAATAATATGGATCGTCAAGCCCACGAATTTATTGTTGAAGTGGATTCAGATCAGCCATTTACTTTAGGTAAAGCGAAAAAGGTTGAGCTGGATGAAGGCGAAATTTTTTCCATTCCCGTACGAGTAAGCATCCCACAAGATGCATTGACCAGTATTGCAAGCGAAATCAAATTTATTGTGCGTGCTACCGATAATGATGCGATTTCTGCTCAAGAAATGGCGACCTTTATTGGGCCTTCTGTCACTCCAGCTGAAGTTTCAAAATAATAGAGCCTCTACTATTTTGCTAGAAAGCAAAGCATGTTTTTCCTTGATGCTTGAATTCACTATTATTCACCTCATATAAGTGTCTAAGTTAATGTCTTACTGATGACCGCTTACATCTAGGAAATACCTCTTATGCGTATCGACCGTTTAACCAATCAATTGCAAACTGCATTGTCCGATGCTCAATCACTCGCGTTAGGGCGTGATCATACGCGTCTGGAGCCCTTACATATTTTATCTGCCATGCTTAACCAACAAGGCGGCACGGTTCGTCCCTTATTGGCACAGGCAGGTTTTGATACGGCTGTGTTACGTAATGAATTAGCTAAACAGTTAGATGACCTTCCTAAAGTACAAAGCCCGAATGGTGACGTGCAAATGTCACCAGAGATGGGACGATTATTAAATCTTGCTGATAAAAAGTCGCAAGACAATGGTGACGCTTATATTTCTAGCGAAAGCCTTATTTTAGTCGCAATGGAAGATGGCTCGACATCATTGGGAAAAATACTACTTGCTCACGGTGATATCAAACGATTACAGCAAGCAATAGAAATGGTACGGGGTGGTGAAACGGTGGATAACCCTGATGCGGAAGAGAATCGCCAAGCGTTAGAAAAATATACCGTAGATCTGACTAGCCAAGCGGAAGCGGGCAAACTTGATCCAGTGATCGGTCGCGATGATGAAATTCGCCGTACTATTCAAGTATTGCAACGTCGCACGAAAAATAATCCCGTGTTAATTGGTGAGCCGGGCGTCGGTAAAACCGCGATTATTGAAGGCCTTGCACAGCGTATTGTGAACGGTGAAGTACCCGACGGTTTAAAAGATAAGCGTGTTTTGTCGTTAGATTTAGGCTCTTTATTAGCGGGTGCAAAGTTTCGTGGTGAATTTGAAGAGCGCTTAAAAGCGGTTATTAATGAGCTATCAAAACAAGAAGGTCGCATCATTATTTTTATCGATGAATTGCATACTATGGTGGGCGCAGGTAAAGCTGACGGTGCGATGGATGCAGGCAATATGTTGAAGCCTGCACTGGCTCGCGGTGAGCTTCATTGTGTTGGCGCGACGACTTTAAATGAGTACCGTCAATTTATCGAAAAAGATACGGCGCTGGAGCGACGCTTTCAAAAAGTATTAGTTGAAGAGCCATCTGAAACCGACACCATCGCGATTCTTCGTGGTTTAAAAGAGCGTTACGAAGTGCATCATGGTGTGGATATTACCGATTCAGCGATTATCGCTGCCGCTAAACTATCACAACGTTATATTACCGATAGGCAATTGCCGGATAAAGCGATTGATCTAATTGATGAAGCGGCGAGTCGGATTCGTATGGAAATAGATTCTAAACCAGAAGCCTTAGATCGCTTAGAGCGTCGTCTTATACAATTAAAAATTGAGCGCGAAGCAGTAAAAAAAGATGATGATGACGCTTCGCGTTTACGACTGGCCTCAATGGATAAAAGCATTGTTGTATTAGAAAAAGAATACATTGATTTGGAGGAAATATGGAATACCGAAAAAGTTGCCTTACATGGCACGGTAGAAATTAAAGCGACTTTAGAGCAAGCACGAGTAGATATGGATGCTGCGAGACGGGCAAGCGATTTAGAGCGTATTTCGCAGTTGCAGTACGGCGTTATTCCAGAGTTAGAAAAGCAGCTTAATGCGGCGAGCCAAGCCGACGTAATTGAAATGACGCTATTGCGAAATAAGGTCACCGAAGAAGAGATTGCCGATGTCGTCTCAAAATGGACAGGTATTCCTGTATCCAAAATGCTCGAAGGCGAGCGTGAAAAATTATTATCGATGGAGACTGAGTTACATCGCCGTGTGATAGGCCAAGAGCAGGCGATTGTTGCCGTCTCTAATGCCGTGCGTCGCTCTCGTGCAGGACTATCTGACCCTAATCGTCCTAACGGTTCGTTTTTGTTTTTAGGGCCAACCGGTGTAGGTAAAACCGAGTTATGTAAAACATTGGCCGAATTTTTGTTTGATAGCCCCGATGCCATGGTGCGACTGGATATGTCCGAGTTTATGGAAAAGCATGCGGTCGCTCGCTTAGTCGGTGCACCCCCAGGTTACGTGGGATACGAAGAGGGCGGTTACCTAACCGAAGCCGTTCGTCGTCGCCCGTACTCTGTGCTGCTGTTAGATGAAATTGAAAAAGCTCACCCAGATGTATTCAATATTTTGTTACAAGTGCTGGATGATGGTCGTCTAACGGACAGTCAAGGCCGTACCGTTGATTTCCGTAATACCGTTATTGTGATGACCTCCAACTTGGGGTCGGATGCCATACAGGAGATCGGGCAGAATCGCTCATTTGATAACGTGAGTTTTGATTTACCTGATTTAGCTGGAGAGAGTACTGGCTCTGATGGCGCGACAGATTCAGCGAATCAACATAAATACGATGCGATGAAAGCCGCCGTGATGGAAGTTGTGGTGAAGCACTTCCGTCCGGAATTTATTAACCGTATTGATGAAGCGGTGGTGTTTCATCCCCTAGCAAAAGATCAAATTAGAGGCATTGCAGATATCCAATTAGCCGGATTAAAGAATCGCTTAGCAGATCGTGAAATCGACATTACCTTAACCGATCAAGTGCTGGATAAGCTATCTGATGCGGGATTTGATCCTGTTTATGGTGCAAGGCCATTAAAACGCACTATTCAGCAACTCATAGAAAACCCGTTGGCGCAGCTTTTGCTTTCTGGCGGCTTTGTAACGGGTGATACGATTATTGTGACAGTCGATGATGACGGTAATATTTGTTTTACAAAATAAGCGGTTGTGCGCAGTACGCACTTGTTAATTTTTAACCAATAGCGGTATAATCCGCGATACGGACATAGAGATACTGGTATTGCTATTTTACGTATAACTCGTAGGTATAAATACCAGTAAATCAAGATATGTGGCGTAAACCATTCAAAGCTGAAGGTTTATGGGACTCATTTCACTGGTTACCGCCAGTGACATTAGTTTCCTAGACGGCTAACTTACCGGTTAGTTTCGAGGCCCTTTCCGCGAGTTTATTGTGCTTGTAAAAGTCAATGGCTCTTATAAGACATCAAAAACAAGTGATTCGTTTTTGACTGTTTATGTTTGTTATAACATCGTAAATACATAACTTTACACAGTGCTCGCTTATTGCGCGCCCATGTGTTTTTTCTTTGTGGACAGTTATATATCATAAGTACATATGTCGTGTCGTTATGACTTATGCGTCTAGTAAATGAAAATTGTGTTGCGATACTTTTTTAAGCGAATAGTTTTTAAGCTAATAGTTTTTAAACTAATGGTCTTAAGTTAACGGTAAAGAGGGTTCTCTAATGGAAAAAATGTCAGGCGGCGACTTATTACTTCGCGCCTTAAAAGACGAAGGTGTTGAATTATTATTTGGCTATCCCGGTGGTGCAGCATTGCATATTTATGATGCTATTTATCGCCAAACCGATGTAAGACATATTTTAGTACGCCATGAGCAAGCAGCAACACACGCGGCTGATGGTTATGCGCGAGTGACTGGTAAGGTCGGTAGTGTATTGGTGACTTCTGGTCCTGGTGCAACGAATGCGATTACCGGTATTGCCACAGCGTACATGGATTCAATTCCAATGGTCGTCATCTCTGGGCAAGTGCCTAGTAGTAAAATTGGTGAAGATGCATTCCAAGAGACCGATATGATGGGGGTTTCTCGTCCTATCGTAAAACATAGCTTTATGATTCAAGATCCGAGTGAAATACCAACGGTTATCCGTAAAGCCTATTACTTGGCCGCGTCTGGTCGCCCGGGTCCTGTGGTTGTCGATATCCCTAAAGATATGACTGATCCTAATAATTTATATGATTATGTATTCCCGGAAAAAGTATCTATTCGTTCGTATACGCCAAATGTAAAAGGTCACGGTGGGCAAATTCGTAAAGCAGCGACAGCATTGTTAGAAGCCAAAAAACCAGTGGTTTATGTTGGTGGCGGTGCTATCGCAGCCAAAGGCCCTGAATTGGTCACGCAGTTAGTACAACAACTAAACGTGCCCATTACGAGTACCTTGATGGGCTTAGGTGCTTATCCTAGTAGTGATAAGCAGTTTATAGGTATGTTAGGAATGCACGGTACGTATGAAGCGAATACCGCCATGCATAAAAGCGACTTGATTTTAGCCGTAGGCGCACGTTTTGATGATCGTGTGACCAACGCCCTAGATAAATTTTGCCCTGAGGCAAAAATTATTCACATTGATATTGATCCTGCATCTATTTCAAAAACCATTGCTGCGCATATTCCTATTGTGGGATCTGTAGAATCAGTATTGACCGATTTAATTAAAGCAGTAGGTCAGTCTAAGCTCAGCTTAGATCAAGATGCCTTGCAAGCGTGGTGGGATACCATCAATGAGTGGCGTGAAAAGCATGGTTTGTATACCAAAAATCGCTTTGATACCTCTACCGATATGATCAAGCCACAAGAAGTAGTACAGGCTGTTCATAAGGTGACGCAAGGCAAAGCCCTTGTTTCTACGGATGTGGGTCAGCATCAAATGTTTGCTGCGCAATATTATTTGTTTGATCGTCCAAGACATTGGATTACGTCTGGTGGTTTGGGCACCATGGGTTTTGGTATTCCGGCGGCGATGGGTGCGCAATTTGCTGATCCAGAAGCCACGGTCGTGTGCTTTACCGGCGAAGGCAGTGTGCAAATGTGTATTCAAGAGTTATCAACTTGCACACAATACAAATTGCCCATCAAAATTATTAATATTAATAACCAAGCGTTAGGTATGGTAAGACAGTGGCAAGATATGAATTATGAAAGCCGCTATGCCGAAACCTTATACGAAGACTCTTTGCCCGACTTTGTTAAATTAGCCGAGGCTTACGGTCACGTGGGGATTAAAGTGACCAAGCGCGAAGAGCTATATGAAAAATTAGAAGAATGCTTTGCCATGAAAGATCGCTTGGTGTTTATGGATATCTACGTGGATCAAAATGAACACGTGTACCCTATGCAAATACCATTGCAGTCAGTTGGTGACATGATGTTAAGTAAGACGGAGCGCACCTCATGAATAAACGTATTATCTCAATCCTAATGGAGAATGATCCGGGCGCATTGTCGCGAGTAGTCGGTTTGTTTTCTCAGCGTGGTTACAATATTGAGTCGCTTAATGTTGCGCCAACAGAAGATGAGACTATTTCACGGCTAACGTTAACGACTATTGGCAACGATCAAAAAATTGAACAAATCACTAAGAATTTGAACAAAATCATCGATGTCATAAAGCTAATCGAGTTATCAGAAAGTGCTTACGTTGAGCGCGAGCTGATGATGATTAAGGTCAAAGCGGTGGGTAGCCTACGTGAAGAAATTAAGCGTAGTGTAGATATTTTTCGTGGGCAAATTATTGATGTGACACCTAATATTTACACCATCCAGTTAGTAGGCGATAACGAAAAATTAACGGCTTTTATTCGTGCAGTGGGTGAGGCGGTTGTATTAGAAGTCGTGCGTACGGGTATTTCAGGTATTAGTCGTGGCGATAAAGTCTTAAGCCTATAAAACTATCTATACGTCTATATGTAAATAAAAACGGCAGTAAGACTATTTGTAGTATTACTGCCGTTTTATTCTTTCTGATTCTTGTTTTCTTCTTCTGTCTTTTTTCTACGCTTTATCGTTATTTTACTAACTTTTCTAATGTGTTTTTCATAGAATAAGGGCTTCTTTATGTAGCCGTCTTGTAGACTCGCTAAAAAACACCACCACTAAAATACGTTAACCATATTGTTTTTTTCTAAGGGCAGTGAAGGGTAGTCTTATACTGTAAGCGGACTTACCTTAACGAAATGTGAGTGGGTTTTACTCTTCAGAATATTGACCCTTGATGACTAAGGCCATTACCGACATAATCGTAGATATATCGTGGATATAGCCTCAACGATTGACGCTATCTCTTTTTTCCCCCGTTTTTTATACATAGGATGCCTTATGTTTGATGTACTTAAAGCCTTACCCGCAGACCCTATTTTGAACCTTGTTGTTGAATGCAAAGCTGATGACAATCCTAATAAAGTCGACTTAGGCGCAGGGGTATATAAAGACGAAAGCGGCAATACACCTATTATGGCCGCAGTACAGGCAGCTCAAACCCAATTGCAGCAAGAAGAAACCACTAAAACCTACGTGAGCCCTGCAGGTCTAGTCGGTTTTAACCAAGGGATGATTAACCTATTGTTAGGCGACTCTCACCCCGCAATAAAAGACCAGCGTGTGATGGGCGTGCAAGCGCCGGGTGGTTGTGGTGCGCTCAACATAGCAGGCCATTTGATTAAACGCTGTAACCAAGATAAACAAGTGCCAGCAACCGTATGGATCTCTACGCCCACATGGGCGAATCATATTCCCTTATTGAGTAGTTGTGGTTTACAACTAGGAGAATACCCTTATTACGACGGGGAAACCCACGGTATTAATTTTGATGCGATGATGGAAGGCCTACAAGAAATCAAAGCGGGAGATGTCGTCTTGCTACATGGTTGCTGTCATAACCCATCAGGAGCTGATTTAACACAAGAGCAATGGCGAACAGTCGCTGCGTTATTAAATGAAAAAGGCGCAATGCCATTCGTTGATGTAGCTTACCAAGGCTTAGGTGATGGTCTAGAGCAAGATGCATGGGGAATGCGTTATCTCGCCGAACACTGCCCAGAAATGATTATCGCCAGCTCATGCTCTAAAAACTTCGGTTTGTATCGTGAGCGTGTGGGCGAAGTAGTTGTGATTGCCAAAAACACCACCGCTGCAAACATTAGTCATGGTCAGCTATTAAGTATTGCGCGTGGCATTTATTCTATGCCGCCTAACCATGGTGCAGCCGTTGTCGATATTATTTTGCATAACCCAGCCCTTACTCAGCAATGGCACACAGAGCTCACCACCATGCGCGAGCGTATTGCCAGCTTACGTGTAAGCTTGGTAAGCCAGTTGCAAGCGGCTGGTGCCGGTTCACGCTTTGATTATATCCAACACGAAAAAGGTATGTTTTCTTTCTTAGGTATTAACCCAGAGCAAGTACTTGCGCTAAAGCAACAGCACAGTATTTATATGGTTAATTCCAGCCGCATTAGCGTAGCGGGATTAAGTGATCGTAATATGGGATATGTGGTTGAGTCTTTGATGAAAGTGGTTTAGTACTTGAGAATGGTTTTCCTGTGGAGTTGATTTTTTAATACGTTATATCGGTATTTAATATAAATGCTCGTCACTTTTAAACTATATCTTCTGGGTACTGTTATTTTAGACGTGTTTTGGGCATATATGAAAGAATTGTATGGCTAGAGTTGAATAGAGAGGCGGAGGTAGAACCTTATAGAAGAAGCTATTTGTACTCCCGACTCACATTAAAAAAATGATAGAAACATGGAGTTTAAATGATTGTCATTTTTGGAATTAAAGAAAACCTAAACCCAATTAAAGCGCAGTTGTCCGATGTTATTCACGGCTGTATGCAATCGGTTTTGGGAATGCCAGAAGATAAACGCGCTCATCGTTTTATCCCTATGAACAAAGAAGATTTTTATTACCCGGGTGGTCGTAGTAATGCTTACACCGTTATCGAAATAAATATGATGGCTGGTCGTAAAGTAGAGACTCAAAAAAGTTTGATTAAATCTCTTTTTAAGGCAATAGAAAGCGAGCTTTCTATTGCTCCCGTCGATATTGAAATTGTTATCAAAGAGCAAGCGCCTCATCAGTGGGGTTTTCGTGGGATGACAGGTGATGAAGTGAGTGATCTTAAATATAAGGTGAACGTGTAATAGCTCAACTTAAGTTTTCAATAGTTTGTAAATGGTTTGTAAATGGTTTGTAA
>AEVK01000082.1 GCA_000209515.2 gamma proteobacterium IMCC1989
AATTCCACTCAGACTTATTCAGAGGTTCCTAATATCAAAATTTACTGTTAGGTATATATGAAACTCATCGAAATAAATAAAACGCGTTATCGTCGCCATTTAAAAATAGTAATGGCTGGATGTGCAGTTGGTTTAGCGCTGGGTAGTTTAGGGGTGTCACAAACCTTGATTGCTTTTTTTCCAGACGAGAGCGGCAGCCATTTTTACTGGAATTTATTGGGGGTTGTTGTTGCTGGCGTGACGATGGCTTGGTTCCTCAATCGCTCTCGTCAGCATGATTTTATGACTGAAGTGGTGTACGTGTGGGAATTAAAGCAATCGCTGAATAAAATTAATCGTAAAATAGCTAAGCTAGATGCTGCAAGTCGTGAAGGCGATGCCGATGCTTTGTTAGCAATGCATTACAGCTACGCCGCATCGCGTCTGTTATGGCAGCTAGACGATAATACTCTGCTGATGGATGAGCTTTTGATTAAACAAGCAGATCTTAATAATTTGGCTGCACAATACGAAGTAACGCTAAATGCAGATGATTATAGCGAGGCGTTATTAGCGCGCTTTTAAAGGCTAGGTTGTAGAAGTCATTAAGTGGCGATAAGTGGCGATATAAATCAGGAAATTATATGACACCGGAACATATTATTAACATCGTCACGGATAGCTTTGACGGTGTAGTGCCTAAAGCCAGTTGGGGGGAAACGTCGCTGTTTTATAACCCCGGTAATGCCTTACCCAATGGGGTGTATTTTTGTACGATCAAGGAAAAAAATGGCGATAATGATAAATCATCTGATTTGGATCGCGACGGCGTTTTTCGTTTAAGTATTGGGATTGGTAAGGCTGCTTATCTCTCTCTATTAGGTAAGCCACCGGCAAGGCCCAGTAAAGGGGGGATTGTTGATACAGGACATGATTTTACGGCTTGTGACGAGTTAATGCCGCACCCTATCTATGGCTGGATGTCGTGGGTGCAAATACTTAGCCCTTCTGAGTCGAGCTTCGAGGAAATAATGCCTCTCATTGCTGGGGCTCATCAAGGAGCTGTTGCCAAGTTTACTAAGAGAATATCTTAGTGATTGTGCTAGTTGAATGAATTTAAAAAAATGGCATATTTATGCTCGACATAGCAGTCTATGATCTACACTCTATATAGCATGTGAAAACCACGTTGTAGTCTATATGGAGCTGAGTAGCCTATTTATGAACGCTAGCCAACCTTTACCTGATCATCAAAAACTCACGGTAACCTACCGCGTAGAGCCCGGTTGCCTAGGGCCTCAAGGTATCGATTATGTCGATGCTTTTTGCGCATTCGCGCAGGAGCAAGTTGTTGATTTAGATGCCGATTTTATTCATTGGAATATCATTCCTCGCAGTAATAAGACATTAGCCGAAATGGAATATCGAGTCGCTAAAAAGCAGCTGACCCACGATAAGGCGGATAAATACCTGCAAGTATTCGGTAAGAGTCTTGACGAGTTCGAAGACCACATTATGGGGGAGTCGGTGGCGTTGATTGAGCGGTTTTTTAATCGCTAGGGCTTTTAGATAGAGCTATATAGCTCTGTGTGGTTATATGTAGTTCTTACTCTATTTGGCTACGTCTTGTCTCTTTCTAGCCCCATTACGTATGTCATGTCCTGTGTCATACATCTTAGAAATATTTCCCTATTAAGTGACGGGTTTCAAAGGCGAAACCATCTGAACAGTGATAGAATGCTCGGCTTTTTTAGGCGCTGTTTATCTAGCTATTTGTATGCCATCGACTGCTACTCACACAACATACCCTCATTCCCCACTGGTTAAGACCTTGCAGTCACTCTCTGTGCTGGATAGTCGTTTGCCGCATTCACGATTTGTGGCGACAGTAGGGCAGTTTATCGATTTTTCGGAAGCATTTAGCTTATCGGTTTTTTTGGATAAAACGCCTAAGATAAAGGCTCCCAACGATCCGGCCAATGCGGGTGATAGTGTGGGTGAGAGTGTCGCGGAGAAGGCGAAAGCCCATTATTTGCAAGCCCGTGGTGAGGTGATGACATTGATTGTCCGTAGCTTTGCCTTTGAACATTCTTCTGTCGAAAGGTCTTCAGCAGAAGGCGGCTCTACAAAGGGTGTTTCTACAGAGGGCGGTTCTACAGAAGGCGGTTCGCCCCCATTTGCCCAGCGTTCCTCGGCATTACGTTTACCGCAAGCAGGGGATGAAGGTTTTAATCCGAATGACGATGGCTTGAGCGCGTATTTACGCTTTTACAGTTTGTATCAAAGTGAAATGGAATCCCGCGTTTTACAATTGCACACGCGTATTCGCCGACAGTTGACCAGCCAGTCATCCGGTTTAGCGCAATTGGCGGCACTGGACGGTAAGCTAGGAGAGGTTTTAACGGCTTATAGTCGCAAGGCTTTGCGAGTTATCCCGGTATTACTCACCAAACGTTTTCATTATTTACATAGTCAGTATTCAGAAACCATAAGCAAAGACGACAGCCTTCTTGTCGAAAAGGGTGCGGGTAAGAGTATAAATAGGAATAGGAATAGGAATGCGGACAAGAACCCAGGCAAAGCAATACACGATTTCCTACGTGAAATGCAATGCCTGTTACTGGCAGAATTAGATTGTCGATTACAACCCACTTTAGGGCTGATTGACGCCTTATGTAGTGAATTCCCTGAACAAGATAAAAAGGAAGAACAGACCAAATGACAAGAATATTGTCTATTGCCGCCTTTGTATTAGGCGCGACGATTGTACTATGGATGGGCACCAGCTTTATGGGCTCGAATATACTCGCGTTTGTTGTCACCGGCGTGATCGGTATTGTGTATGTGTTGGGCTTTATGGAACTCACACGGTTTCAACGGGAGACCAGTAGCCTTGAGCATGCCTTAGCGAAAGCCGATGGCAAAATCTCTGTGCTAGACGAGTGGTTAGATTTACTCGCGCCCGCACTTCGCAGTAGCGTGCGCTTACGCATTCAAGGGGAGCATGTGCCATTACCTGCACCCATGATGACGCCGTATTTAGTCGGTTTGTTAATCATGCTGGGTTTACTAGGTACATTCGCCGGTATGGTAGACACTTTAAAAGGTGCGGTATCAGCCTTGGAAGGCACCAATGAGTTAGAAGCCATACGAGCAGGTTTAAGTGCGCCCATTAAAGGCTTGAGTTTGGCTTTTGGTACATCGGTTGCGGGTGTGAGTGCATCGGCGATGTTGGGCTTTGTGTCTACCTTAAGTCGCCGTCAGCGTGTACTGGCATCGCATTTGCTCGATAGCAAAATGACAGATGCGTTTCAAAACTTCTCGCTCGCTTATAACCGTGATCAAACCTTTAAAGCGATGCAAGAACAGGCGCAATCGTTACCGGTAGTGGCCGAAACATTGTCATCGGTTGCTGAGCGTTTAACACAGTTTAGCGAAGAGATTAGTCAGCAGTTAAGTGCTAACCAAACACAATTTCATACGGAAGTGAGCAGCACGTTTACCACATTGGCCGATTCAGTCGATGCGAGCTTAAAGCAAAGCGTTAAAGATAATGTAGATAGTAGCAGTCGTTTTCTTGAAAGTAGCAGCCGTTTATTGGATGAAAACCTACAACAGTCTGTTCGCCAGTTACAACCAATGATCTCTGACATGGTGAATACGGTGAGTGGTGATATGGCGAATACCCATACTCGCCTTGCGGATAACGTAGAGCAGCAGCTCGGTAAACTCTCTCAAGACATGACCGATACCACCAAAGAGATGGCGCAAGCGTGGCAGCAGGGGTTAGGCGAGTACCAAACCGCTAACGATGCCATGGTTGAACGTGTAGCGAATACGGTAGAAAGACTAAGTGAGCAGGTGGACAGTGCGTCTACTGCGATGTTGAGCCGTTTTGGTAGCGCGAGCGAAGAATGGCTTGAGCATCAGCAGCAGCAAGACCATCAGCGGTTAACGCAATGGCACGAGACATTTGAGCAAACTAGTAACGGCGTACAAAACACCCTGCAAGCCTTCTCAAGCA